>CAZJPA010000025.1:0-19417 GCA_964547755.1 uncultured Sphingomonadales bacterium
TCGGGGCGGCCGCCAGCATGGACAAGCATTTCACGAAGGAGATCCTGCGCGCGGCCGGTCTGCCGGTCCTGCCGCATGCGTTGCTTCTGCGGCCCGAAGACCATCCCTTCGTGGAGGAGGCGCATGTTCTGCCCGCCGTGCTGGAGACGTTGGGGCCGGATCCTTTTCCGGTGATCGTCAAGCCGCGGCGGCTCGGATCTTCGGTTGGGGTTGCGCGTGCCGATGGCCGCGACGCGTTGGTGGCGGCCGTCAATGCTGTCTTCCGCTTGGATACGGCGGCGCTGGTTGAGCCGCTCGTGCCGCATCTCGTCGAATATAATCTCGCGGTCCGGCGCGAGGGAGCGGCGTTGGTCACCAGCGCCATCGAGCGGCCCCTCAAGCAGGGCGAAGACGAGGTGCTGAGTTTTACGGAAAAATATCTCGCCGGCAGCGGCGGCCGTCCGAAATTGGACGATACACCCATTGAGGGTCTCGCCGAGCTCAGTCGCGAAATCAATCCCCGCTCGCTGAGCACCGAGCAAGAGAAGAATCTGCGCAACTGGGCAAAGCAGGCTTTCCGCGCCTTTTCGCTGACCGGCACGGCGCGGATCGATTTTCTGTGCAATGGCGAAACCGGGGAAATATGGCTCAACGAGATCAACAGTATTCCCGGTTCCTTCGCCTATTATCTCTGGCAGGTGGCGCCGGCGCCCATTTCGTTCACGGAGCTGACGAATCTGCTGGTCGAGGAGGGCTTCCTCCTGCATCGGCGAGAGCGGCGATTGACGGATGCGGCCGCCGGTGGTGCCCAAATCTTCACCCGTGGGTGAGGCGACGATGCCGTCCCCCGGTCCCGCCACCGCGCCGGCCTGGCACGCCCGGATGCTGTCGGCGTCCACAGATGCCGGCTCTCATCGGTTGTTCGCCCTGCTGCATGGCTGGGGCGTGACGGGCGAGAGCCTGATGCCGCTTGCCCGACAGCTGTGCGCCCATGGCGCATGCTGGGTGCCCGACCTGCCGGGATTCGGGAAGACACCGATGCTTGCCGAGGGGGCGGGCAGTGCGGAATATGCGCAGGCGCTCCTTCACCAGCCGGTCATCGCCGAAGCCCGGGCAGCGGGACGGGAGATCGTGCTGGTCGGCCATTCCTTCGGCGGGCGGCTGGCTCTGCGCGCGGCTGCGGTGGACCCCGAAGCCATTTCCGCCATCGTGCTGATCGCCGGCGCCGGCCTCAAAAAGCCCCGGGGAGCGGTTTTCCGTGCGCGGTCGGCGGTGCTGAAGGCGACCGGGCGGCTGCTCCGCCACATGGATCGCCTGACGGGCACTGCGCTTTTCGCGCGTTATGCCCGCCGGGTGGGAAGTGCGGACTATCGCCGGGCCGGACGATTGCGCGCGACGCTGGTGGCCGTGGTCAATGAGGATCTGGCGCCGGTCGCCGCCATGGTGCGACAGCCGGCGTTGCTCCTCTATGGTCGGGAAGATACGGAGACGCCACCGGCATTCGGCGAACGCTTCGCGGCCCTCCTGGCTGACGGCGAACTCGTCGTGCTCGACGGCTTCGGCCATCTCGACATCCTGGGAGCGGGCGCATTCCAGTGCGCCTATCGGATCCTGACATTTCTGGAGCGCAAGCGGCCGCCCCGGAACGCGATGAGAAAACAGATGGGGCCGCTGCGATCATGAGAAGATGGTGAGATGCCCGACGCATTGATGTCCGCTACCCTGTTGCTGGGGCTGCTGATCGTCGCCTTTGCCGGCTTACGGCTGGCGGCGCTGCTGCTGTTCTTCCAACAGGAGGAATACGACGGCCGGCGGTTTCTGCATTGGGTGCGGCGGGCCGGCGCACGGGATCGTTGGACGAGCCTGGCCGCGGCGGTTGGTCTGGTGCTGGGGTTCTCGCCCCAGGAATGGTTGCAGGAGATCGGGCTGGGCGTGGTCGTCCTGGGCCTGGCCGAGGGGTTGCGGCGTAGCTTTTTCGTTCTGCGTCGGGCCAAGAAGCCGCTCAAATTGACCGCCCGCGCCCGGCGGATCCTGGGGGTGGCCGTTCTGTTCGCCGTTGCAGAGATCGGCGGGCTGGGACTGGCGATGTTCTTCTTTTCGCCCCAACCACCCGTTCTGGCCGTGATGGCGGGGGTTATGACGGTGATCCTCGCCCAGACGGCCCCCTGGTTGTTGGTGGCGGCGAACGCGTTGCTGATGCCGCTCGAGCGCCGGATCCAGCGGCGCTATCGGGCCGAGGCCGTGGCCAAGCTCGCCGTCGTCGATCCAGTCATCGTGGGGATCACGGGGTCTTTCGGGAAGACATCGACGAAGCACATCCTCGGGCATCTGCTCGAAGGGCTGGGGCCGACACTGATCACACCGGGCAGCGTGAACACCGAGATGGGAATCGTGCGGATCATCCGCGAGCGGTTGGAGCCCCGGCACCGTTTCTTCATCGTCGAAATGGGCGCCTATGGGGAAGGCTCGATCGCAAATTTGTGCCGGTTGACACCGCCGCGTCTCGGTATTCTGACGGCCGTGGGCGAAGCGCATTATGAACGGTTCCGGAATCTGAAGACCGTCGCCCGCGCCAAGATGGAGCTGGCGCAGGCCGTCTGGACCGCAGGCGGAGCCCTGGTCGCCATCGTCGATGGCATTGCGGACCGGGGTTTGCGGCAGGATCTGTTGGCGCGTCGCTGTGGCGGCCGGGTGGTCCGCGTCGGTTCCGATGCGGACAGTGACTGGCGTCTTCTCGAGTGGGGGGAGGATGAAGACGGCCTTGTGGTCGATCTGCGCACACCGGCCGGCGAGCAGATGCGTTGGCGGCTGCCGCTTCATGGTCGCCATCAGGCCTGGAATCTGCTGGCCGCGGCCGCAGCGGCTCATGAACTGGGGATGCCCCCGGCGGCGATCGCCGGCGCCTTGGCGAGTCTGCGGCCCGTGGCTCATCGGCTGGCTGTGACACGCAGTGCGGCCGGCGTGACCGTGATCGACGATGCCTACAACAGCAACCCGGAAGGCTTTCGGTCGGCTCTTGAGCTTCTCGATCGGCTGGGCCGGACGCAGAAAGGCCGACGTATTCTCTTGACACCGGGAATGGTGGAGCTCGGCGATCGGCACGACGAGGCGCATCGGGCGTTGGGTCGTTACGCCGCCGGTCGCGTGGATGTCGCGTTGCTTGTGCGTCCGGAGCGGTTCCCGAGCTTCGAGGAAGGGTTGCGCGCAGCGGCCGGCGAACGCGGGCCGCAGATCCATCATTTCGTCCGTCAGGCCGCCGCGGAGTCCTGGCTTAAGACCCATGCGCGCGCCGGAGACGTCGTGCTGATCGAGAACAATCTTCCCGATCTCCACGAATCCCCACCGCGTTTCTAGCATCCGTCCGGCCACGCATCTCTTCGCAGCGGGCACCGACAAAAGGCCGGTCACGATCAGCCCCGCGCAATCGCATGACGCAGGCACAGGCTCGCACCCAGCACATGCGTGTGATCAGCACAGATGGGAAGTGTCTTGCCGTTCGCACGCGTGCTTCATTCTCTGCCACAGAAGAGAAAGCCGGAGCGGAGGCATGCCGCCTGCTCCGGCTTTTTCTTTCTTTTTCGCGGTCCCTTGGCTCACTCAGTGCAGCGACCACACAATGGGAACCACCAGCGTCAGCTCTTTTTCCGCGATTCCGGCGGGTGGCGCAGGCAGTGGGTCGATCCGCGTCATCAAGCGTTCGAGGGCGCGATCCAGCACCGCCTCACCCGTCGGCTGAATGACATCATAGGTGGTGATGCGTCCATCGCGGGAGACCGTAATGCGCACCTTCGCTGTGCCCTCGATTTCCCGTGCCAGAGCCGAGCGGGGGTAGATCTGTTTCTTGGCAATCGTCTTCGCGACCGCCTTCAGCCAGCTGCTCTTGTCAGCGGCATGAGCGGAAGTGTTCGCCATGCCGCCGATCACGAAACCCAAGATCATCACCAGAGCCGAAAGGCGGAGTGCTGCTTGTCTCATCTTTATCCTTCTCCCTGACATCCGGGGCGGAGTGAAATTGCAATGACATGCGGTGTCTGTCGCAAGCCGGTAGGATCGGCGTGCGGTTGCCTTGGCCGTCGGACAATATTCCCGACGGGCAGAAGCGCATCTTGCCATGACCTGGAGCGTTCCGACCCGACTCACCGGTCTTGGCGCGGGTTTTCCTTCGTTCATCGCCGGTTAACAGGAGGTTTCCTGCTATGGTTAAGGTGAGCCCAAGAGCGACAGGCCGTCACAATCGACAGGGACGTTCATGCTCCGGCCCGCCATTGCAAAACGTCCAGACGGCGCAGTAGGCTGCCATTTATGGTGTCACGGAAGGCCGACGATGGGAGGGGAAAAGCTGATGACGACGAGGATTGCAGGTGGGATCCGGAGCGCATTCACCATCCGGGTGATGCGGATGGCCCGGCTGCTGGCCTTGGCGCCGGTGTTGCTGCTGGCGGGATGTTTCGACATCGATGTGGACCTCACCTTCACACAAGACGAGCAGGTGCGGCTGCGCTCGGAAGTGCGCATGCCGAAGAGCCTGTTTCTGCTGGTGATGGATGACGCGGACACCGGCCTCAGCAAGCTGTGTGAAGGAGGGTCACCGGTGGTGCAGGCGGATACCGTCTCGTGCATCCAGCGCAAGACGGCCTCGCTCGAGGAAGCGGTTTCGGGCCGTCTGTTCGCCGACGACGATACCGACTCGCAGATGGAGATCCGTATCGAGAAAGCGGGGGACGGCGTGGTGCGGGTATCCGTCGATATCGCGGCGCTGCTGGCCAATGCCAACAAGGAGGCCGGTGGGGAGGGCGATCAGGCGCTCGCTGCGCTGATGCTGACAGGTCACGGTATCACTTTTCGGATCACGGGCGAGGAGGTTCTCGAGTCAAACGGCCGCATCTCGGATGACAAGCGCACCGCGAGTCTGACGGTGCCGCTCACCGCCCTTGTCGATCCGCTCGCCCGCAAGAGCCTGCCTGAGAGCTTCACCACCACCCTGCGCTTCCGCCCGCCCTGCCGCCTGTGGGTATTCTGCTGAAGCGCTCGCTGCGTGGGTCACAAGCGCCCGCCCCTGCTATTTGCGCAGTTCCGGCGGCAGCAGTTCCTGGCGCAGACGATCGATGGGCACGAGGCGTCCTTTCTGCTCGACATGCCAGAACGTCCAGCCGTTGCAGGCGGCCGCTCCCGTGGCTTTGGCGGCGATTTCATGGATCGAGCCGACGCGCTCGCCGTCGCTGAGACTGCCGTCCGAGCGCACCCGCGCCGCATGCCGCCGACGGGCGTCATACAGCGTGGCGCCGGGGCGGATCAGGCCGTGTTCGAGCAGTCGGCCGAACGGCACGCGGGGCATCTGACGGCGCGATTTCGTGAACCGGGCGGCATCTTCCGCGATCGGCCGAACTTGCGCCAGCCGTTCCCGGGCGAGGGCGATATAGCGGCGGTCCCGCTCGATCCCGATGAAATGCCGGCGCAGAGCCTTGGCGACCGCCCCTGTCGTGCCGGTGCCGAAGAATGGATCCAGGATCACGTCGCCCGGATTGGTGCTGGCCATCAGCACCCGATAGAGCAGCGCTTCCGGCTTTTGGGTCGGATGGGCCTTCTGACCATCGGTATTTTTCAGCCGTTCGGACCCGGTGCAGATCGGCAGATACCAGTCCGAGCGCATCTGCAGATCACCGTTCATGGCCTTGAGCGCCTGATAGTTGAAGGTATAGCGCTTCTGTTCAGCGCTCTTGGCCGCCCAGATCAGCGTCTCATGCGCGTTGGTAAAGCGCGTGCCGCGAAAGTTCGGCATCGGGTTCGATTTAATCCACACGACATCATTGAGGATCCAGAACCCCAGATCCTGCAGTACGCTCCCCACCCGGAAGATGTTGTGGTAGGTGCCGATCACCCACAAGGTGCCGGTATCCTTGAGCACACGGCGCGCCGCCTGCAACCAGGCGCGGGTGAAGGCATCATAGGCCTTGAGGCTGTCGAAACGGTCCCAGTCTTCGGTGACCCCGGCAACGACGGACTGATCGGGCCGCGTCAGCCCCTCGCCCAGCTGTAGATTATAGGGGGGATCCGCGAAGACGAGATCCACCGAACCTGCGGGCAGGGCGTTCATGATGTCGATGCAGTCACCTTCCAGGATCCGGTCCAGCGGCAATGCGCCCTCGCTGCGGCCGTTCCGTTTTGCGTTTGTCATCCTATCCTCCCGCACCGCCATCCACACTCCTCATGTGGTTCGGGATCGTGGCGGTATTGCATGCCGGCCAATCCGGTGGCGGAGCATGCCTTATGGCGCGACTCGGCGTCAAGAAGAATTCAATAGAAGAATCAAGTTATTGGAAGATTACCTTGGAGCAGAACTTGAGAGACGGGGGCGAAACTCTTGCGGTGATGGGGAGTCACACCCACAAGCCGTAGAGTCTGAAGATGGGTGCGCACACCATATCCTGCGTTTTTCTCCCATCCGTAATCCGGATAGCGGCGGGCGAGACGGGCCATGATCCGGTCACGCATCACTTTGGCGAGAATCCCGGCCGCCGCGATGCTGAGTACCTGGGCATCGCCACCGATGACCGCCAGGCAGCGCGGTCCCGCCGCAAGACGCGGGATGGCATTGCCATCAACGAGGCAGGTTTGCGGACACGGGCGCAGGCGGGTGATCGCGCGGGCCATGGCCGTCATCGTGGCGCGCAGGACGTTGAGGCGATCGATCTCGGCCACCGAGGCGGCGGCGATCGCCCAGCCGCGCGCTTGAGCCCGGATCGCGGAGAAGAGTCGCTCGCGCTCGGAGCGGCTCAGCGACTTGGAGTCACGGATGCTGGCCGGCAGATTGTCGGGGTCGAGGATGACAGCCGCCGCCACCACGGGACCGGCCAATGGGCCGCGGCCGGCTTCGTCAACGCCGGCGACGGGTCCCGGAAAGCCAGCTTCGCAGCTGTAGTCGAGCGTGCCATGGGCCGTGCCTTCTTGTGCCAGGAGGCGTCCTCCACCCAACTCCAGCTCCATGGCGCGCCGATCCTTCCTCCGAAGCCCGTGTCCGGCTGCTGTTCTTCCTGTTTTGTGGCGCGATCAGCCGGCCTCGTGCAAGTGCTCCCAGATCCGGCGGGCCAAGGCGCGCGAGATGCCGGGGACCGCTGCGATTTCAGCGATCGAGGCGCCCTCCACGCCGCGGGCCGAGCCGAAATGCGTGATCAGCGCCCGCTTGCGCTTGGGGCCGACTCCCGGAATGGCGTCCAGCAGAGAACGGCGCTGCGCCTTGAGGCGGGCGGCTCGGTGGCCGGTGATCGCAAAGCGATGGGCTTCGTCACGCAGACGCTGGAGGAAGAAAAGGACCGGATCGCGTGCATCGAGGGTGAGGCTGCGGCCGTCGGGCAGGTGGAAGGTTTCGCGTCCGGCACGGCGGTCGGGACCCTTGGCGATGCCGATGACGGGAATGTCCGCAAGCCCCTGTTCGGCCAGCGCCTCCACGACAGCCGCAACCTGCCCGGCTCCCCCGTCGATGAGCAGCAGGTCAGGTCGTTCGCGGGCCTGTCGTCTGCCGTCCGAACGGAAGCGCCGGCGCATCACCGCTCGCATCATGGCGTAATCGTCACCGGGCGTGATCGTCTCGTCGGTGATGCGGAAGCGGCGATAGGCCCGTTTGTCGAAGCCCTCCGGCGTGGCGACCACCATGACCCCATAAGGTTCGCGTCCCATGAGGTGACTGTTGTCGTAGATCTCGATCCGATTGGGTGCGGCGGGCAGGTCGAAACGCTCGGCCAGGGCGGCCAGTTGTGTGCGGGTCGCTTCACGCTCCGACAACCGTCGGGCAAGAGCCTGTTCGGCATTGCGTTCGGCCGCCGTGACCAAGCCGTGGAGTTTGCCCCGCTGGGGACGGTGCAGCCGCACCCGCCCATCGGCGAGACGTTCCAGGGCCGCGATGAGGGGGTCGGGAGCCGGGATCTCGACATTGACCAGGACGCGGGGCGGAACGGGGTGGCTCTGGTAAAACTGGAGAAGAAAGGCGGCGAGCACCCGTGATGCCGAGGCGCTGGCCTCAGCGCGGGGAAAGAAGACGGCGCTGCCGCGATGCTGACCGCCGCGCAGCAGGAACAACTGGACGGCATGCGTACCAGCCTGCTGGGCGATGGCGAAAACATCGGCATCCGCGATCGGGATCTGCATCATCTCGGGCGTGCCGTGGATGAGCGCAAGGGCCCGCAATCGGTCACGCAGCATCGCTGCTCGCTCGAAGTCCAACCGCTCGGCCGCTGCCTCCATGTCGCGGCGGATCCGCGCCTCCAGCCCGCGGTTGCGTCCGCTCAGGAAGCGATGCGCCTCTTCTACCAGGTCGTGGTAGTCTTCCTGTGTAATTTTGCCCACACAGGGAGCGGCGCAGCGCTTGATCTGATACAGCAGGCAGGGACGGGTGCGGGCGGCGAATTCGGCATCGCTGCATGACCGCAGCAAAAAGGCCTTTTGCAGCGCCACAAGCGTGCGATTGACGGCGCCGGCCGAGGCATAGGGGCCGAAGTAATGCCCCTTCGCCTTGCGGGCGCCTCGATGCTTGAGAATCTGTGGATAGGGATGATCGGTACGGATGAGGATGGAGGGGAAGGACTTGTCGTCTCTGAGCACGATGTTGAAAGGCGGCGCATAGCGCTTGATGAGACTGGCTTCGAGCAGCAAAGCCTCGGCCTCGCTGGCGGTGGAGACGAAAACCACCTCGGCCGTGCGCTGAACCATGCGCTGCAGCCGCACCGGCAGACCGGTAAGCCGTGTATACGCCGCCAACCGCCGGCTGAGCCGCTTGGCTTTGCCGACGTACAAGACGACACCATCCCGATCGAGCATACGGTAGACGCCGGGGCCGGCCGGTGCTTGGGCCACGGCCTGTCGGATGACCGCAACCCCGGTCAATTTCTGCCCGCTCGCATCCTTGCCCGTCATACCCGTTGCCTGTCGATCACCTGCGATCAATGTCTCCCATAGCTTGGATACCGCTTGCCTGCCTGCAAGGGGAGGGGGAAGGAGCAAGCAGGCACCGATTCTTCTTAGCTGTCATGAAACGGTCATCAGGGCGATGCTTCATATGAGCGGATTTCTTTGCGCACCGCCTTGCGTGGCCCATGTGCAAGGCGGAACTTCGTGGTGAATCAAAGGCTTTGCCGAGCTGTCCACGACTCTTGTGGATAAGCCTGTGGACAGGCTTGTGGTCGGGCGCCAAGAGGCCAAGGGACCTGCGGCAAAACACCGCTTTGCCCAAAAAATGGGCATGACCAATAACCGATTGAAATGTAATGAAATTCACCTATCCGTTTGATGGGTGCAGAGATTCGAGTTGGCCGCGATTCCTTGGTGACGGCGATCCGGGAAGGCGATGGCGGCGTTGTGAACAAAAGGTGGCCAACCGGCCGTGATCCGGCCGATTTCAGCCATGTTTCCGGCGGGTGATCTCGACACCCACACTGGCGGCCTCGGGGACCGCTTCGAGTTTTTCCACGCGCACACGCACGGCCTCCACGCGATGGTCCGCTAGCGGGATGGCCGCGATTCGTTCCGCCAGAGTTTCGACGAGATTGACATGGCCGGCCTCCACGACCGCCTTGATGCCATCCACGATGCGCTGATAGCAGACGACATTCGTCAGCTGATCGCCATGGTCGCGATCGTCCAGAACCTCGATGTCGAGATTGATGCGGATGCGCTGCCCGGCGTGCTTTTCATGGTCATAGGCGCCGATTCGGGCGACGAGCTCGAGATCGCGCACGAAGACATGACGAAGACCGCTGCGGCCGGTCTCCAGTTGGATGGGATGTAGTCTCCGGGCTTGCCGATCCATCACATGCCGTCCTCAACGCCAGTGTGCCACCGCTCTTACGAGGAGCGGTGCTCTTCGCCGCCGCTTGCTGCCACATCCGGTGTCGCCCAGGCAAGATGCTGTCCGGAATCAACGGCGATCATCTGACCGGTCACTTTCTCTGCTGTGATGAGAAAGCGGAGGGCGGCGGCCAGATCGGCAGGGGCAACCGGCTCGCCCAGCGGAGTCGCCTGCGCCTCGGCCAGGAAATCTTCCGCCTTCTGGTAGGGACTGGGCAGAACCGGTCCCGGACCGATGGCGTTCACCCGGATGCGGGGGGCGAGCGCTTGGGCCATGGTGCGCGTCAGATGCCAGAGGCCGGCTTTGGCGAGCGTATAGGTCATAAACTGCGGAGTGGGGCGCTGGACCCGCTGATCGACCAGGTGGACGATCACCCCCCGCCTGTCCGGGTCGGCCAGAACGTGACGGGCGAAAGCTTGAGAGAGGAAGAAGGGCGCTTCCAGATTGACGGCCATGTTGGCTTGGTAGCTCTCAGGGGTGGCGTTCAGCATGTCGTCCCGGACGATGACGGAAGCATTGTTGACGAGCACCGCGAGCGGTTCGCCCAGTGCGGCGGCGGCCTGCTCAACCAGTCGATCCCGTGCCCGCGAGTCGGCGAGATCACAAGAGACGACGGCCGCCCGACCGCCGTCGGCGATGATCAGCGCTGCCAATGCTTCCGCCTCCTTGCGCGCGCGATGGCAGTGAATCGCCACCGGATGACCGTCCGCGGCCAGGGCGAGCGCCAGGGCCCGACCGATGCGCCGGGCGGCACCGGTTACGAGTGCGGCAGGTTTCTGACGATCGGGTGTCATGGATGCATTCCCGTCAGATAGGTCAAAGAACGCCCATCATACACCAGCCAGCCGAGATAGAGTGCGTAGCTGCCCAGCATCGCCAATCCCGACAGGCGGCCGATCGGCCGGCGTGGCAGGGTGTAGACGAGCAGCATCGCCGACGCCGCCAGCATGACCCAGAAATCCAACTGCAGAAAAGCCGCCGGTACCGGAATGCGGCCGGCAAGTGCACTGATTCCGAGGATGGCCATCAGATTGAACAGATTGCTGCCGATGACGTTTCCAATCGCGACCGCCGCATGTCCCTTGCGCGCCGCCATCAGGCTGGTGGCGAGCTCGGGCAGTGAGGTGCCGATGGCCACCACGGTGAGCCCGATCACGGCTTCCGCCACGCCCAACAGACGCGCGATGGTCACCGCACCGGTCACCAACCAATCGGCCGCAAAGGGCAGTCCCAGCAGTCCGAGGAAGGTGTAAAGCACGGCACGTCGCAGCGTGAGCCGGTCAACACCGAGTTCCTGTTCGAAGTCGAGGACATCGCGGGCCGCGTCCGGGTGACGGCGCGCGTAATGAAGGGACCACAGGAGAAACAGCATGAGCCCGGTCACGAGCAGCAGGCCGTCGGTGCGATCCAGCTCGACATCGAGTGAAAGCGCGATCACCAGCACGCTGGCCGCCAACATGACGACGAGATTCCGGCTCAATCGGCGCGCAGAACAGGCGATGGGCGCGATCAGCGCCGAGGCGCCCAGGATCAGCCAGACATTGGCGATGTTGCTGCCGACGACATTGCCGATCGCAAGCCCGCCGGCCCCGCGCAGCACGGCATTGACCGAGACGAACAGCTCCGGCAGCGAGGTGCCGAAGGCCACCACCGTCAAGCCGACGATCAGCGGCGGCAAACGCAAATGATCGGCGATCCCCACCGCGCCGCGCACAAGCAGCTCGCCTGCGACAAATAGGAGGAGAAATCCGGCAATCGTTTGAACGAGTGCAATCGTCATCTCATGCTCCATCGTGAACCTGCGGAAACGGCCACAAGACACGCGAAAGGCGGGCTGAGCACGCTTTCACACTCCACAGGCTTTGCCGGCGACCGTCATGGCTCATACGCGCTCATACCGGCACAAGCCAAGAGAGATCGTTCCCGATCTGTGGCGGCTTTTGCTCGTCTGCGCTTGTCTCTCGTTTTCCCCCTGCCGCTTTATGGGCCTTTTCTTCTGGCCCTGAAACAGGCAAGCAGAAGGGAATGAGGAGTGCAGGGAGGTTAGGGGATGGTGTCATTTCCCCCGGTTGAGCGGGTGTCGGTGGGTGCGGTGACCTTGGCCATCCATCGGGCGGGGCCCGCAGTCGATGACGCGCGGGCCACCGTTTTGCTGCTGCACGGATGGCCGGAACTCGCCTATTCTTGGCGGTATCAGATTCCGGTCCTGGCGGCTGCGGGCTATCATGTTGTCGCCCCAGACCTGCGCGGCTTCGGCCGTTCCGACAAGCCGCAAGACAAGAATGCGTATCGCATGAGCGCCCTTGTCGGGGATGTCACGGGGCTGCTTGATCGCTTGGGTGTCGCGCGCGCGGTGGTGGTGGGCCATGACTGGGGGGCGATCATCACCTGGGCGCTGCCATTCTATGCGCCGGAGCGGCTGCAGGCGCTGGCCGGGCTCAATGTGCCCTTCCGCCCCCGTGGGTCGGTTCCGATTCTGAAGGCGATCGAGGCGATATATGGGCCGCAGATGTATATCCTGCGCTTTCAGGAAGAAGGGCCGGCCGAGGCCATCTTGGAGCGGGATGTCGCCCGCACCATGCGCTTCTTCTACCGCCGCCCACGCGCGGGCACAGAGCAGGGAGGTGGGGCGTTTTCCACGCCGGACCTCGATCTTCTCTCCTGGCTGGAGCGCGAAGAGGAGAGCTGGCCGGGCGAGCCGTTGCTCGGTGAGCAGGATCTGGCCGTCTATGTCGAGGCGTATCGCCTGGGCGGATTCCGCCAGACGCTTCACTACTACCGCAATCTTCATCACAACTGGGAAGAGATGGCCCGTTACCAGCCTCCTGTCGATCGCTTGCGTATCACCCATCCGGCGCTCATGATCACGGCCGAGCGGGACGGCGTGTTGCCGCCCCATCTGGCGGATGGGATCGAAGTCTTCTTTGATCATTACCGACGCGTAGACATCACCGGTGCCGGCCATTGGGTGCAGCAGGAGAAACCGAAAGAAGTGAACGCGGCGCTGCTCGCCTGGCTCGAAGAAGATGTCGGTGTCTGACAGCGGGTGGAAGCGTCAGCGCAAGCAGGAGGGAAAGGACAGGCCATCATGACGAAGCCGAAGCTTTATGGGGCGCGGGTCAGCCCCTACTACGAACGGGTCTGGCTGGTTCTCGATATCAAGGGTCGGCGGGAAGCGGTGGAGGAAGCCGGGGTTCCCGGCGGCATGCCGCAATCCGCGGCGTATCGGCAGATCACCCCCATCGGCAAGATCCCGGCGCTGCAATTGCCCGATGGGCGCGTCATCCCCGAATCCGACGTCATCTGCCGCTTCATCGAGCGTCTATATCCCACCCCGCCACTCTTTCCGGAAGAGGCGGAGGCGGCGGTGGCTGTCGATCTGGTCGCGCGCATTGCGGATCTCTATGTGGCGCCGACGCTCGGCACGCTCTTCCAGGCGATGCGGGAGAATTGGTCCGCCGGTGAGAGACTGGAGGCCGCCACATCCGCTCTGGTGGAAGCGCTGGCGAAACTCGATCATTTCTTTACCATTACGCCTCCATCCGATGACGACGGCTGGACCTATGCGGACTGCACCTTGCTGCCTCTTGCGTTCTATTTCCAACTTACGGCAAACCGCTTTGGCTTCGATCCCTTCGCACAGGCGCCGCGGGTGAAGGCCTGGTATGAGGGGATCATGCGCAGCCCACGGGCTCAGGCTTCGCATCAGGAAATGCAGGCCTCGCTGACGGAACTCATGAATCGGATGCAGCAGAACGATGGCGGATGAGAGCGTTGCAATCGTCTTGACGGTCAATGGCCGGCGATGGGAGCTGGCGGTACCGGCCCAGCGGTTGCTGGTGGAAGCGTTGCGCGATGATCTTGGTCTGACCGGCACCCATGTCGGTTGCGACACCAGCCAATGCGGGGCCTGTGTCGTGCTCGTGGATGGTCGGCCGGTCAAGTCCTGCACCATGCTGGCGGCCGAGGCTGATGGGGCGGATGTCCTGACTATCGAAGGCGTGGCGCGCGCGGACGCGGACGGCAAGACCGTTCTGCATCCGATGCAGGAGGCCTTCCGTGACTGTCATGGCCTGCAATGCGGCTTCTGTACCCCGGGCATGGTGATGCAGGCGATCGCGCTCGTCGAGACGGCGGACGGTCCGCTCGACGAAGGGGAGGTGCGGCAGGCGCTCGAAGGCAATCTGTGCCGCTGTACGGGGTATCAGAATATCGTCAAGGCAATCCTTGAGGGCGCACGCCGGATGGGCCGACCGGTCATGGCGTCGGCGGAGGAGGCGGTCTGATGCAGCCTTTCGTCCTTGCGCGTCCCGAAACGGTGGAGGAGGCCGCCCGCCTGCTGGCCGAGGAAGAGGATGTCGCACTGCTTGCCGGGGGGCAGACTCTGATCCCGACCATGAAGCAGGGATTGCGGCGGCCGGCTATGCTGGTGAGCCTTGGTCGTTGCCGGGAACTCATGGGGATTCGCGAGGAAGAGGGCGGCATTCTCGTCGGCGCGATGACGCCCCATGCGGATGTCGCCCACAGTCCGGTGGTGCGCCGTGTGCTCCCGGGACTGGCGCGGCTGGCCGGGCTGATCGGCGATCCGGCGGTCAGAAGTCGCGGTACGATCGGCGGCTCGATCGCCAATGCCGATCCGGCGGCCGATTATCCGGCCGCCTTGTTGGCCCTCGATTCCCGGATCGTCACCGATCGCCGACAGATATCCGCCAAAGATTTCTTTCGCGGTCTGTTCGAAACGGCACTCGATCCGGGTGAGATCGTAACGGCCGTGCATTTTGCGCGGGCGAAGCGCTCGGCTTACGCCAAATTCCGGCATCCGGCCTCGGGCTATGCGGTGGTCGGCGTGTTTCTCGCCGAGATGACCGACGGCGCGCCGCGGGTGGCGGTCACGGGCGCAGCTCCGGCTCCTTTCCGTTGGCGGGAAGCCGAAACAGCGCTGGCAGCCGGTGACTGGCGCGCGGATGCGCTGCGGGATGTGGTGCTGGATCCGCAGGGTCTCAACAGCGATCCGCATGCCGACGCCGCCTATCGGGCCCATCTGGCCGGGGTGATGCTGCGGCGGGCGGTGGAGGAACTTGCGTGAGTCGCACATTGGCGCAAGAGCGGCCGGTCGAGGGCGATCCAGACCTGCTTGCCCGTTTTCACGATATCTTCGCCAGCCCGGCATTCGATCTCGTGGGGGGTGAGGTGCTGGCGTTGGACGGTCGGCATGGGCGCTCCCGTTTGCGGTTTCGCCCGAGTGCGCAGCTGCTCAATCCGCTCGGCACCATTCAGGGCGGAATGCTCACCGTCATGCTCGATTCGACGGCGGCGATCGCGGCCATCGCCCAAAGCGGTGTGACCGTCTTTCTCCCCACGCTCGAAATCAAGACGAGTTTCATTGCGCCGGCGCGTCCGCGGTCGTTGATTGGAATCGGCCAGTGCATCCATCTCGGCCGCTCGGTCGCCTTCGTTGAGGGGGCTTTGTATGATGAAGAAGGCGGGCATCTGATCGCACGGGCAAGCGCCACTGCCCGCCCCGTGCCCATTGCCCGGGCGCTGTCCGGACATTCCCCCAAGCCCCGCGCTAAAAGCTGATGGCGAGACTGACATGGCCGAAGGCCTGGCCTTCGCTCTGCCCCCGGAATTCCTTGCCGCGCAGGGTATAGCCATAGGTGAGCGCGACAGCTCTCCAGGCCAACCGACCGCCCAGGCTGAGCGCGAACAGCCTGTGGCGGGCCGGTACGGTGACCGGGGCGTTGCGCAGGAACGGGCCGGATAGCAAGCGGTTGTAGGCCACCAGCCGTCCGCCCATGCCAGCGAAGGCTTCAAAATGGAAATGCGAGTCGGTCTCCGGCGTGAAGGGGCTGCCCACGATCATCGGCGCGATCCGTGCCGGCAGATGCCGACCCAGTCGCCAGCCCGCCCGCAACACGATCCCGGCATCGGCGGTCAGGGAAATCGTGCCGATGTCGAAGCCGGCAAAAGGAGCGAGCTGAAACCCGGCGCGCGTTTCGGAGCCGGCCAGGGTCAGATAGCGACTCTGCCGGTAGGAAAGCTGAATCGCCGGGGCATTGGGCAGCTGGTTTGCCCAACCTAAGGGGCGGGGCGATTTGACGAGCTTGTGCACGGCCGTCTGTGTTTGGCGTGCCAGCGCCGCCGGCCCGATGATACCGAGGGAGATCAGCCACTCGTCCCGCCGTCGGCCCTTCAAGGCCGTGCTGGCCGCTTCGCCGTACAGCCAGCCGGCGTAGGGGCGGTCGCGGGGAATGGGCACCGCCAGTTTGATGGTATGCGGCGTGTACATATTCTGTCCCAAGGCGAGAAGATGACGATGATGCGCGGCCGGCGCCGCCAACCGCTTGCGATCGACACCCAGAGTCAGTCGCAAGAGAGTGTCGCTTGCCCGATTCGGCAAGGGAATGTCCGAATCGCCTGCCGGCCATGTCCAGACCAGGCGGGCGCCGTTGGTATACCAGCGGTCTTCTCCATCTCCATACAGATCGTTCTCGCTCTGAATGGTGAGTGTCCCCGCCCATCCTGACGGCGCAGAAAGCAGGGGGGACAAGGCAGTGGCGCACAAAACGGCGGTAAGCAGACAGAAAGACCGCCGGTTCCTTTCCCCATCCTTCTTCCACCGCTTAAGAAAGCGACCCGGCACCGTGCCAGCGACCCGGCCGTCGCCCCGAATCGGTGCTGGCTTTGTGATCGGTCCCGCCCACATGTTTCGATCTTTCTGCAGGCCCGTGCCGCATTTGCGTTGGGACATCGTTACCCCATCCCCGAATACCATACCAGTCAGCGTGCCGCCGGCGCGAACAGTCCATCGATTGCACAGTTCTTTGCTCGTTGCGGCTGCGGATATATGCTCGCAATAAGAGCAACGCGCTTATGCTTGACAAGACATGAGCGAATCACCACAATATCGGCAAATATCGGCATTTTAATAAAATTTTAAGCAAACTTTTCGCACTATTTCTGCCGGTGACGGGAGCAGGGGCCCATCCAAGGGGCATCTCTCGCAGGCGAATCGGCGTTGATGGCCGCCATGCGGGCCATGGCGGCGGGAAAAGGGCTGCGGGCTTTCCTGCACCGGCCGTGGATGGAGCGCGTGTCAGAGATTTCAGGGAGGGACGGCTGCGATGAGTGGTGGATCGGGCTTGCGATTTCGGCCCAACGCATGCCGGTCGGATCGGGGCGGAAACGTGTGGATCCGATGGGTCGGCGCCCTGAGTCTGCTGCTGTTTTTCTCAGGCAGCGGGCCTGTCGAGAGCACCCATGGGGCATGGGCGGGCGAGAGAACTTCGGCGGGCGAGAGGATTTCCAGCTCGCTCGGTGGGGCACTGCCCCTTACCTTCGGTCTGTCCATGCCGGCACTGCTGCCATCGCCTGTCACGAAAGGTGAGCGTGTGCAGGCGATCATGCGGGATGGCCCGCAGCGGACGCTGTTGCGCTGCCGGGGCGCCTTTCTCGTCATCACCCATCGTGCGGGTTGGCCGTTGCCGAAGGATGAGAAGCGGGTGCGGGCGCTATTGGCGCGGATCTTCCTGCGCCTTGTTCCCGAATGGCCGGATGGATTGCCTGCCTATCCAATCGCGCGCCCGACTGGTCATCCGGTCTCGCAGTTGTTGCGAGAGCAGATGTTTCAGCGCACCGTCGCCGAGCTCGCCCATCATTGGGAAGTCATGAATCGTCGTTTCGGCCAGAAGCCGCCGCCGGTGGTGGGCAGTGCGCGTTTGCTGGTGCGCCTGATCGCCCGACAGCCGGGAGCGGTCGGCATTCTGAGGGTTGACGAGCTGCCCGCCCCGGCTTTCTGGCCGCAGGAAGCGCGGATTGCGGCCGTGCTAGCCCCCTCCTCTGTGCGGCAGGTCTGTTCGCAACCGCTGTTGGAGGCTGTCTACACGGGAGCAGACAAGGCCGCTGCTGCATCGTTGCCGCATACCATGGTCCGGGACGCAATCGGCGGAGGGTTTGGGAGCGGATCGCCTGCCGAGGCGAACGCTTTTGTCGGTGAGCTGGGGCCGCGCGGCACCGTAGTCAGGCACAAGACGCCATGATGAGTCGTTCCACCAACCACCGCCCGCCGCATAGCCGGAGACGATCGCCGTCTCCCGCTTTTCTGGACGAGACGCCGGTGCTTGCCCATTGGCGCGGGCGGCTGGTGGTGATCACGCTGGTGTTTCTGGTGGCGGTCGTTTTCGGGGTCATCCAGGTGCTCTCTTCGGCTGATCGTGGCGCCCGGGCGCTGCGGGCCGTCAACAAGGACATCGAAGCCTTCAGCGAGCTGTTCGCCGCCCAGGCCGCCCTTGATGAGCTCAAGCGTTCGGCGTTCGAGCTTGTCCAGACACGCAGCGAATGGGCGCTGACCGAGACCGAACGCGCTCAGGCCCGGTTCCTCGCCATGATCGACCGCCTGCCCGAGGCGGACGCAATCGACCGCAAGGCTCTCGCCTATAATGCCGGCCGCGTACGTGACCTGCTGGAGGACGTCGTCGCTCGCTCCGTCTTCGCCAATGCAGCGCGCATGGCGGACAGCATGCATGCTCTACGCGCGCTGTTCGCCGAAAGCGGTGAGATCCTGCGCAATCTCCACGAAAAACAAGCGCGCGTGACCGCCGACCACATTGCCCGTCATGCCCGCGCCCTGTCGGCGGCGGTTGTCCGCACGGTCTTGATTCTGGTGCTGTCTGTCATCGTGTTGGTTGGGCTCGCCGGTATCTTCGACTGGCTCGCCACCCGGCGGCAACGCTATCTCAGGCGTTATCTGGAGGCGATGGCGAAGGGAACTCGCGATATTGCCTTCGGTCCCTATGACGTCCGTACGGAATGCGGGCGGATGCTGTCTTGCCTGGAACAGCTGCAGCAGCAGCTGACCGATCTTGAGCTCGAGAATTCCTCGGCCCGGTTGACGCTTGCGGAATGGAAGAAAAAGCAGCAGCAGGAAGCCGAGCAGCTGAAACGGCAGCTCGCGCGTGTGACGGATGCGCTTCAGAAAGCCGAGGCGCGTGAGGAAGCACTGCGGGACATTCTTGCCGGCGGCCGTTCCGCCCTCACCCAGACGGCGGCGGCAGCCACCGACGGTTCGCAATCAGCCCCGGTGGCAGGGGAGATTACCGCAGGTCAAGCGCGCGCGATCCATCCCTTGCGCGGCGCATCCGCCACCGCTGGCCGGTGATCGGTGATCCGAGATCGGTGATCGATTGTCAGCGGTGGAAAACCGGGTGACGCTCTCCCTGACGCGCCATTCGCGGTTTGTCCAGTGCTGCGTGTTTTGCGCGTCATGCGCCGCCTTCTCTTCCGTCTCCTCGCCGTCTTCCCCATCCACATCATTCGCCGCTGTCGGTTCTGATCACCGATGACTGATCACCGATAACCGAATCGTCATTCGCCGCACGAATTGCTGATCACCGATAACCGAATCGTCATTCGTCGCCGAAGAGCGGAGAATCCATCAGGCTGCTCCTTCCCACGTCGTTCGCCGGCTCGACCGGCGAACCCAGCTGGTTGCTCCTTCCCGCGTCGTTCGCCGGTTTATCCGGCGAACCCAGCCGGCGGCGCAGACGATTTCGGCGCTGGGCGCTGTCATCTCTTCCCGCTGGACCCGCCGATCAAGTCGGC
>CAZJPA010000026.1:0-19310 GCA_964547755.1 uncultured Sphingomonadales bacterium
ACCGTCGTCACGTCATAGGAATTACAGGCAAAAGCAAAGGCCGAATCGGCGAGCGTGAAGATATAGCCGCCATGGCAGATCGCATGGCCGTTCACCATGTCCGCGCGCACGCGCATCCGCAGCCGGGCATAGCCCGGCCGGACCGCCTCGATCGCCATGCCGAGTCGCTGGGAGGCTTCGTCCCGCTCCCACATCGCCTGTGCGGCGGCCTCGGCGACGGCCTGTGGATCTTCCTTCGTGTCCGGGGCTCCTGCCGGTTTCATGCTCCCACCTTTCACACATCCCTGTTCCGAACAATCACGCGCGGCCACTCCGCCTGCGGCCGAATACGCCATTGTCTTTCTGGCGGCAGCCGCCCTGGCCGGTCAAGACGGGCCGGTTGTGCCCGGCGGTCTGCACCCGCATGTTCAGCGAGCGTTCAGACAGGCTCACGCATCCTTGCCGCGTTGGAACGGGGGAATCGGCGTCCACGAGCATTGCGCGAAGGGCAGGGAGGATCCAGATGGCGGGGTGCAGGTTGCTGTTTGTCGTCGAGCTGGAACCGGAATCGTCCACACAAGAAGCGCGCTGGGACATTCGGCTCGGACGGCCGGTGAAGGATGGGAAGGACGGCGGCCGCATTCTTGCGCTCAACGATGAACCGGCCGCCGTCTTGACGTGGTTGGACCGTCTGTGCGCCGCCGGCAGGCAGCGGGCGGCCCTTGTGGTCATCGCCCGATCGGATCCTGGGCTCGGCACGCTTCATGTCCTGGAGACCGAAGAGGACAGTCCGGGCGGTATCCCCGATGGCGGGCGATCGCTTGGCCGGGTTCGAGGAACGGTAGAGGAGATTGCCGACGCCCTGGCTCACTGGCTGGGGGAAGAACGGAACGCCGACAGAAAGCAGCAGGCACCAGCGCGCCGACGTATCGCCATCGCCTGAGAAAACAGGCATAAAGCGCCTGGTGCATGGTGCAAGGCCGGATTGATCACTAGACGGAAGCTGTATCCACAAGGCCTCGAGCTTCCCAAGGGTCGGGCACTCGGGCCAAGGGGATGACAGGAGGCGAAGAACCGCCAGCCCGGATCCTGCACGCCCAGTCTGCTCCCCGCACCGGGGCAGGGGGCTTTCAAAAGCGCTTCCCGTGAAACGGGTTGAGAAAGCTGGGGGGCTCAAAACGCGCGATCGATACAGAAATCAACGATATCGACAAGGGCGCTCTTGATCGGCGATTCTGGAAATCGTCCCAACGCATCTTTGGCTACCGCACCGTAGTGGCGGGCGCGGGTGATGGTGTCGCTGAGCGCGTGATGGCGGGCGAGCAGTTCCATGGCATGGGCGAGATCGGCTTCCTGTTGCTCCAGATTTTCCATGCTGCGCCGCCAGAACGCGCGCTCATCTTCGCTGCCGCGCAGATAAGCCAGGATCACGGGCAGGGTGATCTTGCCTTCGCGGAAGTCATCGCCGATTCGTTTGCCGAGTGTTGCTTCGCGCGCCGAATAGTCGAGCGCGTCGTCCACCAGCTGGAAAGCGATCCCGAGATTGCGACCGAAGGCGGCCAAAGCCTCTTCTTCCGGTCGCGGTCGTTCGGCGACGATGGCGCCGATCTGGGTCGCCGCCTCGAAGAGGGCCGCCGTCTTCGCACTGATGACTTTGAGATAGTCTTCCTCGCCGGTGGTCAGGTCGTTGGCGGTGGCCAGCTGCAGCACCTCACCTTCGGCGATGATCGCTGCGGCGCGCGAGAGGACCTTGAGGACTTTGAGCGAACCGTCTGCGACCATCAGCTCGAAGGCGCGGGCAAACAGGAAGTCACCCACCAGCACGCTCGGCTTGTTGCCCCAGAGCGCATTGGCCGATTCGCGTCCGCGCCGGAGCCGGCTTTCGTCCACCACGTCGTCATGGAGCAGGGTGGCCGTGTGGATGAATTCCACGCAGGCGGCAAGCCGGGTGTGGCGAAGCCCCTCATAGCCCACGAGCCGCGCGCAGGCCAGGGTCAGCATCGGCCGCAGCCGTTTGCCGCCGGAGGCGATCAGATGCCCGGCGAGCTGAGGGATAAGCGCGACGGGACTCTGCATGCGGCGCAGGATCGTGGCATTGACCTCGGCCATGTCCTCCGCGACCAGCCGGTGGAGTCGCTCATACGCCTCTTCCTGGGCGCTTTCGTTGCGTGGTATCGCCGTGACCTTGGCCATCACGTTCTCATTCTTTCGTTTTACATGGGGCTGTGCCATCATCTGCTGTGCACATGCCTTGCCGGTTGCCTCGCGCGGTGACTTGCACGGGGCCACCTTGCTCAGCTTATAAGGATCGCGTGGCGAACGGCAAGCGGTGGAAGCGCCGCATTCAACGAAAGGCCATGGGCCGCATGCAGGGCCGGCGAGGGAATGAGATGCGGATTCTTCTGCGCACCAATGATCTCGTGGTCTTGAGCAAGGCCCAGGCGCTGCTGGCGGGCGTCGGGATCGGCGCCGTCGTGCTGGACGCGCATATGAGCGTGCTGGATGGTTCGATCGGGGCATTGCCGCGTCGCTTGATGGTCGCTGACGAGGACTGGGCGGCAGCCCGCCGGCTGCTCATGCGCGAAGGCCTTGGTCACGAACTGGAGGACGAGCAGGGGTGATCACCAGGCTTCCCGGGTCTCCCGAGCTTTCCTCCACACAGGTGAAGGGCCGTGGCTCGGCGGTCGAGATCAGTCGCGATGCCCTGTTGGGCGGACGACTGGTAATCGCCCAACCCCGGCGCCGGGGGGCGCGGGTGGCGGTGGACAGTCTGCTGCTCGCTGCGGCGCTCACCGCCAAGCCCGGGGCGCGGGCGCTCGAGCTGGGGGCGGGCGTCGGTGTGGTGTCCCTCTGTGCGGCGCTGCGGCTCGAAGCGGTCGCATTCCTGGGGCTCGAGCGGGAAGACGTGCTTGTGCGGATGGCGCAGGAGAATGCTGTTCGCAACCGCCTTGACGAGCGCTGCCGCTTCGTGGCGGGCACGGTCTCGGCGCCGCCACCGGCGGTCACGAAAGCGGCACCCTTCGACCTCGTGTTCTTCAATCCTCCCTATCTTGCAGCCGATCAGGCGGACCTGCCGCCAGACAGGCTGCGTCGCCGGGCCTTCGTGGAAGACGATAGTCTGCTCGCCGATTGGGTTGGGACGGCCCATCGCTTGCTCGCATCCCGGGGACGGCTTGTGTTGATCCATCGCGCGGACCGGCTGGACGAAATCATCGCTCTGCTCCGGCCCAGACGATATTTCGGAGAAATCGTCGTCCTGCCCATCCACACCCGGCCGAAACAACCGGCCCGGCGGGTGATCGTTTGGGCGCGCAAGGCTGTGCGTGGTGCGTTCACGTTGCTGCCCGCCTTGCGTCTGCATGAAGACGATGGTGCCTTTACGGTCGAGGCCGAACGCATTTTGCGAGACGGCGCCTGTCTTCCGATGCACGGTCAGGGGCGCTAGAAGGACGATCAGAAGGGCAAGGGAAGTCGGGCGCCGGAAAAACCGGTCGGTGGCAGACCGGCCGACGTTTCATCGGCTCCCGACGTCCCGCTGGCAAGGAAGCAGGAAGATGCTGGGCCGGATCGGTTATCGGATCGCACAACTCATCGGTCGTGCCCGGCCGGTGGTGGCGGTGCTCCGGATCGATGGCCCCCTGATGCCGGCCGAGCGGTTGCGGGGTGGCTTGTCGTTCGAGGCATTGCGGCCGCGGATCGAGGCGGCCTTCCGGATGCCGGGCCTCAAGGCGGTGGCGGTCGTCGTCAATTCCCCGGGCGGGACACCGGTGCAGGCGGCCTTGATCATGCGGCACCTCCGGCGTCTCGCCACACGCCACCATGTGCCGATTCTGGCTTTTGTCGAGGATGTCGCGGCCTCGGGCGGTTATCTGGTGACGCTGGCGGCCGACGAGATCTTCGCGCATCCCGCCTCGCTCGTGGGGTCCATCGGCGTGGTCTCCACCGGCTTCGGCTTCGACCGGGCGATCGCGCGGCTGGGGATCGAGCGACGTGTCCATGCGAGCGCACCGGCCAAGACGCGTCTCGATCCCTTCCTGCCCGAGCGGGCGGAGGATGTCGCTTGGCTGGCTGGGCTGCAACAGCGCCTGCATGACTGGTTCCGTCACGAGGTGGAAGAGCGCCGGGGACGCCGATTGAAGAAGGAAAAGGCCGAGATTCTCTTCAGCGGGGATGTCTGGCTGGCTGAGGACGCCCGCGCGCTCGGCCTCATTGATGGGGTCGGCGAGCTGGAGGAGGTGCTGCGTGCCCGCTTCGGGCGGGACGTGCGCCTATGGCCTGTGCCGGTACGGCGGCGGCGGGTCGGCGATCTTCTGCGCCCGGTCTTCTCGGGTGGCGCCCGGAGCCGGGGGTCATGGGGCGCGGGGACACAGGAGAACGGGGTGCAGGAGACGGTAGCCGCCTTGGTGCCCGAGATCCTGTCTACCCTCGAAACGGAGGCCTTCTGGCGCCGCCTCGGCCTCTAACCGTGACCAGGAATCGGTGATCAGTTATCAGTTATCAGACAATCTCTGCAGTGTATCACGCCTTCCCCATCCTCGTCATCCGCTGGCGCTCCTCCCCCCCCTCGTTACCCGCGGTTCCCTTTCTTCGTCATCCGACAGCAGGTGCGGCGGATCCTTTTCCTCCTCTCCTCTCCGCCCCCCTCTTCGCCATCCGCCATACCCCTCCCTCGTCATCCGCCCCACCTCCCCCGTCATCCGCCGGCAGATGCGGCGGATCCAGCGGGAAGGGGAGACAGCGTCAAGGCTGCAGATGATCTCTGCTGCCGGATGGATTCGCCGGTTGAACCGGCGAATGACGTGGAAGGGGGGGGGCAGGCAGGGGGGATGCCGGTCGAGCCGGTGAGTGACTATTCGGTGATCAGTGATCCGTCATCGGTGATCAGAACCGAAAGCGGCGAATGACGTGGAAAGGAGATAGGTCATCTGCCACCGCTCCCCTCGTCATCCGTCCCCCTCTCTTCGTCATCCGCCGGCAGATGCGGCGGATCCAGCGGGAGGGGAGACAGCGTCAAGGCTGCAGATGATCTCTGCTGCCGGATGGATTCGCCGGATAAACCGGCGAATGACGTGTGGAGAATGGCTGGGTTCGCCGCATCTGCCGGCGAACGACGTGGTTGGTCCTGGATTCGCCTGTTGAACCGGCGAATGCCGCCGGGAGGAGGACGTCACCCGCCGTCCCTTTACGATAACCGATTCCTAACAACCAATGATGATTGCGCCCTCTGATGACTGACGGGCGACGACCAATGGCTAATGACCGACCACCGGCTCCGGCCACGTCGTCAATTGCCGAAGCTGCCGGCGGGGCCGGGGAAGACGACGGGGCTTTCGAATCCGTCTTTCGAGACGGAGGCCACGCCAAAGAAATAATTGTCGATCACGATGTTCTTGAGCGTGGCGCGATCGGTCATTCCGACCCAACGGCTCCACTGCCACTGTGGCTGATCGGTGAGCCGCCAGTAGATACGGTAACCGGCCAGATTTTCCGCCGCGCGGCCCTTGGGCAGCGTCCAGGAGAGCGTTGTGTCCGGTGATACGGCACCTGTGATCTTCACCCCGGACGGAAACGGCGGCGCGGAGGCAAGAGAGGCGAGCGTGACCACGTTGAGCGCGGTGAGCTTGGCCGCATAGGCGAAGTTCACCCCCTCGATCACATCGCCGTAGCGGACACCGTTCTCGACGCGCAGATCCTGGTGCTGGCGGGTGTAGTTCTCATGGGCTTCCATGATCCGCACCGCCGGCATACCGAGATCGTTGAAGGGGCGGTGGTGGCCACCACGGCCAAAGCGATCGAGACGGTAGACCATCATCACATCGAGATTGGGAACATAGCGGTCGGCGAGCTGATCGATGTAGCGCGCGAGATTGCGCGAGGGACTGTCCACCTCGCCGCCGGTGAAGCGGCGGATCCGGGCTTCTTCCGGCGTTTCAGTAGCCCGCGTGCCCTCTGAGAAGACGCGCGCAGTCGTATTGTCGATCACGCCGTCGCTGCCCTCGATATTTCCGATCATATCGTTGTTGAGAACCGCCTTCACCCGCCAGCCCTGCTTCTGGGCATAACGGGCGAGAATCTGACCACCATAGAGCCCCTGTTCCTCGCCGGCGAGGGCGGCGTAGACGATGGTGCCGGAAAATCGG
Source organism: uncultured Sphingomonadales bacterium (assembly GCA_964547755.1). Lineage (GTDB taxonomy): Bacteria > Pseudomonadota > Alphaproteobacteria > Sphingomonadales > Rhodothalassiaceae > J084. Next base: position 6,120 of record CAZJPA010000026.1, read on the forward strand.
TGACGAGACAGCACACGCGCCGCTTCCAAAGTGCCGGCCAGCCCGCTTGCATTGTCATTGGCACCGGGCGAATCCGCGGTTGCGTTCATGACGTCGCTCACCCGGCTGTCGATGTCTCCCGACATGATCACGACGCGGCCGGGATCGCGCATGCCCCGCTGAATGGCGATGACATTGACGATCTCCGTCGGCGCGGGGATACGGCGCGCCGGTCCCACGACATCAGAGACGCGGCGCACCTCCAGACAACCGCCGCAAGCTTGCGAGATCCGCCGGAATTCAGCCTCGATCCAGCGGGTCGCGGCGCCGATGCCGCGCTTGGGGTCGGTCTTGCTGGACAGCGTGTGGCGTGTGCCGAAGGAAACCAGTTTGCGCACATCCGTCGCGATGCGCTGGGCCGAGACCTGCCGCACAAGGGCATGCAGCAACGGCTGCTCGTCTGGCGGTGGTGGGGGCAGGGGGACGGTTTGTGCGCGCGCGGCGTGCCATACGGCTACGCTCAAGGCCACGCCCAATGCCCCGCTCAAGGCCACCGTGTTCACAACTCCCGAGCGAAGAGGAATCCCCCGCATTCGCATCGTCCTTTCACTTCTCATTTCCATATGCCTGCATGCGACAGCTTTGTGCGCGTGGGCCAATGGCCGTGTCGCCCGTCTTCCCGCGGCTGCGTCCCGCCTCACTTTCCCGGTTTGAGGCTGCGATAGACGAAGGTGACGAACTGTTCGGGTTTGATGAAGCGATTGCCCCATGTCTCGTCATAATCCGCCATGGGCCTGGCGGCGATCGCCTCTTCCAGTGACTTGCCCTCATCGATCAGCGCCTGGATGCGATCGCGGGCGGTCACCAGCATGCGGTGATAGGCTTCCAACCCCTTACGATCGGTCAGCGGTCCGTGACCCGGGATGATGCGCGTCTGGTCGTCGGCGACCGCCAGCGCTTTCTCCACACCCGCGATCATGCCCCGCACATTGCCGCCCGAGCCGAGGTCGATGAAGGGATAGAAACCATTGAACATGATATCCCCCATGTGGACGACATTGCTTTTCGTGAAATGGACGAGCGAATCGCCATCCGTATGGGCATGGGGGATGTGGTAGGCGCGTACGTCCTCGCCGTTCAGGTGAAAGGTGAGTTCGTCGTTGAAGGTGACGACAGGCAGGGCCGCCGGCGGGGCGGCCGGCACATGGCGGTTGAAGGCGGCCATGAACTGCTCGGTGGACAGGCGGTGGTAGACATTGTCATGCGCCACGATCACGACACCCGCCTTGCCGAAGTTCTCATTGCCGCCGGTGTGGTCGCCATGCCAGTGGGTGTTGAGGATGAAGCGGATCGGCTTGTCCGAGATCCGTCGCACCGCCGCTTCGATCTTGGGGGTGAGCGGCGCGAACTGGTCGTCGATCAGGATCACCGCTTCGTTTCCGGCGAACACACCGATATTGCCGCCCCGACCGAAGAGCACATGCACCTGCCCTTGGACACGCTCGGCGCGGACCGTGACATCCGCCATGTCCTGCTGAGCAAACGCGACCGCCGAGGTAAGGGCCGGCAGACAGACTCCCAACGCTACGGCCGCCGCGTACAGACAGGATGTCAGCATAGCCTGCAAACGCGTCCTCATGATCACCCCCTTCCTCCCGTGATCCGCGGGCGGACGACCTCAGACGGGGCGGATCAGGGCTCAATCGGCCGCCTTCTCCGCTTCGCCGGCCTTTGTCTGTACGTCGTCTCGAGCCCGCCCTTTCTTTCCCGTCAGGCTAGAATCTTTCGCATCGGTCGTCGAGCCGCTGCCGTACAAACTTTCGATCAACGGCGCATAGGTCTCTTTTACCTTGTGACGTCGGACTTTGAGGGTGGGGGTCATCATACCGTTCTCGATGGTGAAGGGATCAGCGAGAACGGCGATCCGGCGCACCCGTTCGAGCGCGGCCAATCGTCGGTTCACCCGCTCGACCGCGGCTTCGACGGCGCGTTTGAAGTCTTCCATATCGGCGAGCTGGACAAGGTCTGGTGGAAGGCCGCGCTTGGCCGCCCATTCGGCCGCCCATTCCGCATCCGGGACGATGAGGCCGACGAGATAGGGCCGGGAGTCGCCGTAGACCATGGCTTGAGCAATCTCGGGCTCGAGGGTCAGCATGCCTTCCACCCGCGCCGGTGAAATATTCTCGCCCTTGTCGAGGACGATGATGTCCTTCTTGCGATCGGTGATGACGAGATGGCCGTCTTCGTCGATCATGCCGATGTCACCGGTATGCAGCCAACCATCCGCAAGGGCCCGGGCGGTCGCGGCCTCGTCCCGCCAGTAGCCTTTCATGACCAGCTCGCCTTGGACGAGGATCTCGCCGTCGTCCGCGATCCGCACCTGCACGCTCTTCAATGGGGGGCCGACCGTGTGCATCTTCGGGTTTTCGGGACGATTGACCGAGATGATCGGGGCCGATTCCGTCTGGCCGTATCCTTGAAGCAGACGCAGACCAAGGGCGGTGAAGAATTCACCGACTTCGGGGTTGAGCGGGGCGCCGCCGGCGACCAGCGCCTTGAGACGGCCACCGAAGCGCTTGCGCACCTTCGCGCGCACGAGCCCATCGAGGGCTTTGTCGAGAAGGCGTTCACGTAAAGTCAGTGAGGTCGGGTCACGATAGCGTTTGATCCCGAGCGCGATTGCCTTGGTGAACAAATGGGCACGCAGCCCCCCCTCCTTGAGAATGCGTGACTGCACGCGTTGGCGCAGCATCTCGAACAGCCGCGGGACCACCACCATGATCGTGGGACGCGCTTCTTCCATGTTGGTGGCAAGCTTCTCGACACTCTGGGCGTAGTAGATTTCTGCGCCCAAAGACACCGGCAACATCTGGCCGGCTGTATGCTCGTAAGCATGCGAGAGGGGCAGAAAAGAGAGGAAGCGATGCCCTTCGAGTCCCAGCATCGGGGCGAGCACGTCATGGGCGTCCTCGCAATTGCTCAGAATGGCGCCATGTGAGAGCATCACGCCCTTCGGGGCGCCACCGGTGCCTGAAGTGTAGATGAGGCAGGCGAGGTCTTCCCGACGGAAGCGGGCTGCGGCCTCCTCCAAGATATCCAGCGCGTCGCTTTCCGCTTCCAGCACTTCCTGCCAGGACAACAGGCGTGCGTCGATGGATTGTTGAAGCGCATAATCCTCCATCGCAATGACGAACTCGACACTATCGGCCTGATGCGCCGCCGGTAGGGTGTTGCGCAGCAAGCGGCGGGTGGAGACGATCATGCCCTTCGCACCGGAATTCTCGAGGATGTGGAGATGGTCCCGTACGGTGTTCGTGGTATAGGCCGGAACCGTGATCGCGCCCGCCGTCATGATCGCAAAATCGGCGATCAGCCACTCGGGCCTGTTCTCCGAGACGATGACCACGCGATCGCCGGCTTCCACGCCCTGGCGCTTGAGGGCACGGGCCAGACGGGCGATCGCTCTGCCTACCTCGGCCCAACTGCTGGTGCGATATTGCCCATTGTGCTTCGCGGCCAGGAAGGGCCGGTCCGGGTGGCGTTGCATTTCACGCAGAAACAGAGCCACCAGATTGGGCGCCGATGCCGCCGTCTCGACCATGAACCGTTTCTCCCCAAAAAAACCGCGGATGTTGTCTCGGCGCGCGGGGACCGGCTCGCCTGACCGCCGCATCCGCGCGCAGCCCGCACCATAGCAGCACAAACGCCGGTGCGGCTCAATCGCCAAGAAGACAAACGGTGTCGTTTCCACCCGATCCGTGTGGGTTGGCGTCGGCTTGCTCATGCGCCGGCTTGATCTTGTGACGTGGCCAATTCTATGCTCGTAGCGGCCGGCGGCTTGCAGAACCGCTGCGTCCATCACCATGAGGGATAAAAGAGAAAAGGTCGGGCGAGCCGATGTCTGGATCCGGATCCAATGGCGACGAAGGGGCCGAACGCCGCAGGGATTGGCGGCTGGATGTGCGCGGCGTGGGCGCGGTTTTGCTCCTTGAACCGGAAAGCGGGGAGGAGCGCTTTCCTTGTGATCTCATCGATGTCGCCCTGGCCGGTGTGCGGGTGGCGACGACGGCGCCGTTGCGTGCCGGCGACGAGGTCATTCTCGCCATTCCCGAGATCGGAGAATACGCCGCCGAAGTGCGCTGGGTGCGCCCACCTCAGGCCGGGCTTGCCATTGCGGGTGGCCCCGACCTGCTTTTGAAGGATCTGGCGGAAGATCCGCGGATCTCCACCCTTAAACCCGATGTCTCGTGGGAATGACGGCGAGCGGTTTCCTGCGCGGCTTTTTCCTGAATCTTTTTCCTGGAATCTTTCTCGGCGACAGTGGCTTTACAGTGGCTGCCCGAGACTGCTAAAGCGCGGCCCGCGCCGCTGGAGGCCGGGTGATCGCGAGCAGACAGCCGGCAAGTCACCGCCCAAGCGGCACGGAGGATGCGCAGGGCACGGGATCGGGCAGATGAAGATCTTGTCGGGCAACGCCAATCCGCCATTGGCCGAGGCGATCGCGGCCTATCTCAACATCCCTCTCACCAAGGCCAGCGTGAAGCGCTTCTCCGATCAGGAGGTCTTCGTCGAAATTCATGAAAACGTGCGCGGAGAAGACGTTTTCATGGTGCAGCCGACGAACTATCCGGCCAACGACAATCTCATGGAGCTGCTCGTGTGCATCGATGCCCTGCGGCGGGCGTCGGCGCGGCGGATCACGGCGGTCATTCCCTACTTCGGTTATGCGCGTCAGGACCGGAAACCCGGTCCCCGCACGCCGATCTCGGCCAAGCTCGTCGCCAATCTCATCACCACGGCCGGCGCCGACCGGGTGTTGACGATGGATCTGCATGCCGGCCAGATCCAGGGCTTCTTCGACATTCCCACCGACAATCTCTATGCGCTACCGGTCTTCGTGCGGGACATCAAGGAGCGCTACGGCACGGATGACCTGATGATCATCTCGCCGGACGTCGGTGGTGTGGTGCGGGCGCGGGCGCATGCCAAACGGCTCGGTGTGCCGCTTGCGATCGTGGACAAGCGGCGCGAACAGGCCGGTGTCTCGGAGGTCATGAACATCATCGGTGATGTCGAAGGCCGCCGCTGCATCCTCGTTGACGACATCGTCGACTCGGGCGGCACGCTCTGCAACGCCGCCGAGGCGCTGCTGGAGAAGGGCGCGAAAGAAGTCTTGGCCTATGTCAGCCATGGCGTGCTCTCCGGCGGTGCGGTGGCTCGTGTGTCGTCGAGCAAGCTGTCAGAGCTCGTGATCACTGATTCGATTCTCGCGACAGAGGCGGTGCGTGTCTCGAAGAAGATCCGTCGGATCACCATCGCGCCGCTCTTGGCCGAGGCCATCCACCGCATCAGCCACGAGACGTCCGTCTCCAGCCTTTTCGACTAGGCAGGAGTCAACATCAGTCATCGGTCATCAGTCATCGGAAGGTGCCGGCGGGTGATGGTCCAGTGATCAGTGACCAGTCATCAGTGATCGGCTGTCGGAGCAGACGGTCCAGTATCACCTCATCCGCCGTAGGGATTTCTGATGACTGATGACCGATCACCGATCACCAAATCGTCATTCGCCGGTTTATCCGGCGAATCCAGCCGGCCGTGACGACATTCTCGGCGCCGGTCGCTGTCTTCCCTTCCCGTTGGATCCGCCGGTCAAGCCGGCGGATGACGAGACGGGAATGGACCCACCGGTCAAGCCTGCTGCGGGCTTGTGCCCCGGGGTCGGCGGATGACGAGAGAAAGGGAGTGCCGGATGAGAAGAGGGGGTGCCGGCGGCTGATGGTCCAGTGATCAGGGACCAGTGATCGGTTATCGGTCGCATCTGCCGGCGGATGACGAGGGGGGAGGCGGATGACGACAGAAGGAGTGGTTGCCCCCCTTCGGCATCTTGGCCATCCCACCCCGGCATCTTGGCCATCCCACCCCCCGATCACTGATCACCGATGACTGATCACCGATCACGAGGGTGGTCACAAGAAAAAGCAGCAGGCCACCAGCGCTCTTCTGGGCATGAGAACCGTGCCCCGCAGCCCCGCAGGGTATGCAATGGGCCGTGCATGCGTGGGCGGGGGCCTAGAGATCGTGACCGGCTTTGTCGCGCTTTGTGGCGAGATAGCGGGCGTTCTCGGGACGGGGCGAAAAACGCAGCGGCACGCGTTCGGTGACCGCGATACCCGCCTGTTTCAGCTGCGTGACCTTGTCCGGATTGTTGGTGAGCAATCGGATGCGCGTAAATCCCAAAGCGCGCAGCATCGCGGCCGCGATCGTGAAGTTGCGGTGATCGGCAGCAAAACCGAGACGCTCGTTTGCCTCGATGGTATCGAAGCCCTGATCCTGGAGCGCATAGGCCTTCAGCTTGGCCACCAAGCCGATCCCGCGACCTTCCTGAGCGAGATAGAGCAAAACGCCGCCGCCGGGTTCGGATGCCAGCTGCGCCAGTGCCCCCGTCAGCTGGTCGCCGCAGTCGCATTTGAGCGAGCCCAGACGGTCACCCGTAAAGCATTCCGAATGCAGGCGCACGAGCACAGCTTCATGAGGCAGCGGATCGCCGACCAGAAGCGCGAAATGCTCCGGTCCGCCATCGTCGGAACGGAAGGCGACGATCCGCGTGCGTGACGCATCGGCAAGAGGCAGTTGCGCCCGGGCGATTTCGGTGATGCTGGGCTGCCGCCGGTGCAGCACCGACAGCTCCGAGGATGTGAGCGTCACGAAGGTTTCGTCTTTGTCGGGAGCGTGTTTCGTCTTGTCTCGCCAGACGAGCAAAGCAGGCAATCGCCCGGCCTCGCGCAGCAATGCGAACAAGCCGCCGGCCACCGTGTCCACCTCCTGCGGGTAGGCGGTCCGCGCATAGGGCCCTTTCCAGGGCTGCGCCAGATCGCGCGTGGGGTCAACGAGGGCGAGCACTTCGTCAGACCGCCAGCTTTCCGCGAGTGTCAACGCCACGAATGCTCGGCCTTTGTGCGGCAGATGCAGGACTTGCGCCCGCTGGGGCGTCAGCCACAGTTGGCCGGATTCGCTGTCCGGGACCGCGGCCGCTCTGATTGCGTCCCGCCAGCGCTCCCCCTCGGCCAGCACATCAGCGGGCAGCGCCAAAATGGCATGATCGTCCGCCAGACGGATCCGCACCGGCCAGCCGAGGCGCAGATCCATCATCGCATGGCGAATCTTCCGGATGGCCCGGACCGATGGGCCGCTGGACTTGTCTGTTTTGACACTCACAATCCGTCTTTCACTTGCAGCCGGCAGGATTTGCGCTGTGGCGTCTGGCGCATTAGATAGGAAGATGCGCTGCATCCGTCGATTACCAGACGGGCGCGAGCGGGGGCAAGCAGGGCACCGACTGTCCGCCACCGGCGGTCGGAGCGGGGCAGGGCGAGCTTGGGTGAGGTCATGCACAAAAAACGCATTCTGCTGGTGGACGACGACGAGGATCTGCGGCGGGGATTGGCCGAGCAATTGGCTCTTCACGAGGAATTCGAGCCGATCGAGGCCGCTTCGGCCACCGAGGGGATCGATCGCGCACGTCAGGGGCAGATCGATATGATTCTCCTCGATGTCGGTCTGCCGGATATCGACGGCCGCGAAGCCTGTCGCATGATGCGCAAGGCCGGGGTCCGCGTGCCGATCATCATGCTCACAGGAGCGGATACCGATGCCGACATGATCTTGGGGCTTGAGTCGGGCGCCAATGACTATGTGACGAAACCGTTCCGCTTCGGTGTGCTCTTGGCGCGCATGCGGGCGCATCTGCGTCAACACAAACACAGCGAGGATGCCGTCTTCAGTCTCGGCGATCAGGAGTATCGACCGGCGACGAAGATGCTGATCCACCGCCGGTCGGGCAAGCGCACACCGCTCACAGATAAGGAAAACGCCATCCTCAAATATCTTTTGCGTGCGGATGGCCGGGTCGTGAGTCGTCAGGAACTGTTGGACGAGGTCTGGGGGTTCAACGCGCGCGTGACGACCCATACCCTGGAAACGCATGTCTATCGCTTGCGCCAGAAACTCGAAGATGATGCCTCCAGTCCCCGCGTGCTGCTGACCGAGCCCGGAGGCTACCGCTTGTATGTGCAGCCGCGCTGAAGGTCGGAACGCCAGAGGAAAGACCAAGCGTGTCGGAACAGATGTCGGTGCGGCGAAGAGCGTTCCTTCTCGGCGTCGCGATCCTTCTTCTCGATCAGCTGGCCAAATGGTGGGTGCTGGCGCGTCTATCCGGCGGGCGGGTGATCGAGATCCTGCCTGTTCTGGATTTCCGCCTCGTCTGGAATACGGGCATCAGCATGGGACTGCTGCAGGACGGTGGCTGGCCACTGACTTTGATGGTCGCGGTGGTGACGGCGGTCGTCGCCTGGTGGTTGTGGCAGGCAAGAGGCGGATTGGAGGCCTGGTCTTTGGGCGCGGTGCTGGGCGGCGCGCTCGGCAATCTGATCGATCGACTACGGTTCGGCGCTGTCGTGGATTTCGTTCATTTCCACCTGAGAGGATGGAGCTTCTATATCTTCAATCTGGCGGACGCAGCCCTCACCCTGGGAGCGATCGGGCTGGTGGTTGCGATGCTCCACCCGGCTCACCAAGCAAGCCCGGCCGGCAAGTAAGGCCGCATCGGGGCAGCGCTTCCGCGGCGTCTCGGCCGATGTGGGTGTATGTGGGTGGGCGCTTGGCCGGGGTGTTCTCGCGCTTGTCAGGCGGGGGCCGTCTCTTCGGCCAGTAGCGCTTGGGCCAGGGCTTGCACGGCCTGGCCGGCCTCGCTTTGCGGGAAGCGCTGGAGGAGAGGGGTTTGCAGGCGGATCGCCTCACGCACGCGGCGATCCTCCGGCAGGACGCCGGCCAGCGGCGGGTCGAAGCGCAGAAAGCTTTGGCAGACTTTGCGCAGCGCCTGATAGGTGCGTTCGCCTTCCCTGCGGTTCTTGACGAGATTGACGACGATGCGGATGTCCGAATCGGGTCGGCGCTGATGGAGCACCTTGATATAGGCATAGGCGTCTGTGAGAGAGGTGGGATCAGGGGTGAGCACCACCAGCACCGTGCCGCGATGTTGGGAGAGCACGGTCACGCTGGGCTCGATGCCGGCGGCCAGATCCAGCAGCACACGGTCGTAGCGTCTTGCGGCATCGAGGATGTCCTGGCGCAGGGCCAAGAGCGCAGCCGTATCGAGCCCGGACAGCAGCCCCGAGCCAGACTTGCCGGCCAGCACCTCCAACCGCCCTGTTTCACCGGATTCCGAAAGAGCGAGGGGGCAGGCCGCTTCTTCGATGGTCATCCGGCCGTCGAGCACATCGCCGAGATCGTGGACGGGCGTCAGCCCAAGCTGAATGTCCACGTTCGCCAGCCCCAGATCACCATCGAACAACAGGATCCGCCGGCCCTGGCGCGCGAGTGCATGGGCGAGGGTGATCGCAAACCATGTCTTTCCCACGCCGCCCTTGCCGCTTGCAATCGTGATCAACTTGCGTTCAGCATCTGCCATCATCCCGACACCTTCATCCTTGTCTGAGCTGTCTTCGCCGTTTTCCGGTTGGACCGATCCGTGCGGCTGGATGCCGTTGCCGTTTGGGTAATGCGGGCGAACAGTTCCGCCAGCCGATAAGGCGAGGGCGGGACGATCGCATCCGCCAGGTAAGGACTTGCGCTCCAACCTGCGAGCGCCAGTTGGCCGGCGCGTGTGGCGGTCAGCACGGCCGCGAGCCGCCGCACGCTGTCCAGCCGGGTCATGATCAGGCGCCTGGCGCCCAATTCTGCGAAGATGCGCGCGACATCGGCCGCTTCGGCAGGATCCATACCGGCCGGCAGTACGAGGAGCGGGTCTACGGGCAGAGCCTTCAGATAACCCGCCAGCTGTTCCAGTTCCTCCATGTCGAAGGGATTGGTTCCGAAGCTGTCGATCAGCACGAGATCGACGCGCGCCGAACCCGTTGCTCGGATGGCGTCGCCGGCCAGGCGCTGGAGCCGTTCCGGACTGTCGGCCACCGCCAGCGGCAGCTCCATGCGTTGCGCATAGGTTTCCAGCTGCTGGACGCCGCCGGATTTCCAGGTGTCTGTTGTAATCAGCCGCACACGATGTCCGAAGAGCAGGCTTTCGGCGGCCAGTTTGGCGGTGGTGACCGTCTTGCCCGCTCCCGGTGGTCCGACGAGAAAAAACGGGCGGCTGGCGGGCAGCACGAGCGGCTGGAAGCGCACGAGCGCCTCGAAGGCCTTGGCGAGTGCATCGATCAGTCCCAGCGAGTGGCGGGACAGCGCGATCTCGACCACGCGTTCGGCAAGATCGAAAGGCAGTCCGTGATGGGCGATCACGGCCTTGAGCTCACCCGGGTCGAATCCGGCGGCCGCCGGGGCGCGCGGACCGCTGCTGCGTGGTTTGCGGGAGGCGGGCGGGCGGGCCCGTGGCGCCGATGGTGCCGGTCGCTCGTCGGGAAGGGTTTCGGGAACGACCGGCTCGGCGGGCGGGGCGATCGGATAGGCTCCGTCCTCGACGGCAGCCGTCACCCGCACGCCGCCGACGCGTTTGCCCTGCTCGACGGAGACGATGATTGCATCAGGCCCCAGCGCACGCCGGACCTCGGCCATCACGGTCTTCATGTCCGCGCCCGTGAAGGTTTTCAGCCGCATGGTCCGCTCGCCGTCCTTTCTTCCCGCCTTGCCGTGTTCCGGTTTTCCCGTTTCAGTTCACTTGGCCAAGCGCCTTGAGCCGCACGCGCGGATGAATTTCCGCCTGGCTCATCACCACGGTTTGCGTCCGCACGCGCTCAACGATCGAGCGTACATAGGGGCGGATCTGGGGACTGGTCACAAGCACCGGCGCCTCGCCGCGCGCGGCCAGCTGATCATAGACACGGCGCAGGCTGGTCATGAAAGCCTGAAGATCGCTGGGCGCCATTGCGAGTTGACGTTCTTCGCCTTGTCCGACGAGCGCATCGGCGAATTTCTGCTCCCATTCCGGCGACAGGGTGACGATGGGCAATGTGCCGTCTGGGGCCAGATTGGCCGCACACAGCTGACGCGCCAGGCGCGTGCGCACATGTTCGGTGATCGTCACGATGCTGCGGCTGCCGCCGAACACGGCTTCCGCGATACCTTCGAGGATCGTGCCGAGATCCTTGATGGACACCCGCTCGGCCAACAGGTTTTGGAGCACCCGGTGGATCGTGGTCACGCTCGCATGATTGGGCACGAGGTCGTCAACGAGTTTCTTCTGCTCCTCCGACAGTTCGTTGAGCAGCTTCTGGGTTTCGCCATAGGTGAGCAGCTCCGCCATGTTGTCCTTGATCACCTCGGTCAGATGCGTGGTGATCACGGTGGAAGCATCGACGACCGTATAGCCCTTGAAGGTCGCTTCCTCCTTCAGTGACTTGTCAATCCAGGTCGCCGGCAGGCCGAAGGCGGGTTCCGTGGTGCGCTCGCCTGGAAGATCGACCGGCCGCCCCGTGCCTTCGATCGCGAGCAACATGCCCGGACGGACCTCGCCGCGGCCGATCTCAACCTCCTTGATCCGGATGGCATAGGCATGGGTCGGCAGCTGCATGTTGTCGAGAATGCGCACCGACGGCATCACGAATCCCATCTCCTGCGCCAGTTGCCGACGCAAAGCCTTGATCTGCTCGGTCAGCCGGCCCTGTTGTTTGTCGCTGACCAGGGGCAGCAGGCCGAAGCCGAGTTCGAGGCGGATCATGTCCATCGCGAGCGCCTTGGTGATCGGTTCCTCGGCCTTGGGCTCGGCGGCCTTGGCCTTCTCGCGTGCCGTTTCCGCTTCGGCCGCCGCCTTCTTGCGACCGTCATGGATGCGGTATGTCACATAGCCGAGCAGCCCGCCGAGCACGGCAAACGGCAGAAACGGCAGACCCGGCATCAGTCCGAAGAGCAGCATCAGTCCGGAGCTGAGCGCCAATGCCTTTGGAAAGCTCGACAATTGGCCGATCAACGCCCGGTCCGTGGACCCCTCGCCGGAAGCCTTGGTGACGATGAGACCGGCGGCGGTGGACACCAACAAGGCCGGAATCTGGCTGACCAGCCCGTCACCGATGGTGAGAATCGTATAGCGATTGACGGCTTCGGAGAACGCCATGCCGTTCAGCGCCACGCCGATGATCATGCCGCCGATAATATTGATGAAGGTGATCAGCACACCGGCGATCGCGTCCCCACGTACGAATTTTGCGGCGCCGTCCATGGCACCATAGAAAGCATTCTCATCTTCCAACTCGCGCCGCCGCCGCCTGGCTTCCGCTTCGTCGATCAGGCCGGAGGACAAATCCGCGTCGATCGCCATCTGCTTGCCGGGCATGGCGTCCAGCGAGAAGCGGGCCGCGACTTCCGCGATCCGGCCCGAGCCCTTCGTGATCACGACGAAATTGATGATCACGAGAATCGCGAACACGATCAGACCGATGACCACGGCCCCGCCCATCAGGAATTGTCCGAAGGCCTGGATCACATGCCCGGCCGCGTCAGGGCCGGTATGACCCTTGGCGAGAATGAGGCGAGTGGAGGCGATGTTCAGCGCCAGCCGCAGCATCGTCGCAATCAGCAGGATTGTCGGAAAGCTCGACAGCTGCAACGGCTTTTCGATGAACATCGCCGTCATCAGAATAACGACGGAAAAGGTGATCGAGGTCGCAAGCGCCATGTCCAGCAGCCACGGTGGCATCGGCATGATCAGCATCACGAGGATCGCGATCACGGCCAGCGCCACCGCGACATCGGTGTTGCGGGCAGCCAGCGAGAAGACCTGCCATGTCGTGCCGGTCACCCCGGCGTTCTGTTGGCCGTCTCCGGTCTGGCCGGTGGTGGTGCGCTCGCCTGTGGCCTGATCGGAACGCGCCGGCGAGACGGCACCGGCACGGCCCGCAACCGGCGGGGTCGCGGGACTGGGAGGGGTGGCCGCCACTTCACTCATCGTCTCAGCCATTCCTCAAATCGGCGGATTGTCAGCCGGCGGAATCGTCCGCACATCTCTTCCCTGTCTCCGCTCAAGAAGCTTGGGCCCGACTGGAGCCGGTCATGGGCTGCGGGATCGGGATGCCCTGCGCCTGATACTGGTTGAGTTTGTTGCGCAAGGTGCGGATCGAAATCCCCAGAATGTTCGCCGCGTGCGTGCGGTTGCCCAGACAGTGACGCAGGGTGTCCAGAATCAGCTCGCGCTCCACTTCGGCCACCGTTCGCCCCACCAGCGAGGGGCGCGACTCGGCAACGCGCACGACTTCGCAGCGCGGATCATTG
>CAZJPA010000027.1:0-19301 GCA_964547755.1 uncultured Sphingomonadales bacterium
ATGGTGAGCCGGATATTCTCCGTCCGGTCGACCTTGCCTTCACCGGTGTTGGACGTGGTGGAGCCGAAGGATGTCAGGTTGTCCGGCTGCACGGCGTCCGGCAGAAAGGTCTTCAGCTGGCTTTCATAGCCGAGGAAGCTGGATAGATTGGCCTTGTCGCTGTTGTCGCGGCTGCGTGTCGTCTTGTTGGCGATGGCGGCGCGGTCCGAGATGTCGATCTCGACAGTGAGAATATCGCCCACGCGACTGGCCCGTTGATCGCGGAAGAAAGCCCGCGCGCCCGTGCGCCAGAGACTGGCCGGCATCGAGTGAGTCTTGTCCGGCGGCGGCATCGGCACCGAGATCGAGCGCTCCACCGGTGGCGCCGGCGTCTTCGGCATGGGCTTGAGTTCCGGCGCCCGGCCGATATGCGCCAGCCGATCCCCTACCGCACAGCCGCCGAGGATGGCGGCCAGCGCTGCCATCGCCGCAACCCGGCCAATCTTCGTCTTCCGCGCCATCTCATCACTCCTGGTCATCATCCTGACATCCTTTGCCCGATCGCCGCCGATCCTTTACCGCATGGCTGCCGGTCCGCCGGGCGTGATGCGCATCGGCCGCCAGGCGACTTCCACCAGCCCGGCACGCACGACGCGCCCTTCCACGATCCGCCGACTTTTGCCATTGAGTACGCGCACGACGTCCCCACGTGCGCCATCTTGCATCGCGCGCCCCTGGGCGGTGAGGATCATGGCACCGGCCGCAACCCGTACCGTCACCGGCTCCCCCTTCTTGACGAGCAGCGGACGGCGCAGATCACCGCGTCTGAGCGGCACGCCGGGCCTTAAGCTACGGGTGGCTTCATGACCGATGATGTCATCGGCGCTGACCAGCAGTCCCCGGGCAAGCCGGCGGGCCGGCAGCCAAACCGTCTTCAAATCCGCCTGCGAGACGATGTCTCCGCGCGCCACGACATGCGCCAGCACGGGCACGGCGACCAAGGGTTCGTACCGACCGGCCAGCTCCGTCGTCTGGCTGTGGCCAAAACCGTCCGGCCAACGCAGCCGCGCCACGAAGCGGTGGGTGCGCCGGTCAATGGCCGTGATCGCGAGTTGGACATCCACATTTTTCGCTCCTGCCGGTAATGTGATGGGACGCATGCCGGAGAGAATGACGGACAGCCTCTCCTCGCCCAACCGGCGCGCCAGCAAGTCGGCCAAGCGATCTTCGAGATCGGCGCGCAAGATCCGGCGCCCGCTGCGATGCACCTGCACCACCCGGGTGAAACCCTCGGCAAGCGTAAGTCCGAGCCGCTGTGCCGCCTGAGCAATCTCGGAAACCGGGATGACCAGGCTCTGGCCCGGCGCCGGTGCGCGCGCAAGCACGATCGAGGCCGCCTGTTGCGGCGCTCCGGGCAGCACATCCGACAGGCGGATCTGCTCGCCTGTCACTTCCACATAGGACCGGGGGGCAAGCGTGAGCACACCCTCGTCAGCCTTGGCCTGTCCCCCCTGCGCCGCCAGCAGAAAGAAAACGAAGATCGGCACGGACAGAGCCACGGCAAACATTCTGGAGAAGACGGCTTTCATCGGTTCACTCCTAACGCAGGTTGTTGACGGTGTTCAGCATCTCGTCTGCCGAGCGGATCACCCGTGAATTCAGTTCATATGCGCGCTGGGCCGAGATCAGAGCCGTGATCTCGCGCACCGGATCGACATTGGACTGCTCCAGGAATCCTTGTTCGATGGTGCCGAACCCGGGTGTGCCGGGGGTGGACACGGTCGCCTGACCGGAGGCCTGGGTCTCCTTGAAGAGATTCTCGCCGACCGCCTCGAGGCCGGCCTCGTTGGGGAAGGTGGCGATGTCGATCTGCCCCACCACCTGGGGATCCACCTGGCCATCCAGCTTGACTTGAACCTCACCTTCGCGATTGATCGTGATATCCACCGCCTCCTGCGGGATGGTGATACCGGGCAGGACGACGAAACCCTGGGGCGTCACGATCTGGCCGGCCTGGTCGAGCTGGAAGGAGCCCGCACGGGTGTAGACCTCTTCACCATTGGGAAGCTGCACGCGGAAGAAGCCCCGGCCGTTGATCGCAAGATCCAGCGGATTTTCCGTATGCTCCAGCGCGCCTTGCGAGTTGATGCGGTAAACACCGGCCGCCCGCACGCCGACACCCACCTGGATACCGGAGGGCACCACCGTACCTTGGGCTGTGGAATTCGATCCCACCCGCTGGATCGACTGATAGAGAAGATCCTGAAACTCGGCCCGGCGACGCTTGTAGGCCGTGGTGTTGAGATTGGCGAGATTGTTCGAAATCACCTCGACATTGAGCTGCTGGGCCGACATGCCCGTGGCGGCGATGCTCAAAGCCTTCATGACATCTTCTCCTTGCTTGTTCGGTCCAATTCGTTGCTCAAGCCTGGACGCGCGGCAAACGGTCGAGAGCCCGCTGTTCGGTTTCACGGCTGCGGTCGAGAGCCCGCTGCATTTCTTGATAGCTGCGCAGAATCTTGATCATGCGGGTCATCTCGACGATTGGCTTGACATTGGCGCGCTCGAGGGCGCCCTGCACGATCCGGGTCTCGCCCGGATCGACGGGAATCGGAGTCTCATCGCTGGTCAGAAGACCGTTACCGCGGCGCTCAAGCTGCTGGGGGCGGTCGAACCGCACGAGTCCGAGCTGCGCCACCTCTCCGCGCTCGGTGAAGATCTTGCCGTCCTCGTCGATGGTGATGCGATTGTCGCTGACGGTGAAAGCGATCGGCGCGCCGCTGTCATCGAGAACCCGTTCACCCGTCGCGGTGACGAGCTCACGGTCCGCATTGAGGGTGAAATTGCCGGCGCGGGTATAGAGCCGCTCGCCATCCGCCGTTTCCACCACGAAGAAGCCTTCGCCGTCGATTGCGACATCGAGCGGGTTGTTGGTGACATCGATCGCACCCTGGGCCATGTCCCGAAACACGCCTACGGGAAGGATGAACTGCACCCGGCCGAGCCCCTCTACGCCTCCCGCCTGGGGCATTTCGAACACGCTGGTGCGGAACCGGGCCCGCTCGGTCTTGAAACCCGTCGAATTCACATTCGCGATATTGTTGGCCACCACGTCGAGTCGATTGCGCAACGCTTGCAGATGTGCCAGCCCAACCGCTCTCATCAAATCCATGGTCGCATTCTCCCATGTCGTCTCGCCCGATCCGGCCGGAAGTGAAAACGGTCTCCGGCCCGGCTCACGGGAGAGGAAGCAACCACCGTGCCAGTAGTGGAAAATGTGAACGAAGGCGGCTGATCGCCTCCTGTTCGCCGCAAGCCGGCGGACGGTCCGAAAGCCACGGCGCTTGCGGGCAGGGCAAGGCTTGCCGCCTGCATGGACAGCGCGGATTACACACCGGCGATTACCACTTGTTAATCTTATTGACGCTACCGTTTACCGAAGGTCGATGCTGGCGCTTGGGCCGGCTCAACCACGATGGAGGACCCGGATCATGAGCGAGGAGGATCTGGAAGCTCTGGACGACGAGCCGCCACGCAAGAAGTGGAGCGGCAAGAAGATCGTCATTCTCGCTGCCGCGGCCTTGCTCGTTCTGGGTGGCGGCGGCGCGGCCGTCATGATGCTGATGGGCGGCGAGGATCACCCGGCGGCCGAAGGCGAAAAGCATGATGCGGGGGCCGAACACGGTGAGAATGCCCCAAAAGCCGAGAAGATCGAGATCATCTTCATCGATCTTCCGGACATGGTGGTCAATCTGAACACGGGTGGCCGGCAACCCCGCTATCTGCGGGCCAAAATCAGCCTGGAGGTGGACCGCCAGAGCGCCAAGAAAGCCGTGGAAGCCCAACTGCCCCGGGTTCTCGACGATTTTCAGGTCTATCTGCGGGAGATGCGGCTCGAAGATCTGAATGGTTCGGCCGGTCTCTACCGTCTGAAGGAGGAGCTGCTGCGCCGCCTCAACACGACGCTGGCGCCAGTCAAGGTCAAAGACGTGCTGTTCCGGGAGATGCTGGTGCAGTAGGAAATCCGGTGTCATGAAGCGGCACCGGCCAATGGCACAGGGTGAGAGCCGATGGCGGACGAACCCGAAGATCAGAAGAAAGAAATGAGCGAAGAGGAGGCCATGGCCGCCGAGTGGGCGGCGATGGCCGGCGCTGATCTCGACGAGGACGAGGGCTCACAGGCCGCCGAAGACTCGGCTTCCACCGAGAACGAAGAAGAAGGTGAGGAGCTCGACGAATTCGGCGCCCGGGTGCCGGGCCGTGTTCTGGACCAAGAGGAAATCGACTCCCTTTTGGGCTTCGACTCAGGAGGTGACGAGGGCGAAGTCCAAGGCATCCAAGCGCTGATCAACAGCGGTCTTGTGACCTATGAGCGCCTGCCGATGCTCGACATCATCTTCGACCGTATGGTCCGGATGATGTCCACCTCCTTGCGCAATTTCACATCCGACAACATCGAGGTGAGCCTGGACAACATCACCTCGGTGCGGTTCGGCGACTATCTGAACTCGATCCCGCTGCCTGCGATGCTGGCCGTCTTCCGGGCCGAGGAGTGGGACAATTATGGCCTCATGACGGTCGACTCTTCCCTGATCTACTCCATCGTCGACGTCCTGCTCGGCGGCCGGCGTGGCACGGCCCCGATGCGCATTGAAGGACGCCCCTACACCACCATCGAGCAGACGCTCGTCGAGCGTATGATCGCCGTCGTGCTGAAAGACATGTCGGCGGCCTTCGAACCGCTTTCTCCTGTCAACTTCACCTTCGACCGGCTGGAGACCAACCCGCGTTTCGCGACCATCGCCCGGCCGCCCAATGCCGCGATCCTCATCAAGCTGCGCGTGGACATGGAGGACCGCGGTGGACGATTGGAGCTGCTGTTTCCTTACGCGACGCTCGAGCCCGTGCGCGAGCTGCTGCTCCAACGTTTCATGGGCGAAAAGTTCGGCCGCGACACAATTTGGGAGACGCATCTGGCTACGGAGCTGTGGAACGCCGACATCGAGCTCAAAGCCGTGCTCGGCGAACAGACCATGAGCTTGCGCGACGTCATGAACTTCGAAATCGGTCAGACCATCGTCTTCAACACAAAATCCGAGGATCCGGTGGAGCTGCGCAGTGGGGACGTCCCCATGGTCAAGGGGCGGCTTGGACGCTCCGGCCAATATGTGGCGATCCAGGTCGAGGAAAGTCTCGTCAAGAAGAGCAAACCCAAACAGGCCGCTTGATACAGGTGGCGTGGAACGACACAGGGATGGAAGATGGGAGAAACGGCTTTGTCGCTGGGTGTGGTGATTGACGGTCTTCTCGTAGCGCTGATGATCGGCTTGTCCGTGGGGCTGGTGCTGCTGCATCGTCGGATTGCCCGCTTGCGCGCGGAGCAGCAGCTGTTCGCCGAACTGGTCGCACGGCTGGAGGCGGCTGCCGGGCAAACGCGCGCGGCATTGGATGCTTTCAAGAAGGAAGCGGAGAATCTG
The DNA here is from genome assembly GCA_964547755.1 of uncultured Sphingomonadales bacterium. Lineage (GTDB taxonomy): Bacteria > Pseudomonadota > Alphaproteobacteria > Sphingomonadales > Rhodothalassiaceae > J084. The sequence continues at coordinate 5,457 of CAZJPA010000027.1, forward strand.
GCCGATATCGAGCAGCGCCTGGCGGAGGCCCGCGCGCTCAAGGACGAGCTCACGCTTGTTACGCAAGCAGGAGAAGCCCTGGCCGACCGTCTGACACGGCTGGCAAGCACCGCCCGTCGAACGGTCGAAAGCCGGAAGGCGCGCACGCATATCCCCGCAGCCGCCGAAACGAACTTGCCAAGCACCGACGACGACCGCGTGGTCGTGCTGGAAGCGCTCAAATCGCTACGCTGACAGACGGGGAAAACGGCCCCACCCCATCCAGGAGGGGCAAGACATGGAGGGCAAAATGGCAGGACGTCATGTGCGGTCGTTCGTATTGGCACTGGTACTTGTCATTTTCGCCGTCGCCATCGCCCAGCGGATCGATCGCCTGGGTGCGTTTCTGACCGCGCCCACGCAGACCCTTTCGGTTCAGGCACAAGAAGCCCCCGATCCTGCTACGGCTGCGCGACCGGAAACAGAAGGCGGCACGGCCGCCGAAACCGCTCCCGCTTCCTCCTCTGCGCAGCCTGTCGCCGACGGGTTGCCGTCACGCAGTTTGAGCCGTTCGGAACGCGATCTCGTGGCTGATCTCGAAGAACGGCGGCGCGCCCTGGAAAAGCGGGAGTCCCAGCTCGCCCTCAAGGAACAGGTCCTGGCCGCAACCGAGCGGCGCATCAAGGCCGAAATCCAGCGGCTGGAAGAAATCAAGGCCGAAATCGCCGCTCTCGTTCAAAGCTACAATACCGCCGAGGACAAGAAGCTGTCCTCTCTGGTCAAAGTCTACGAGAGCATGAAACCGAAGGATGCGGCCCCCATCTTTCAGCGCCTCGATCTTGATATTCAGGAACGCTTGGCCCGCCAGATGAAGGCCGCCAAAATGGCCGCGCTGTTGGCGAACATGGACCCCGAGGCCGCCAAGCAACTGACGTCCCGTCTCGCGCAGGCCCGCAAACTGCCGGATGCGGAGCAGATTCTGGCACGGCGCACCCAATAGGATGCGATTCCTATCGGGAAAAGACGGACCGGCCCTTCCTGGAGCCACACCGCGCCCGGTGCCGAAGCCATGTCTCACGTCCTGAGTGCGCCAATTCCTGCGACAACTACAGGGTGAATTCCCACAGATTATCGTCCAGAATTAACAAGCCGTTTACTGATGATAGGATAGAAAATGTCGGAAGCGGCTGATGAAGTCTTCGATTCGACGGAAGCAGAACGGCAAGCGGCATCAAGCGCGGGGAGCAACGATGACCCAATCCGATGGCATTCCATCCCTCGACGACCGCCTTGCGGCCTTGCGTGAAAAACACGGGGACTCCTTGCCGCTGGACCAGGTCGGCCTGCTGGTCGGTGAGCTGATGGCCGGTCTTCAGCGCGAAGACGAGGCCGAACACGCCCGACTGGTCAAGGAGATCCGCGATCTCGTCTCCTTCATCGAACGCGCCAAAGACGAACTTGTGGCGATGCAGCCCCGCACGATGGCTGCGACCCGCCTGCCCAAGGCCCGCGAACAGATCGATGCCGTGGTCAGCCATACCGAAGAGGCGGCCAGTACGATCATGGATGCGGCCGAAGAACTGGGAGAGCTCGCCGCCGAAGCCAACGAAAACTGGGCCGAACGCATCCAGGAAATTTCGACCAAGCTGTTCGAGGCCTCGAGTTTCCAAGACCTGACCGGCCAGCGCCTGACGAAGGTGCTCGGCGTTCTCAACGAGGTTGAGAACCGTCTCGCCAGCCTCGCGGAAGTCATCGGCGACGAACATGTCGCGGCAGACGAAGAAACCGCCATCGACGAGCGGGGAGAGGTTGTGAACGAAGAGGCGCTCACCCATGGCCCGCAGCTTGCCGGGCAGGGACATTCTCAAGACGAGATCGATGCTCTGCTCGCCAGCTTCGATGACGACGATGCGACATGACGATGATGCGACATCATGTGTGGATAGTGCGCTGTATGTGAAAGCCTGGCGCCAATTCGGCGCAGGGGAGTCACCCCAAAAATGACCACAGGCCGCCAGCCAGGAAAGGCACCGCAAACCGCCCCCGCGTTTCGCGCATGGGGCGCGGCCGCATTCCATTCTCCCTCTGGGAAGAGGGGCTGTGCGATGAGTGGCGCAAGAGCGCGCTCTTCCGCTCTACCCGATCCTGCGACATTCGCCATGCTCGTCGTGCAGCTGATCCTGCTCGGGTTGTTCGCGCATCTTCTCCGGGATCTCCGGTTCGACGCCGAACGCACCGATGCCGCCCTTGCCGGACTGGCCGACGGATTCTCACACGCGCGCGCCATGATCGCGCGTGGCGCCGCCGAGCGGCCCGCAACGGCACCCCTGCTGGAAGAAGCGGCCGCCGCCTGGAAGGGGGCGGAACGCAACCGTATGGGCAGCCTTGCGCGCACGTCCTGGTTGGCACGACCGGCGCTTTCGCTGACCCTCACCGACCGCGCGCTGTTTGCAAGCGGTGGCGAGCATCTGAGCCTGACGGCCGAGCGGTGGCTGGCGCCAACCGTCGATCTGCTCGAGCGGCATCCCGGAGCCCTGCTTCTCCTCGCACGCAGCGGCCATGAGGACAGGGCCGCCGCCCTTGCCCGCCTCTCCATGTTGCAGGCCGACCTGCGGGCCCGTGGCGCCCCGGCCGGGACCATCGCCTTCAGACTGAACGATCGGCTGGCCGCCGGGCACACGGCCATCACCCTTGTCGTGCCGGCCGAAGGGGGGGGAAGGCGACCATGACGGGCGTCCAACGACCGAAAAGCGTATTGCTCGTCGCCACGGGCGCCCCCCGTCGGCGCAGTCTCGCGCGACCGGGGTGGTGGTTGACATTCACGGATTTGATGGCGCTCATGGTCGCCTCGCTGGTTCTGCTTTATGCCATGGGCACCCCGCGGATCCCATCTGGCTTCGTCCTGCCGGGAGTACTGGACACAGCATCCGATGCGGTCTCCGCCTTGCCGCCTGCCCGCAGAACCGGGACCGCTCCATCGCAGCGAGCCGCATTGGCCCTGGCTCCGCTTGCACAAGCCCTGTCCGACATCGGCCTTGTCGGTGCCAGCGTCGAGAAGATCGGCCGCCACCGGTTGCTGATCCGTCTTTCCCCCGACGACGCCCGGCGCATTGTCGCGCACCCGGCCCTTTTTCAGGCACTTGCTTCCCGCATCGCAGCAGCGGGATGGACCGCAAGGGAACTGGTGTTGGCAGTCGCCGGCGATCCGGCGCTGAGCCATGTGGGGCGCTGGCTGACGCAGCTGTCGGCGTTGCGTGCCTTGGGCATACCGGGTGTAACGATCCTGCCCACGAAATCGCCGGCCGCGCAGGCTCCCACGATCCGGGGCCTTCTCGTGGAACTCGCGCCCATGGAGGATGGCACACCATGAGCCGCTGTCTCACCCTTATTGCCCTCCTCCTGCTCCTGTCGGTCGGAGCCGGACCCGGCCAAGCCGCTGAAAAGCGTACGGAGCAGGTGGACAAGGCAGTCGTGCGCGTGGGCGAGCATCCCGGATTCTCCCGCCTGGTGCTCGATTTCGCGCGACTGCCCGCCTACGACAGTCAGGCACAGGGCAATGTCCTTCGGGTGCGGTTTCATGAACCCGTCACGGTCGTTCTGCCACCGCTTGCGAAAAACGCGGTCAAGAATGTGCGCACGGCCCGCTGGTCCGCCGCCACACACACCCTCGAGATCGTAACCGCTCCCGGTGCGCCGGTGCGGCTGTGGACAAGCCAGAAGCGCAAGCTCGTCATCGACGTCTATACGCCGACCGCCAATAAAGCCGTTCGCAAGAGCGCAGAAACCACAACCGAACGCCCATCAGCGTCGGCCGCTCCAGGAAAAGACACAAATGCGTCCCCCTCTTCTTCCTCCGACACATCCGCACCGGTGGCCGCCACAGCCACGGACCCCGCGGCCTCCCCCGCCCAGGCACACATGGTAACCACATCCGCAGCCGCCACCCAAAAGCCTTTGGCAAAAGGCCGGGTTGTCACCGCCATGCAGCCCGGCGCCGGTCCCCGGCTCAAGATCGGATATACCCGCGATCCCGAGGGCTTCGCCTTGGTCCTGAGGCTGCCACCGGACATCGGCTTTGCCGCCTTCAGGCGCGGCAATCTCATGTGGATCGCGCTCGAGCGGCCCGTTCTGGTCGATATCGACCGGGAGTCGCCTCTCGCCGGCGAAGCCAAGCGACTGCTCAGCCCCCTCATGCGCCTTGATCGCAGCGATGCCACCATTCTCTATGCCGAGATGCGCGAGCCCCGCGACCTGTCCGTTTCCGAGCGGGGTGGACGTTGGTATGTTTATCTGAAGGACACCGAGACCATTCCCCGCGCTCCGCTCAAGCCGGTGGTCGATCGCAGCGAGGGCCTGGTGCGCCTGTTCGTGCCGGTTCCGGATCCCGGCGCGCGGATTGATTTCACGGATCCGCTGCTTGGCGATCGCCTGGTGGTGGTGCCGGTATCGGGTGACGGACAGGGCCTGATGGAAACGCGCCGCTATCCGCAGTTCGCCCTGCTCAAATCGGCCCAGGGTGTGGTTGTCCAACCCTTCGACGATGCCATCCGCGTCCGCCGTTTCGCCAATGGCGTGGCGATCGAGGCGCAAGGCGGTCTGGACCTGTCGCCCGAGATGCTTTCCCGCGCCGTGGCCGATGGTGTGCGTCCACGCCGGCTCATCGATCTGGCCGCCTGGCGCGGCGATGACCGGAAAACCTATCAGGAGCACGAAAGCGCCTATCTGGTGCGGTTGTCTCTCGCTCCGCCGCCCGAACGGCCGAAGATCCGCTGGGATCTTGCCCGTTTCTATCTGGGGCATCACATGGCGCCGGAATCCTATGCCCAACTGGAGCTGCTGGCCGACTCCAACAAGGCCTATGAAAACACGCCGGCATTCCGAGCAGCTCTCGGAATCGCGCTCTACCATCTCCACCGCCCGCAGCAGGCGCTCGAGCAATTGCTCGATCCCCGCCTCGATCCGGAAATGGAAGTCTGGCTGTGGCGGGCGCTGGCCTTTGAGCGTCTGGGCTTGCCGGACGACGCAGCCAAAGCCTACCTCAAGGGCCGGGAAGCCCTTCATGAACAGGATGCCGATGTCGCGATCGAGATGCGGCTGGCGGCTGTGCGCTCCTTCCTGGCTCTCCACGACTGGGAGCGCGCCGAAGACGAAATTGAACAGCTCGAGGCCCTGTCCCTGCCGCCGCGCGCGCGGGTGGAAACGGCGCTCAGACACGCCCAGCTGCTCGAAGGCACCGGCGATCTGGCGGCAGCCATCGCAGCCTATGAGGATGTGGCGCACAGCCGTGATCGACGCCTGTCGGTGGAAGCTCGTTTCGCTCTCGCCCGTTTGCGACTTGCCGCCGGGGACATAAGCGTTCAGGAGGCGATCGAGGAGCTCGAGCGTCTGCGCTACGCCTGGCGCGGCGACGAGCTCGAAATCCGTATCCTGGACCAGTTGGGCGAGCTATACCGTGATCACGATCAGCCCCGTGCAGCGCTGGACGTGTGGTCCGTCGCGGCTGCCAATTTTCCGAATGTCCCGGAAGTTCGGGCGATCAGCCGCAAGATGCTGGATCTCTTCCGCCATCTCTTCCTCGACGGCGCCGCCGACAAGCTTCCGGCCGTGGAAGCGCTCGGCCTCTTCTACGACTTTCGGGAACTCACCCCGCTTGGAGCCGATGGCGACCGCATGATCCGGCGGCTGGCCCGGCGGCTGGTCTCGCTCGGTCTGTATGGACGGGCGGCGGAATTGCTGTCCCATCAGGTCCGCTACCGCTTGGAAGGCGCGGCGCAGGCGTCAGTGGCGGTGCCGCTGGCTGCCATCTATCTCCTCGATCACCAACCGCAGAAAGCCGTCGAAATTCTGCGGGCGACGCGAGTCGGGAATCTGCCGCCTCAGATCATCGCGGATCGGCGCCGGATCGAATCCCAGGCGCTTGCCGCCATGGGCCGGGCGAACGAAGCAGCGGCATTGCTGGACCGCGCCACCGATACGGACGGACTGCTGCTGCGCGCGCATTACTTTTGGCAGGCCCAGGATTGGACGCGCCTGATCGCCACCTTGCACCCACTCTTCATGGGCCCCGAACCACCCGCACAACTCACCGAGTCCCTGCGTCGGGGACTGCTCGAATATGCGTTGGCGTTGAGTCTTGAAGGGCGAAGTCAGGAACTGGCCGCCTTGCGCAAACGATATCGTGACCGCATCGGCAAGGATGCGCTGGCTGGGCTTTTCGATCTGTTGACCTCCCCCGACAGTCCGGGTGCTCAGGATCTCGCCAATCTGAGCGAGATCATGAGCAAGATTGGCTCGTTTTCCCCCACTTCCGAAAAAGCGCTGCGGCAGAAAGTGCTCGCCGCACTCGCCGACCGGGCGTTGACTGCGCCGGCACATAAGAAGACAGACCAAGCCGTGCCCACACAAACGTCTTCCGCCGAGCCGACACCCCCACCCACTGCCACAAGCGCCTCTGCGGCCAATCCGTCGTAACCGGCAGGTCTGTCTCACCACTGGTCGCTGTTACGCTTCGGCACAATGGGTGTACATTGCCCCCTGCATCTTTGACACAAGCTGCTGTCCGATGCAGCATGACGTCTTGAAGAGCGGCAGGCAGGAGGTGGGAGATGGCTGAGGGGCGATCCGTCTTTTTGATCCATGGCATGTGGGGCAAGGGCGCCTACTGGGCACGCTTTGCCGCGCGGCTGGAGGCAGCCGGCCACCGCTGCCATGCCCCTGATCTGCTCCATCACGACATCGCGCCCGACGATCCGGCGCCGGAAGGGCTCGGCACGCTCTCACTCACCGATTATCTCGACGATCTGGAAGCGAAGATCCGCGCGTTCGACGAACGCGCGGTCATCATCGGCCATTCGATGGGCGGACTGCTCGCCCAGCAGCTCGCGGCGCGCGGGCTCGGATCGGCGCTGGTGGCGCTGGCGCCGGCGCCGAGTGCGGGGATGTGGCCGATCCGCCTGAAGCCGCTGAAGGTCTTCGGTTCAATCCTGATGCGCCCCGGCTGGTGGCGAAAGCCGCACAAGCCGAGCTGGCCCGGCGTACGGGCCACCGTCTTCAACGCTGGTGTGCCGGAAGACGAGGCCCGTCGCGAGTTCGCACATTACGTCTGGGATTCAGGCCGCGTGCTGTTCGAGCTGTCGAACTGGTTCCTAGACCGCCGCCGCGCCGCCGCAGTGAACCGCGAGCGGATCCGCGTGCCCACCCTGATCATCGGCGGCCAACAGGATGCGATCGTCCCCATCGCCTGGATCCGCGCCGCCGCCCGGGCATTCAGAGGCCGCGCCGAATACGAGGAATATCCCGAATACGGCCACTGGCTCGTCGGCGAACCGGCGCTGGAGACGGTGACAAGGCGGGTACTGCGGTTCCTCGAGACGTGCTGAAGGAACAGCTTCTCGTGACAGCCCAGTCCACCTCCATTGACCAGCCGGCCGGCGACTGGCTAGCCTGGTGCTTGAGATACTCGGGACTGCGTCCACTCACGAAGCGTTCCGGCCTGCGACGAGATGAAGGGGGGAGGGGATTGTCATCATGAGCACGGTCCGATGCGAGGAACACCAGCGGTGTGGCCGCGCACGGTCTCATCTGGCTTCTGCGATCGTCTTGGGCTGTCTGCTGATACTGGGCGGCTGCGAACTGCTGACCGCGGCCTATAATCTGGGCGATATTGCCGATCCCTCTAATGTGGATGCCGTGTTTGCGGGTACCACGATCAGCGACGATGTCCACCGACGCCGACTCGTCGTGGAAGCTCCTCTCGTCGGCTCGGGGCGTGACACCTACAAGCTGATCGCCGCCCTCGCCTACGACGAAAACCGCCGCCCCCACCATCAGACCTACGTCTTGGCGGTGTATGTATCCGCCGATGATTGGCTTTTCCTCGACCACGTCTATTCCTATGGCCAACCCTTTCCTGTCGTGAGCACCCATCGCGAGCTGGTAGATTGCTATACGGACGGGGCCTGTCTGATCACCGAGAATGTTATGATTGCGCTCTACCGCGACGATCTGGTCCGCTTCGCCCGGACCGGTTTTGCCTTCGAGGTCTCAGGCTCCGGCGGCAGTCGCGAGTTCTTCGTACCGGCTGGCTATTTCGCCGGCTTTCTGCATCGGGTGCAGCTCATCCTGGAAGAAAAGAAGCCGCCTTCTCCTGCCGGCCCCACCGCCTCACCTCAGCCATCTGCCAGCGATCCCGCCGCCCCGCCCGAGCGCCCGGTCTCGTCGCCTGCAAGACGGCCTGGATCTCCGGCGCATCGCCAACCCCAGGATCCTTGAGAACCCCTCCTCGCGCAGGACACCGGTCGAACCGCTCATGCTCCGGCCGCTGCCGCCGGCAGGAGAACACGCTCACCGGGCTTCAACCCGCTCAGGACGACGACCTCGCCCTTGGCGTTCCGGCGCCCAAGTGTCACGAGGCGACGAAACAGGCGGTCGCGATCATCCACCACCGTCAGATAGGTGAGCTGGCCGACGCGGGTGACGGCCCGCTCCGGCACGAGGATGTTCTCTGCCCTACCCGCCGGCACGGCAACCCGCGCATACATGCCGGCGAACAGCCGCTCGTCTTTGGGCAGCGCCAGCTTGAACAGCAGCGTGCGCGCCCCGGGATCGGCGAAGGGCACGATCTCCTGCACCGTACCGGTGAACCGCTCGCCAAGCGAGGGCAGCTCCACCGTCAATTGGTCGCCGATGCCGAGCTTGACCGCCAGCGTCTCGCGCACCGGCACTTCGACCCTGAGCAGCGTCGGGTCATAGATCCTGAGCAAGGGTTCGGCCGGCACCGCCATGTCGCCCGGCTCGGCCAGACGATCGACGACGCGGCCCGATACCGGCGCGTGGATGATCGTGTAAGAGAGCAAGGTTTCGGCCTCACGCAGTTGTTGTCTCAAGCGCCGGACGTCGGCGGCGGCCGCATCCCGGGCGCTGACCGTCTGATCCAGACGCCGACGGGGCACCACGCCCTTCTCGAAGAGGGGACGAATGCGGGCGAGCTCGGATTCGGCCAGCTTCAAACGGGCTTCCGCCGCCTTGAGGGCATCGCGCGCCGCCTGCACACGGGCCTTGTAATCCGCCGATTCCAGCACCACCAGCACATCGCCGGCGCGCACTGTATCACCGGCTCTCACTCGCACTTCCTGGATCCGCGCCAGAATGCGGGACGAGACCGCCGTGCGCCGCGCCGAAGCGAGCGTGCCGCTGGTCCACTCGACCACCGGCCTTCTGCGCGCCTCGGCAACCACGATCTGCGCGTCTTCCGGCAGGGTCACAGCCGGCAGATCCTCCTCACCGGGGGCGACCTTGGCCGTAAAGCCGCCGGCCAACCAGACCAGCACGAGAATGCCGAGGACGATGCCGACCGCAGCTTCGGCAATGCGGATGACAAGCCGCTTGTTCATCAGTCTTCCTCCAACTCTTCGACCACCGGCACACCGCGCGGCAGGCCATGGCCGGGCTTGTCACGGTAGACCCAGTAATAGGTCATCGGCACCACCAGCAGGGTGAAGGCGGTGGACACGAACAACCCGAAGATCAAGGCCCAGGCCAGCCCCGAGAACACCGGATCAAGGGTGATGGGGATCGCCGCCAGCATCGCCGGGCCGGCCGTCAGCAGAATGGGCCGGGTGCGCACCGCGCCGGCATGGCAGACCGCCTCGCGCAAGGAATGCCCACGCGCGAGCGCCACATGCAGAAACTCGATGAGCAAAATGGCGTTGCGCACCGCTATCCCTGAGAGCGCAATCATCCCAATCATCGCGGTGGCGGTGAAGAATGTCGGATTGGCGAAGCCGTCGATCGGCGCGCCGGTGAGCTTGTTGAGCAACCAGAAGCCCGGCATGATCCCGATCATGGTCAAGGGAATCGAGAGCATCAGGATGAAGGGCATGGCGTAGCTCGCCGTCTGATAAACGAGGATCATGTAAATGCCGACGAGCGCGACACCAAAGGCAATGCCAAGATCGCGGAAAACATCCTTCGTGATCTTGAGCTCACCCTCGCCCAGCCATTCGACCCGCGTGCCGGCCGGCAGCGACCAATAATCTCCGCCGCCATTGGAGAAGTAGCTGCGTTCCGACAGCGGCCGCGGCTGCGCCGGCGCATCCGGTGGCGGAGGCTCTCCAGCCGCCAACCGATCCGCCTCCACATCGGCGACCACGGCCGCCGGCGCCCGTCCCACCGGCTCGGCATAGACATAGGCCACGCGCTTCAAGTCTTTGTGATAGATAGCCTTCTCGGCCTTCCCGGTGACGAAACGGCCGAGCTCGCCGAGCCGTACGACCGGCACGGCCGCCGCACGCGTGCCACCCTTTTCCCGCGTCTGGGCAATTCCCGGGCGGCCCTTGACCGTCAGCGCAGCAAGCTTGTCGATGCCGGCCCGCTCGGCCCGCGGCACCTCCAGCCGGATGGGCAGCGGCTGCGCCTCCTGTGGCACATGAAGCCGACCGACCTCCACCCCATCAAGCGCAATCCGCACCGTCTCGGCGATATCCGCGGTCGCGACACCGGAAAGCGCCGCCTTTTCCTTGTCGGTGACGAAGACCAGGCGCGGCGCATCGTCCTCGACCGTGGTGTCCACGTCATGCACCCCCGGCTCGCGCGCAAGACGCCGGGCCGTCACCAAGGCCGCTTGACGGATCGTCTCATAAGGCGTGTCGGGCTCTCCGTAGATTTCGGCCGTCACGGTCGCCAGCACCGGTGGACCCGGCGGCACCTCGACGATCTGGATACGCGCCCCCTGCTGCTGCGCCACGGCCTCCAGCTGCCGGCGCAGACGCAGCGTCAACTCATGCGACTGATGTTCGCGTCGCTTCTTGGGCAACAGATTGACCCGGATGTCTGCCACATTCGGGCCTTCGCGTAAGTAGTAGTGGCGGACCATGCCGTTGAAGTCCATCGGACTTGCGGTCCCGGTATAGATTTCGAAGTCCTTCACCTCGCGTGCGCGCCGCAGCACCTCGCCCAATGCGCGGGCGATCGCATCCGTGCGCTCGAGCGTCGTGCCCTCCGGTGGATTGACCAAGATCTGGAATTCGTTCTTGTTGTCGAAGGGGAGCATCTTGAGCGGCACCCATCTGAACGCCGCCATCAGCGCGGCACCCACAAAGAGCACCCCCAGCACAATGAGAAAGATACGCGCATTACGCCGGCTTTCGATGAAGGGCCGGATGAGCCGCTCATAGCGGCGGTAGATGAGAGACTGCTTCACGTCCCGCGCCCCGGGATCGGGCGGGGCCTTCTCGGCCTTGCCTTTCAGCACATGGTAGCTGAGCCAGGGCGTGATCGTGAACGCGACGAACAGCGACATCAGCATCGCCACCGGCACGTTGAGCGCCATGGGGCTCATGTAAGGGCCCATCATGCCGGTGATCAGATACATCGGCAGGAAAGAGACGATCACCGCCAATGTTGCCAACAGGATCGGTGGACGCACCTCATTGACCGCCCGGCGCACAGCATCCAGGGGCGGCTCCAGCTTGGCCCGCAGATGCCGATAGATGTTCTCGACATCGACGACCGGATCATCGACCACGAGGCCGAGCGAGAGGATGAGCGCGAACAGCGTCACCCGGTTGATGGTGTAGCCGGCCCAGTAATTGACGATCAGCGTCAGCGCGAAGGTGATCGGCACGGCGGTGGCCACCACCAGCCCTTCCCGCCAGCCGAGGCTGTAGGCGAACAGCGCGATGACGATGACGAGCGCCACCAGCAAGCCTTCCAGCAGCTCGTTGACCTTGTCGTTCGCCGTCTCGCCGTAATTGCGGGTGATGCGCCAGTGCACAGCCGCCGGCAGCAGGGTGGGTGCGAGTGCGCGCACCCGTTCTTCGATGCGTTTGGCGACCGCAACGGCATTCGTGCCCTTCTGCTTGGCGATGGCAACATGCACGGCCGGGAACAGCTGTCCGTGGCGTACGGCGAGACGGCCGGCCTCGGCCGCTCCGAAGCCGATCCAGCTCAAGGCCCGGCGCTCGGCGGGACCGTCTCTCACCTCGGCAACCTGGGAGAGATAGACGGGGCGGCCATCGACGACATTGACCACGGCTTGGCGCAGCGCCTGCGCATCCGGAAAGAACTCGCCTGCATCCACGAGAATATGCCGATCTGCGCGATCGAAGCCGCCGGTCTGCGCACGGATATTGGAAACACCCAACGCCCAGGCGACATCGCGTGCGGCGGTATGATGCGCCGCCAACGCGTCCGGATCGAGCAGCACCCGGATCTGGCGCGGCCGGCCACCGACGATTTCGGTGCGGTTGGTCTCGGGCAATGCCTTGAGTTCGATCTCCAGCTCTTCCACTACCCGACGCAGGCCGTAGTCATCGACGGTTTCCGGTTTTTCGGACCACAGCGTCACAATCACGATCGGCACATCGTCGATCTCGACGGGCTTGACCACCCAGGAAGCGACATCCGGCGGTATCCGGTCGGTGTTCGAGTAGATCTTGTTGTAGAGCTTGACGAGGCTTTCCTCGCGATCCTCGCCCACATAAAACCGCACGGTCACCACCGCGCGGCCCGGCAGCGACATCGAATAGACATGCTCGACCCCGTCGATCTGCGCGAAAATCTTCTCGAGTGGGGTGGCGACCTGGCGTTCGACCTCTTCCACCGACAGGCCCGGCGCACGGATCAGCACATCGGCCATCGGCACGACGATCTGCGGCTCCTCCTCACGCGGGGTGAGCACGAGCGCCAACACACCGAGCAACAGCGAGCCGATGATGAGAAACGGCGTCACATTGCGCTTCAAGAAGAAGTCGATGATGGCCGCAAGCAATTGCATGGATCCGCGCCGCCTTCCAACCGTCTCGGGGAAAAGTGTTTTGCCGACTACTGCCTGCCTTGGGCGCTATTTACGCACGCTATTTACGCACCAGCAGGGTCGTCACAGCCTGCCCGACATTGCCGGTGCTCTTCTGACGGGCGAGCCATTGCAGATGATAGACACCCGGTGTCTTTGGCGTGAAACTCCCCGTGAAGTGACTGGTCTTGCCGCCATAGCCCAAGGGTATGGTTTCCGTCTTTCCCTCTGGATCCGTGATGAGAACGGAGAACACGAAATCGGTTGCATCCCACAGCAGGCCCGGCGCGATCGGACAGCCGCACAGCATCATCACCCGTGTTTCGAGCTGCAACGGCTTTCCAGCCGACGCCGCGCTGTGAAAGGCCGGGGTGACAGGAGCAACGATGAGTCCGGAGAGCGTCAATAGTACGCCATCACCCGCCGTGCGGTCGATACCGGGCAGCAGCCACAACCGCGTGGACGCCTCGGCCATCGCCTGCGGAGCCGCCAGCGGCCCGCGGGCCGTGATCACGACCGCGCGCGGTCTCTTCAGATCGAGCACCGCCTCAAAACGGGCGGCATCGGGTGTTGACAGCACGCGATTGCGGGGGTGGGCATCGCGCATGATCCGCTTCGTGTCACCTGTGCCGCCCTGCGTAACACCCCGAGCGAGCAGTTCTCCCGTTCCCGCGTCACGAATCGTCACCTCCGCGCCGCCGACCGAAGAGCCGATGAACTTCGCCCCTTGTGCCAGGACATGAACAACGACCTTCGTCGGCGCCGCCTGCACCGCCCCCGCTCCCAGAAGAAGGGTGAGCAAAGCGAAAACCAGCAGGGCGGCCGCCCGCCCCGCACCGACAAGCCTTGGCCGGTTTCGTCGCACGCCTTCATCATGCGACCGAAACCCGCCATCACAGAAAAACTTGACCGCTCGCTGCATCGTCATCCTCCCTTATCGGGCTGTCTCCAGCCGTCCAATCGCCTGTGGCGATTCAGGAAAGCGTGGTATCTTGCCAGCTTCTATGCATTTTCGCGAATCTTATGTGCGCCCAGAAGATCGAGCACGAGGCGTTCATAGAGCGGCACGGTCT
>CAZJPA010000028.1:0-19180 GCA_964547755.1 uncultured Sphingomonadales bacterium
AGACGATGTTCTTTGGATAGGCGTCGTTACCCTCCAGTTCCTGCTGCAGGCGCACTACCTCCCGGTTGCGGATCCCGTTCCACCTTTTTCGGCTCCCGCACCGGCTGCCTTGCCGCCACCGTCGCGCGGCGCGACATGCTCGCTCACAAGTGCGATCCGCAGAAAACCGGCACTCCGGATCTCAGCCATCACCCGGACGACATCCCCATAAGCCAGCCCCTTATCAGCCCTCAGATATACCACCGTCGTCTTCGGATCGCGGACCCGCGCAATGGCGCGCAGCCGCTCGCGCAAGGCCGCCAGCGCGACTTGCGTATCACCGAGATAGAGCGTGCCCTCGCGATCCATCGTCACGGCAAGCGGCGTGTTGTCTTGTGCCAGCGGCGGCGCGTCGGCCTCCGGCAGATCGACGGCGACCCCGGCCTGCAACAGAGGCGCCGTCACCATAAAGACCACGAGCAGCACCAGCATCACGTCCACGAAAGGCGTCACATTGATCTCGGCGATCAGGCCGTAGCGCTTGAGCCTGTGGCCGTGTGCCTCGTTCTGCGGTCCCCATGCGCCCATCGCTCATGTCCTTCAGCTGGATGACGCGCGGCGTGCGAGCACGGTGGAGAACTCGTCGGCGAATCCTTCCAGCCGACCGGTGTAGCGACCGAGGTCACCGATCAGCTTGTTATAGGCAACGACCGCCGGGATCGCCGCCACCAGCCCCATGGCGGTCGCGAGCAGGGCCTCGGCGATGCCCGGTGCGACGACCGCCAGCGACGTGTTGGAAGCCAGCGCGATATCCTGGAAGCTGTTCATGATGCCCCATACCGTCCCAAACAGACCGACGAAGGGAGCAGCCGACCCAAGTGTCGCCAGATAGCCGATCTGACCGGTAAGGTGGTCTATCTCACGGGTGATCGCGACCCGCATAACCTTGGACAAGCGGGCTTCCAGCGCCAACTCGGCCATTGGTGCACCGGCGGCCCCACGCTCTGCGCTGCGGCGCCATTCGCGCATGGCGGCCACGAAGACCGTCTCGAAGGGATGCGCCAGACGATCCTTGGCTTCGGCATACAGATCGTCCAACGCGATACCCGACCAGAACCGGTTCTCGAAGGAATCCGCTGCACGCTCGGCGGCGCGGATACGCAGATACCCCGCGATCGCCACCGCCCAGCTCCAGATCGAGGCCACCAGCAGAATCGCCATCACCGCCTTCACGACGGGATCAGCGCCCGCGACCATGTCCCAGACCGTATAGTCGCCGCCATTGCCAAGCTGAGCGGCAAGACTGCTCGTGTCCATCGTGTCCGTATCCCCCTTTCGGTTGGTAGCTGTCTCTGCGGCAAGCGAGAGCAAGGCCTGTCACGGGCCGGCCGGATCGAGCGCCTCGGGTGCTTCGGCCGGCACCACGAGCGGCGTGAGGCGGCGCCGCCAATGCGCAGGCAAACGCCGCGGGCGGCCGGTCTCATCCACGCTGGCCGCTTTGATGTGGGCGTAGACCAACGCTTCCTCACCACGCAAGATCACCTGTACGGCCTGCATACTGGCTGCGCCAATGTGGCGGATTTGCGTCTCTGTCCACAATCGGTCGAACAGGCGGGCCGAGCGACGAAAGACCAGATCGGCCTTCGCGATCGCAAAGCGCACCACTGTCTTGCCAGCCGTCGGTTCTCCCCAGTCATCAAGGCCGAGCGCCCAGAGCATCTCGCTGCGCGCCCGCTCGAGGAAGGCGAGATAGCGGGCATGATGCACGATCCCGCCCGCATCGGTATCCTCGTAATAGACACGCAACGGAAACCGGAATGTCCGGCCCCGGAAATGGGCCTGCCGCCGCCGATCGCCACCAGGGGGAATCTCTTCTTCCGGCTGCCGCCCATGCGCGGGGATCGTCATGTGTCTTTCTCCTCCTCGCGACAGGAAGACACGGCGAACAGGTCATCGCCATGTGTCGGTGGCGGGGTCAGCCCCAGATGCGCGAAGGCCCGCGGCGTCAGCATCCGCCCGCGCGGCGTGCGCTGGATCAGGCCGGACTGAATAAGAAAGGGCTCGATGATATCCTCGAGCGCATCCCGCGGCTCGGACAGCGCGGCGGCCAAGGTCTCGATCCCCACCGGCCCACCGCCATAGAGTCGCGCAATGGTCTCAAGATAGCGCCGATCCATCTGATCGAGGCCGAAGGAATCCACCTTGAGTCGGGAGAGCGCTCGGTCCGCCACGATGCGATCGATGGACGAGGCCTGATCCACGGCGGCGAAATCCCGCACCCGACGCAACAGCCGCACGGCGATCCGCGGCGTGCCACGTGAGCGGGCTGCGATCTCGCGTGCGCCATCCTCGGTGAGCGCCATACCAAGCACCCGCGCCGCACGCCGCACCACCGCCATCAGGTCTTCGACCCCGTAGAAATCCAACCGGATGGGAATACCGAAGCGGTCCCGCAAGGGGTTGGTCAGCAGGCCCATGCGGGTCGTCGCACCAATCAGCGTGAAGGGGGGCAGGTCGATCTTCACCGAGCGCGCCGCCGGCCCCTCGCCGATGATGATATCCAACTGGAAATCCTCCATGGCCGGATAGAGAATCTCCTCGACCATGGGACTCAAGCGGTGGATTTCGTCGATAAACAGGACATCATGCGGTTCGAGATTGGTCAGCAAGGCGGCAAGATCGCCGGGCCGCGCGATCACGGGGCCCGACGTCGCCCGAAAACCCACGCCGAGCTCGCGCGCAATGATCTGGGCAAGCGTGGTCTTGCCGAGCCCAGGCGGACCGTGGAGTAAGACATGGTCGAGAGCTTCGCCGCGCTCGCGCGCAGCTGCGATGTAGACCCGCAGATTCTCCCGCTCACGGTCCTGACCGATGAACTCGTCCAACCGGCGCGGGCGCAACACGGCCTCGGCGCTGTCCTCGGGCTGCTCGTCGCGGGCGATCAGGCGATCGTCACTCATCCGGCCAGCTCCTTGAGACTGTCACGGATGAGCGCGGCAAGGGCGGGCGTCTCATCCTGCCGGGCCAAGCTGGCCCGCACCGCACCCAGCGCCTCCATCCGCCCGTAGCCGAGATGAACGAGGGCCGAGACGGCATCCTCCACAAGCCCCCTCTGTGGGCTCGGCCCCTCTCCCCCGGCGTGCGCCGCCGCCGGAGTGCCGCCCGACCCCGGAAGGCTGCCGACCTTGTCCTTGAGCTCGTGACAGATCCGCTCGGCCAGCCGCTTGCCGACACCGGGGGCGCGTGTCAGGGCTGCTCGGTCATGCGCCGCGATCGCCAGAGAGAGCGCCTCAGCATCCAGCACCGACAGCAACGCCAGCGCCAGCCGAGCCCCCACGCCGGACACTCCGCACAGCAGCCGGAACATGGCGCGATCGGCGGCGTCCGTGAAACCATACAGGTGAATATGGTCCTCGCGCACATGGGTCTCGATCGCCAGCACTACGTCCTCACCGGCCGTAAGGCGCGCGAGCACCCGGGCAGGCGCAAAGACGAGATAGCCCACACCGCCAACGTCGAGAACCAGATGGTCCTCGGCGATTTCCACCACCGTTCCCTTGAGCCGCGCGATCACGATCGCCGTCTCCACCTGCCGGGACGTTGGGCGGCCGGTCCACCAAGGTGATGTGCGTGGCAGATGGCCACCGCCAGCGCATCCGCGGCATCGGCGTTTTGCACGGTGACATCGCCAAGCAGCACCCGCACCATCATACGCACCTGATCCTTGCTTGCATGGCCGACACCGACGATCGCCTTCTTGACGGCGTTCGGCGCGTATTCGGCCACCTCCAGTCCCGCCTCGGCCGGCACGAGCATCACCACACCACGCGCCTGCCCGAGTTTCAAGGTCGAGGATGGATTGCGATTGACGAATGTCTCCTCGATGGCCACACAATCGGGGCGATGCTCAGCGATGACGGACCGCAGCTGCGTGGCGAGCCGCGCCAGTCTGGCGGCAAGCGGCAGAGCCGGGTCGCTGGTGACCGTGCCGTGGGCGCAATGGACGATTCGCACGCCCTCCCGGTCGATCACGCCCCAGCCCGTGGTGCCGAGGCCGGGATCAAGACCGAGAATGCGCATGCGAGTCTGCCTTTTGTTCTGCGGACGGCAAGTCGGGCGGGCGGGCATACCTGCCGGTTGGATCAAGCCGCCTCCAGCGCTGCCATCACCTCATCCGAGATCTTGTAATTGCCGAAGACTTCTTGCACGTCATCATTATCTTCGAGCGCGCTGATCAGACGCATCAGCTTTTGGGCATCCTCCAGGCTGACAGCGACCTGATCTTTCGCCTTCCAGGCCAGCTTTGCCGACTGCGGTGCGCCGAGCGTTTCCTCCAAGGTCTTGGCCACCTGCGCCAGCATCTCGGGGGCGCAGGTGATCTCATGGGCATGCCGGTCCGACTCCACGTCATCAGCGCCGGCTTCGACAGCAGCCTCGAACACGGTATCGGGATCGGCGACATCGGCCGAGTAGACGATCAGGCCCACGCGCTCGAACAGGAAGCTCGCGCAGCCCGTTTCACCCATGTTGCCGCCATTTTTTGAGAAGATCGCCCGCACTTCGGATGCCGTGCGGTTGCGATTGTCGGTCAGCGCCTCGACGATGAGCGCGGTTCCGCCGGGGCCGAAGCCTTCGTAGCGGACCTCTTCGTAGTTGGCGGCATCGCTCTTCTGGGAAGAGGCGATGGCCCGTTCGATGCGGTCCTTCGGCATGGAGGCGGCACGAGCGTTCGCAATCGCGGTGCGCAGACGGGGATTGGAAGCCGGATCCGGTGATCCCATCTTGGCCGCGACCTGAATCTCGCGAGCAAGCTTATTGAAGAGCTGGGCGCGCTTCTTATCCTGCGCGCTCTTACGGTGCATGATGTTCTTGAACTGTGAATGACCGGCCATCGCTTTCCTCGTTTGCCAGGAAATCCCGTTACCACTCGCGCCCGCCTGTCACAGGCGCCCTTGGCCCGCCTTTTACTCTCCAAGCCCAAGACTGCCAAGAGGCGCCCCTACCGCCCGCTCAGACAGCCGGACCATCGGCTTCTCTACAATCACGCCTCCGTCGCACGAAAACGGGCGCGGGCGACGGCCGCGCGCCAGCCCGTGCGCAAATGCTGGCGGACGGTGGCTGTCATCGTGGGCACGAACTCGCGCTCCGGCTCAAGGCGGGCGGCAATCTCGTCCGGCGTATGATAGACGCCAAGAGACAGACCCGCCAGAAAGGCCGCCCCCAGAGCTGTCGTTTCCTGGACATCGGCCCGCAGCACCCGCACCCTGGCAAGATCCGCAACAAAGCTCATCAGCCAGTCATTGGCTGCCATGCCGCCATCGACTCTGAGCTCGGTAAGACGCACGCCATCGGCGCGCATCGCTTCCAGCAGATCGGCCACCTGATGACCGACGCCTTCGAGGGCCGCCCGCACCACATGCGCCCGCCCGACACCGCGGGTCAGGCCGCACAGAATTCCACGCGCATCCGGATCCCAGTGCGGTGCGCCCAGCCCCGTGAAAGCGGGAACGAGATAGGCCCCCTCGCTGCTCGGCACGCTGCGGGCCAATGCGTCCGTTTCGGCCGCATCCGCGATCAGCCTCAGCTCGTCACGCAGCCATTTGACGACGGTGCCCGCGTTGAACACCGCGCCTTCGAGCGCATAGGCCACCCGATCACCGATCTCATAGGCGATGGTGCTGAGCAAACGGTGGCGCGAGCGGGTCGGCGCCGCCCCCGTATGTACGAGGGCAAACGCGCCGGTGCCGAAGGTAATCTTGCCGCGCCCGGCCGCAAAACAGCCCTGGCCGATGAGCGCGGCCTGCTGGTCGCCGGCAACACCCCGGATCGGCAGGGGACGGGGCAGAAAGCCTTCGGCCGTCAGTCCGAAATCCGCGTCACACGCGTGCACCTCTGGCAAAATCGCCATCGGCACGCCGAAAAGCCGGCACATCTCGTCATCCCAGCGCCGGCGCACAAGGTTGAACAGCAGCGTGCGCGAAGCGTTGGTCACGTCGGTCGCATGGACTGCGCCATTCGTCAGCCGCCAGAGCAGAAAGCTGTCGATTGTCCCGAATGCCAGTTCCCCCCGTTCCGCACGGGCGCGCGCATGCGGCACATTGTCCAGCAGCCAGGCGATCTTGGTGGCGCTGAAATAGGGATCGAGAAGAAGTCCGGTGCGCCGTTGGACATCCGCTTCGCGGCCATCCTCCTTCAAAGCGGCACAGTGATCGGCGGTGCGGCGATCCTGCCAGACGATGGCATTGGCGATCGGCTCGCCGCTCTTGCGATCCCAGATCACCGTGGTCTCACGCTGGTTGGTGATTGCAAGCGCCAGGACATCGAGCCCATCTTCGTTTTCCGCCTTCTCGAACGCTTCACGCGCGGTGGACAGGACGGTCTGCCAGATTTCCTCAGGATCGTGCTCGACCCAACCGGGCCGCGGGAAATGCTGGGGAAGCTCCTCTTGAGCCAACCGGCGCGGCCGTCCCAGTCCATCGAAGACGATCGCCCGCGTGGATGTCGTGCCCTGGTCGATGACGAGAAAGCCGATTTCCTCTTCCGCCTTGGGCAGATTCTCGATCACGACGGTGCTCCCTTCTTCCCCTTGAGCCCGGATCCCTCATCCTCCTGCACGCGCGTTCCTCTAACCGCAAGGCGCCCCGAGTGACAAGACACACGCATGGCTCGGATCTCTTGCCGTCTCCAGCCAGCAGCACCCCCCCTTGCGCCTGGGACGAACGAGAGCCCCTCATGGCAGGCTGCTCGCCTTGCATCCTACCCAGCGACCACGTAACCTGGACACAGCCGGCAGGATGTCGGTTGGAGGAGAGGGAGATACCCATGGCTGAGGATTCATTTCGTTTGCGCGATCTGTTGGGGTTCGAACGCTTGCTGGCGCCCGGCTTGCTGAAAGTCATCTATTGGATCGGCCTGGTCCTCATTACGCTCGGGGCATTGCGTGCTCTGTTCTGGGGACCGATGATGCATGCCGGCATGATGGCGGGAGCCGGAGCAACCGGCATCACCATCGGCCGATTTGTCGGGGTGACGATCGCCTATGTCGTCATCGTCGTCGTCTGGCGCATTGTCATCGAAGGCTACTACGCCTTCTTCGGTATCTATACGCGGTTGGGTGAAATCCGTGATCGGCTGGGCGACGGGAGTGCATGAGCAAGTCCTATGACCTTTGTGTCATCGGCGGCGGGATCAACGGTGCTGCCATCGCGCGCGACGCTGCGGGGCGTGGTTTGCGGGTGTTGTTGGTGGAGGCCGGCGATCTTGGTTCCGGCACCTCATCGGCCAGTTCAAAGCTGATCCACGGCGGCCTGCGCTATCTGCGCTATGGCGAATTCTCACTGGTGCGCGAAGCGTTGGCCGAGCGTCGCCGTTTGTTGCACCATGCACCTCATATCGTCTGGCCGCAGCGCATTCTTCTGCCGGCAGGCGGGGCGGCAAGCCTCTCCGCTTTGATGATCAGAGCCGGCCTTTTTCTCTACGACCATCTGGCGCCACACGAGCCGCTGTCCGCCTCAGGCCGCCTGCGTGGGGAACCGGAGGCCGCCCGGTATCTGAAGACGCGCCCTCAGACTCTCTTCGCCTATTGGGACGGTGCCACCCATGATGCCCGGCTCGTTGTGCTCGTTGCACGCGACGCAGCCGAGCGCGGAGCGCAAATCCGTCTCCACACCCGCTTTGTAGAAGCCCGACGGCGCAGCGATCACTGGGATGTCGTGATCGAGGCCGAAGGGCGACGGGAGACGGTCCCTGTCCGGGTTCTCATCAATGCCACGGGCCCTTGGGTCGATCGGATCAATCGACGCATTCTGCCCGTCAGCGCCCGACGGCAAGCCGGCCATCTCACCCTCGTCCAAGGCAGCCATATCGTCGTGCCCCGCCTCTATCCGGGCGATGACGGCTTCCTGCTGCCCCAGCCGGACGGACGGATCGTCTTCGTTCTGCCGCTCAATGAGACATATCACCTCGTGGGCACCACCGAGACGGCCTTTTCCGGTGATCCCGGCACGGTCCAGCCGCACGCGGAAGAGATCGCCTATCTTCTCGCCGCTTTGCGACACTATTTCGCCCAACCACCAAATGAAAGAGACATCCGTTTTGCCTTCGCCGGCGTGCGCCCGCTCTATGACCCCCAAGCGCGGTCGATGACGGCGGCGAGCCGCCATTACGTCCTCGATTTGGAAGCAGAAGGCCCGGACGATCCGGCCCTGCTCGTCGTCTATGGCGGCAAGCTGACAAGCTTTCGCGCTCTCGCCGAAAAGGCTGTCGATCTGCTGGCCGATCGGTTCCCCCGCATTGGGCGCGCATGGACGGCCGATGCCTCTCTGCCAGGCGGCGAAGGCTTGTCCGGACCATCGGGGTTCCAGGCATTCCTGAAAGAGCTTGCGCAGCGTTTTCCCTTTCTGGCGCCGAACACCCGGCGGCGATTGGCCCATGCATACGGCACGCGGCTCTTGACCGAGGTGTTCGCCGATGCCTCTTCGTCCGCCGATCTCGGTGCGGACTTGGGCCACGGTTTGCACGAGCGCGAGCTCGACCACATGATCCGTCGGGAATGGGCTGCTACGGCCGATGACGTGCTGTGGCGGCGCAGCCTGCTCGGCCTGTCCTTCTCACCGGCCGAGCGCGGTCGGTTGGAGAAGGTTATCGCCAGCCGCCGCGCACAGGTCTCTTCACAAGCTCCGCTCGCCCAGGCATGATCCCAACGAGCGTAAGGCAAGACCGACAAGAAGGGAGGAGGGAAAATGGGGATGACTGCTCCGGCTGGCAAGACACGGCAGGGCACGCTGCGGGCCGTGCTCTTTCTGGCTGCCTCGCTCGCCCTGCCCATGGGGATGGCGGCTGAATCGCATAGCGAGACGGACAGGGCATCGCCACCGCTCACCGCCGCCGGTCTGAAGGCGGTTCGCCCGGCCCATACCTACTCCATCGTCGCCCGCGACCCCAAGACGGGTGAGCTGGGGGTGGCCGTGCAGTCACATTGGTTCTCCGTCGGTTCGATCGTCGCTTGGGCACGGGCCGGCGTGGGCGCAGTGGCGACCCAGAGTTTCGTGGAACCCTCTTACGGACCGCTCGGTCTCCAACTCATGGAAGCGGGCAAGACGGCGCCCCAGGCTCTCAAGGCCCTGCTTGCCACCGATGCTCATACCGACGTGCGCCAAGTCGCGATGGTCGACTCACAGGGCCATGTCGCCGTGCATACGGGTGAGCATGCGATCATCGCCCATTGCCAGATCACCGGCGAGGGATTCTCGGTGCAGGCCAATCTCATGGAACGCGAGAGCGTTTGTGCGGCCATGGCCAAAGCATACCGAAAGACCAAGGGTGATCTTGCAACGCGTCTGATGGCGGCGCTGAAAGCCGCCCAGGGCGAAGGCGGGGATATCCGCGGCCGACAGTCTGCGGCGCTTCTTGTGGTCTCTGCCCGTCGCACCGGCACCCCCTGGTCTGAACGGATCTTCGATCTCAGAGTCGAAGACAGCGCCAATCCCTTGGGGGAGCTGGAGCGCCTGCTGACCCTCGCACGCGCCTACCGCGAGATGGACCAGGGCGATGCGGCCATGACCCGTGGCGATATGGCGGCCGCCCTCGCCCACTACGCCCGCGCCGAGTCGCTGGCGCCGGACAATCACGAGATGGTTTTCTGGCACGCGGCCACACTGGCCGCGAACGGCCGCGTGGAGGAAGCGCTGCCGCTGTTCGCCAAAGCCTATCGCATGTGGCCCAAGTGGCGGAAATTGGTGCCGCGGCTGCCCAAGTCCGGCCTGCTGCCGGACGACCCGAAGCTGATTGCCCGCATCGTCGCGGCGGGGAAAGAGCCATAGGTGGCATTCTCCACGTCTAACGCGCGCGAAGACCGACTCTGGTATTTTTCGTGGGCTCCACCCCCTGTCCTACGGCTTGTGACAGGAAATTGTTCGGACCCTTTAAGGCCCTGTTGAGAATTTGCCGCCAGAATGGGTACATCCGGGCGGCGCAGGGTCACCCGCCCGGTTCCGGGCAAACCGGCCAGGATGCACGTGGCATTAAGGGATTGACCGAACGAGGAAGCGTGGGAATGCACAGTCTCGACCTGTGCGGCCTGCGGCGGCCGCAACCCATCTTGAAACTGCGGCGGATGTTGAGGGAGCTCGAGCCGGGCGAAGCCATTCGGCTCATCGGGGATGATCCGCATCTCGTCGAAGACATTCCGGCCTACTGCCATCAGGCCGGCCTGCGGCTCCTACGCGCCGAAGACCACGGGGATCATTACGCTTTCGAGCTTTCTCTTGCGCCCGCCATCATGGTGGCGGAATGAGAAACCGGCAGGGCCGTCAGCCACCCGAAACGGCCTGACACCAATCCCGCCTTGCTGTCTGCTGTCGCCAAGGAATGCGGGATCTAAAAGCTGCGCCGACGCCCCAACTGACTGGCAAGCCAGCCGGCAAGCAGCGACAACAGCACCGCCGCCAGACCATACAACAAGGGGGCGCGGTGCGCCGCACGGGCGACCAGCCGCTCGATGCCTGTTTTGCGCGCGGCGAATGTTATTTGGGCTTGCGCGATCACCACACCATTCCGGAACAGGAAGATCCGGGCCAAAAACCGTCCTTCGGCAAGGCTGGCCGGCAATCTGAGATTGGCCCGCCAGAGCGCGCCCTCGCGCAAGGTCACGACATCGGGACCAAAGCGCGTATCGATCAACCCGCGCGCGGCCAAAGCCTCTACCGCGGCCGCTACGAGAGAAGGATCGGCCGGCCGCACATCTCCGGACTCATCCAACCGGTGAAGGGGAAGCTGCTCAGGCGGCAGATGGAAGCGGGCAAGAACGCTTGCGGCTGCGATCTCCGACAGGGGGCGACTGGCCAGCAGGGCGTAAAACGCCGGCGAATCGGCCAGACGCGCCAGAGGCTCATCGACCCACAGGCCGGCGAATCTGCGCTTGTGCCAAAGCACCGCCGGCCGGCGGGGCCCCTCGATGGCGATGACAAGATCAGCCGTCTCATGATCGGTGAGCGGCGGGGCAATGGCACCGAACAATACCAGTTCCTCGCCGCGAAAGTCGTACCCCAGCCGCACCAGCCGGTGACTGGCGTCGGGAATGATGCGGTATTGGGAGGCTGCAGCCGGCATGGGCACGCATGCCAGCGCAAACCCGCCGACCAGCAGCAGAATGGCACAGGCGGTCATCACAGCGCGAGCGACGCGAGCATTTGTGGTCATGGCAGCCCCCATTCAATGCGATAGAGCGCAGCAGGCGCGACGAACAACGACCAGGCCATCCGCATCGCCACCAGCAGAACCATCAATGCCAGCAGTACACGGAACTCGACGCCCGCAACCCGGCTGGCCAACCGAGCACCGTATTGCGCCCCCGCAACCGCTCCCACGACGAGCGCAGCCGACAGCAGGATATCGACGCTTTGGGTCTCAGCCGCATGCAGGAGTGTTGCGAAAGCGGTCACGAAGACGATCTGGAACAGCGAGGTGCCCACCACCACGGCGGCCGGCATGCCGATGATATAGATCATCGCCGGAATCATGAGAAATCCGCCGCCCACCCCCATTACGGCAGCCAGAACACCGACAACGAAACCGACCGCCAGCGGCAGCAACGCCGAAATGTAGAGCTTGGACGCGCGGAAACGCATTTTGAAGGGCAACGCATAGCGCAGGCCCACATGCCGGCGCCGACGCGGGCGGAGCGGCGTATCCGCCCCCTGCCGATGACGACGGATCAGCGCGCGCAGCGATTCGGCCAGCATCAAGACACCTACGATACCCAGCAACAGCGCATAGGTCAGCGCGATCACGACGTCGAGCTGTCCCAAGCTCTTGAGCAGACCGAACAGCCATGCCCCGACGAACGCGCCGATGCCGCCGCCGACTGTCAGAATCCAGCCCATCTTGATGTCGATGCCGCCGCGCCGGGCGTGCGCCAATGCGCCGGATACCGAAGAAGCCGTGATCAGATTGGCGCCTGTCGCCACGGCCACCGGAGCGGGTACGCCGAGAAACATCAACAGCGGCGTGACCAGAAATCCGCCGCCCACGCCGAACATGCCTGACAAGAGGCCCACCAGCGCGCCCAACGCAACGATCAGATAGATGTTGAACGCGATCTCGGCGATGGGAAAGTAGAGGGACATGATCGCCCTGGCGTTGTATGGTCGGCTGCGCGGTCATGACCCGGAATGCCATGGCTCTTCCATTCGCAACGCCGATCACACAGCATGGCGTGTGCCTCAGCAATCGCGGATGGATTGCCGCCGCGAATGGCAATCCCGGCTCATTTCCACGCTAGCGCAAGGCTGTGAGCCAAGGCAATTCGCTTTCACCCAAAATCGGCATGGAAAGATACCGACGCAACCATTGATACGATGCCCGGCGGAGCGGTTAGAAGAAGTCGCGGATGCCGGCCAGCGCGAATTGCGCCGCCAGTGCCGCCAAGACGATCCCGAGTACGCGCGACAACACACTCGCCACCGTCGCTCCCATGAGCGAAACCAGGCGTTCGGCGGCCAGGAAAATGGCGAGGCTGAGCAATAGGACGGCCCCCAACGCCATCAGCACGCCGGCAACCCCGCCCGTGCTTCCCCCTGCTTGGCCGGCAAGCAGGATCACCGAGGTGATGGCTCCAGGACCGGCGAGCAACGGCACGGCAAGCGGAAAGACGGAAATGTCGCTGGAATGCTCCTCACTCACCCGCTCGGCGGTGGACTCCCGCCGGCCGGAGCGGCGTTCGAAAACCATCTCGAGTGCCAGGACGAACAGCATCACCCCACCTGCCACCTTGAGCGCAGCCAGCGAGATCCCCATCGCGGCCAGAAACGGCTTGCCGAGAAGGGTGAAAAAGACGAGCACCACGGTCGCGATCGCGATACCCCGGATGGCCATTCGGCGCCGGTAGGCCGCTGTGCCGCCGGCCGTCAGCCCCACGAAAATGGGGGCGATCCCCAGGGGATCGACCACCACGAACAGCATCGCGAAAGCGCTGATGAAGATGTCCCACATCCGTCTTGCCGCTTTTCCCGACTACCGACCGGCCTCTTTGGAAGGCGAGAGCTGACGCCTTGCCGGTCTCCTGTCAACCCTTCCCTTGGCCATGACCGGCGGGAAGAGAAACAGCGAGGCCCAAGCGTCGGCGGATCTCCAAGGGACTGACACCAGCCTCCCGCAAGGCCGCAATGGTCGCTGCGCGGTCGCGTTTGGCGAGCCGGCGACCGTCCGCTCCCCGGATCAGACGGTGATGGTGATAGATGGGTGTCGGCAGATCCAGGAGCGCCTGCAGCAACCGATGCACATGGGTTGCTTCCCGCAGATCCGCTCCCCGGATCACATGGGTGACACCTTGGCCGGCATCGTCCACGACGACGGCCAGATGATAGCTCGTCGGCACGTCCTTGCGCGCAAGCACGACGTCACCCACGCGCGCGGGATCGAATGCCACGATCCCGCACCCCTCCTCGATCCAGCTCAGACTCCCGCGATCGCGGGCAGCCAGCACGCGTAACGCCGCGGCGAGATCGAGACGCAGGGCAAAAGAACGACCTTCGGCGATCAACCGTTCGGCCCGGCGCCGGTCCCGTCGGCAAATGCCGGGATAGAGCGATCCACCGCCACCATGCGGCGCTGCGCCCATCGCAGCGAGTTCGGCAGCCACCTCCTTGCGTGTGCATACACATGGATACAGGACCCCCAGCGCCTCCAGACGCGCGAGTGCGGCGCGGTAATCGGCCAGATGTCGGGACTGCCGGCGCACCGGCTCTTCCCAGCGCACCCCCAGCCAAAGAAGATCCTCTTGGATTCCTGAAACGAACACCTCGCGTGCGCGGCCTTGGTCGATATCCTCGATCCGCAACAGGAAGCGTCCGTTCTCCCGACATGCCCGATCGAAGGCCAGCAAGGCGCTGTAGGCATGGCCGAGATGCAGTCGTCCCGTTGGCGAAGGCGCAAAGCGCGTCACGAAACCTGCCATGATCGCCGGCTCCGTTCTGTCCTGCTTGTCTTGCGAGGGGTTGCCAACCCCCCTGGGCTTCGCGCATCTGTGCCCGGATCGGGGGTGTCTGCGCAAGCGGCCTTCCACCCGGCCCGACAGACCGCCCCTGCCGGATCAGACTATGACAAGGAGACGTGAACGGTGGACAGGCCAGTGACGCTTTCCGGTCCCGAACAGGCGCCGGCACGCGGAGGAGCACCGGACAGCCTCGTGATCTTTCTCCATGGCTACGGCTCAAATGGAGACGATCTCATTGCCCTGGCCAAGCCCTTCTCGCAAGTGCTGCCCGGCGCGCATTTCCTCTCGCCGCATGCCATCGAGCCTTGTCCCGGCGCGCCCGGCGGCCACCAGTGGTTCCCCCTGTCCACGCTCTCACGCGAGGAACGGGACGAAGGGGTGACCAAGGCGGGACCGGTGGTCTCAGCCTATGTGGAGGCGCAGCTCGCCCGCTTCGGACTGGCGCCCGAACGCTGCGTGCTGGTGGGGTTCAGCCAGGGTACGATGCTGGCGCTTCATGTCGGCCTGCGTTTTCGGCCGCAACTGGCCGGTGTGCTGGGATATTCGGGAGCATTGGCCCGTATCGGCATGTTGATGGACGAGATTCGCACGCGGCCGCCCGTGCAATTGGTTCATGGTGATCAGGATCCGGTCGTCCCGGCTTGGATGATGTTCGAGTCCCTCGGTGCGTTGGAGGCCCTGCGTGTGCCCGTGAGCTGGCACATCAGCCGCAACACCCCACATTCCATTGCTCCCGACGGGCTTGAGGTCGGCGCCCGTTTTCTTCAACGCCTGTTGGGATAGAGCCGGCAAGCTTGGTTGGACCCGCTGAACGGACAGCGCCATGGATCGACTCGAGATCTTCGGTGGCCAAAGACTGGAAGGCCGGGTGCCGATCGCCGGCGCCAAGAATGCAGCGCTGCCGCTCATGGCGGCCGCCCTGCTGACCGACGCCCCCCTGCAGCTGACCAATGTGCCGGCACTCGCCGACATCCGGTCGATGGCTGCGCTCCTGGAAGCGCTGGGAGTGGAGATTGCTCATGAGGAGCAGGCCGGTCGCCTCCGGCTCGTGGCCCGAGAGATCACTTGTCAGCACGCGCCCTATGACCTGGTACGCAAAATGCGCGCGTCGATCCTGGTGCTGGGACCGCTGCTTGCGCGCACCGGTGAGGCACGGGTGGCCCTGCCGGGTGGATGCGCGATCGGACCGCGGCCCATCGACCTTCATCTCGAAGGACTTGCAGCGCTTGGCGCGGAAATCACTCTTGAACACGGCGACGTCATCGCCCGAGCGCCCCGAGGATTGCAGGGCGCGCGGGTCGTGCTGCCCAAAGTCTCGGTGGGGGCGACGGAAAATCTGATGATGGCGGCCGTGTTGGCAAAAGGCACCACGACGATCGAGAACGCCGCGCGCGAACCTGAGGTTGTTGATCTCGGCAAGGCTCTGATCGGGATGGGTGCCGCAATCGCCGGGCTGGGCAGCGACCGGATCACGATCACCGGTCGAGACCGCCTTGCCGGCAGCGAGCATGCGGTCATCGCAGACCGCATCGAGGCCGGCTCCTATGCCGTGGCGGCGGCCATCACTGGTGGCGACCTTCTGCTCGAGGGGGCCGAACCGCATAGCATGGATGCCGTCATCGCCTTCCTGCGCGCCGCCGGCGCCACCGTTGTGGAGGCGGTGGATGGGCTGCGCGTGAGTCGCGATCCCGCCTCCCCCATCCGGCCTGTGAATATCGTCACCCAGCCCTACCCCGGCTTTCCCACCGACATGCAGGCCCAAGCCATGGCCCTGATGGCCATCGCCGAGGGAGCCTGTGTCATCACCGAGGCCATCTTCGAGAACCGCTTCATGCATGTGCTGGAGCTGGTGCGACTCGGCGCCGACATCACCGTAACAGGTGCCAGCGCCGTGGTGCGCGGTGTGGACCGATTGGTGGGCGCCCCGGTGATGGCGACCGATCTGCGGGCCAGCATGTCCCTGGTACTGGCCGGCCTTGCCGCCGAGGGCCGCACCACCATCAACCGCGTCTACCATCTGGACCGCGGCTATGCCCGCATCGAGGACAAGCTTGGAGCCGTCGGTGCCCACATCCGCAGGCTCAAGAGCTAGCACAGCCCACACGCTTTTCGGTCGCAGCAGAAGGATCGCAGGGTGGGGACTGAACCGGCGCGCCTGCGCATCATCACGGCTGCGCCATCAGCTGCCGGAGCGCGGCTGCGACTGCCTGCCGGTAGCGTGACATGTCGTGCCCCGTGCGGGAATCGACGAGAGTCGAGGATCCGTGTCGACCATGTCGCACGACGATCACCTGTGCGCCTTTCTCACGCAGCCCAGTGATGGTGTTCGAGACATAGCGATTGCCCGCCTCCGTATCCGGCCAGACCACAAGAATGGGCAATCGGACCTTGCGCCAGTCCCGGTTCGTGCCGCAGACCGCAAAGGCGGGCGAGAAGGCGACGACGCCGTCGATCTCATCGCCATGCTGAGCGGCAAGCTTGAAAACCAGTCCGCCCGAATAGCTGGCCCCCCATACGAGCAGCTTGCGCGGATGGTAATGGGGCCGGGCATATGCAAGCGCCGCCTCGAGATCCGGATAGGCCTGGCAATATCCCGTGCCGCCGCCACGCGCCGCCACCGTGCGGTTGGCGCTGCCATACAGTCCACCGCCGGAGCGCTGGTCCCAGGCAATCACCCGAAAGCCGAGACCATTGAGCCAGCCGATCAGCGGCCCGTATTCGCCGCGTCCATTGGAGCGCGCCTGATGGAAGAGCAGGATCAACGGCGCATCCGCGGGCAGATCGCCGAAATAGGCCGTCCCGAAGACCTTGGCGCCATCGGCCGCGGTGGTGACGATATCCTGACCGTCGGCGGCATACTGCTCCTGCGCCCAAACCCACGCCTGCCCAAACCAGGCCATGACCGCGGTGATCGTCAGGACAGCCCAAAGCAACCGTCGAAGCGCCCTCGCGCCCATTTCGTTTCCCCTTTCGTGAGTCATGGCAATCTCCCTCCTTGTGCGGGACGCACGCCCTCCTTCTACGGAACGCAGGCGCAGCACGCCCGTTCCCCTCCTCCGCCCCGGGATACAGCGCTGCCTACCGCAAGCGCTCGACCCGAATGTCCGACGGCACGCCTTTGATATCGAGGAAGTAGCCCCCAAACATCCCCTTCTCGAGCTGTGCATCAACGGGCAGCTTCGTCAGCCGCACACGCACGTCGTCCTTCTGACGCCACACCTGGCCGTCGGCCGTCTCGAAATGCCAGCGCCCGCGCCGGTCCGACCAGGCGGCGGTGATCACGACCGCCAATTTCTTCGGCTCTTTCCTGGCCTTCTTGCGCTTCAGCCCATAGTCCGCCCGGGCTTGGGCTTCGGCCGCCGGAGGTGTCCTGTCCGCCCCGGATGGTGCCGGCCGGGCCTTCTCCGGATGGGCTTCGGCGCGCGCGGCCGGTGCCGACACAGCGGGAGTAGAGCGACCGGAGCCATCGGCGGCGGCGGTCGGTTTCTTCGCTGCCGTCGCCGTCTTGCCCGCTTCGGCGCGGGCGATCGTCTCTTGCGCCAGCGTCTCGAAACAGCGCAGCCGCTCACGCTTCTTGTGCACGGCAAGACAAGCCTTCATGCCGGCGACAATCTCGGACGAGGGCTGCTGCGCTCTGGCCGGCTGCGCACCAACCGGCACCAGGATCAGGATGCCCGCCACACCGGCGACACCCCACGGAAATTTCGTCCAGCTGCGTCCCAACACCCCACACTCCTTCCTCCCATACGGGCGCATGGCCGGGGCGGCGCATCAGCGCTGGCAGCCCGTGCTAGCGCCGCTGCCAGTAGAAGGGTGCCAGATGATGACGGCCGGTGACAACCTCTTCCAAGGTTGGCTCGCGATAGATCCGACCGTTCTGGATCACATAGACGAGGTGGTCGCTCACCCCGATATCGGCGATCGGGTCACCGTCGATGACGAGAAGATCGGCGAGCTTACCCGGCTCGATCGAACCGAGATCCTTGTCGAATCCCATATAACGCGCCGGATTGATGGTTGCGGCGGCAAACGCCTCCATCGGGCTCACTCCACCCTTGACCATCGCCCGGATCTCCCAATGCATGCCGAGTCCCTCACGCTGGCCATGGGCACCGGCATTGACCAGCACGCCCCGGTCGAGCAACGCCTTTGCATTGGCCGCAGCTGCGAACAGATGGTGATAGTCCTCTTCCGGCGCCTTCAGACGACGCACCGATCGCGGTTGAAGGATATGGGGCGGCACAAAGCGCGACAGGATCGGGTGCTTCCAGACATCGTCGTGCTGATAGAAATATGTCTCCGCCGACATCCCGCCGTAGGAGACGATCAGCGTCGGCGTGTTGCCGACTTTCGTCTGCGACCAGAATTGCAGCACGTCGTCATAAAGATGCTCGACCGGGACATTGTGCTCGACGCCTGTGTTGCCATCGGCGATGAGCGTCATGTCCATGTGATAGAGCGAACCACCCTCGGCCACGACGTTCAATCCCTCGGCGCGTGCGGCTTCGACCACCATCTGCCGCTGCTCGCGACGCGGCTGATTATAGTTCTTGACCGCGACCGCACCTTCCGCCTTCAGCCGCCGCACCGCTGCCAACGCATCTTCATATTTCTGGATATCGATGAAATATTCGGACCGGGCGCCATAGATGATCTCGCCGGTCGAAAACACCCGGGGGGCCATCAGGCGGCCGGCGCGCTGGTATTCGCCAGCCGCAAAAATCTCGCTCGCCCGGCTCGAGGGATCGTGAATGGTGGTCACCCCGAGCGCGAGATGAGCAAGCGCCGACCAGTTCTGCTCCGGAATCAGATCGTCCACCCCCTGCGGCCCGTGGGCGTGAATATCGATGAGGCCGGGCAGCACCGTCCGGCCGCTGACATCCACGATCTTCGCTCCCTTCGGAATGCCGACCTTGCCGTAAGGGCCAACGGCCCGGATGCGGTTGTCCGCGATCACCACGACACCATCAGCGATCACCGACCGGGCGTCATTCATGGTCACGATCCGACCATGCACCAAGGCCACGATGCCGGCGGGTTTGTCCGCCTTCACCGGCATCGAGAGATCGGCGAGACGCCGCGGCTCCTTGAAGTCGGGATCATGGATCACGCTGGTGTCCACCTCATAGAGCGCGGGCCCCAGGCTGAAAACGAGGTGTCCCGCATCGCGCCAGGCCATGTAGCTGGAACCATTGGGCGAGATCCGCT
>CAZJPA010000029.1:0-19111 GCA_964547755.1 uncultured Sphingomonadales bacterium
AGCGGGGATCCCACGCCGGCAGGACTTCAATGTCGGCGCACAGGAAGGCGCCGGTCTGTGCCAGTTCACGATCGTGCGCGGCCGGCGGGCCTCCACCGCCCAGACCTATCTCAAGCAGGCCCGCGGGCGGCCGAATCTGGCGATCGTGACCGAGGCGCTGGCCCAGCGTGTGGTCATCGAGAACGGCCGCGCCGTGGGGGTGGAATACCAGCGCAAGGGCCGTCGTCATCGGGCGCGGGCCGAGGGCGAGGTGATCGTCTGCGGCGGCGCCGTCAATTCTCCACAGCTGCTGGAGCTTTCCGGGATCGGCGACGGCGAGCGGCTCAAGGCGCTTGGAATCCCCGTGATCCAGCATCTGCCGGGCGTGGGCGAGAATCTGCAGGATCATTACAGCGTCGGTCTGTCCTGGGCGCTGAAACCCGGCACGCCCTCCATTAATACGGATGTCCATGGCCTGGGGCTCCTGCGGGCCATGATCCGTTACCTGCTGCGGCATGACGGCGTGATGGCGGTGGGCCCGGCGCATGTGACGGCTTTCGCGCGCACCCATGAGGATCTGCTGTGGCCGGACGTGCAATATCACGCAACCCCGGCCAGCCTGGACGCCGAGGCCTATCAACGCAACGAGCTCGTCTTCCACAAGGAACCGGGCGTGACCGTTGCGGTCTGCGTGTTGCGGCCGCAATCGCGCGGGAGCATCCATGCCGTGAGCGCGGACCCGGCCGTCTATCCCGAGATCCGGCCCAACTACCTTGCCGCCGAAAGCGACGGCACGGCGACGGTGGCCGGCCTCAAGCTGTTGCGCCGCGTCTTCGCGATGCCGGCGATCGCGCCTTATATCGACCACGAGCGCGAGCCCGGCGCCCAGGCGCGCAGCGATGCGGAATTGCTCGCGCTTGCCCGGCGCATGGGCACCACGATCTATCATCCCGTGGGCACCTGTGCGATGGGTCGGGCAGAAGATGCAACGAGTGTGGTCACCCCCGACCTCAAGGTCAAGGGCATAGAGGGGCTCAGGGTTGCGGACGCCTCGATCATGCCGCGGCTGATTTCGGGCAACACCAATGCGCCGGCGATCATGATCGGCGAGAAGGCCGCCGATCTGATCCTGGGGCGCGAGCCGCCGGCGGGCGAGCCTTGGCCCGAGGATCCCCGTAGGCGTTCGGCCGCGGCCTGACTTTTTCGCGGAACCGGAGTGATCCGCGGTTGACCGGCATTCCAAATTGCCGGATACTTGCTTTTCCTAGCAACCCGAATACGGAGACTATCCTTGACGACTGCATCACCCGGGGACACGGTCCGCGTCCACTATACCGGCAAATTGGAAGACGGGCAGACCTTCGACTCATCGGCCGGTGGCGAGCCCATCGCCTTTCAGCTCGGTGCGGGACAGGTGATTCCCGGTTTCGAGGAAGCCGTCGTCGGCATGGCGCCCGGCGAGCGCAAGACGATCACCCTCGATCCCGACCAGGCCTATGGCGAACATCGCGACGACCTGGTGTTCACGGTACCGCGTACCCAGTTCCCCGAAGACATGACGCTGGAAGAAGGCTTGCGCGTCACGGCAACGACCCAGTCCGGACAACAGATCGACATGACGGTGGTGAAGCTGGCGGATGACGCGGCCACGCTGGACGCCAACCATCCCCTGGCCGGCAAGACCCTCGTCTTCGATATCGAGCTGGTCGAGATCGCCGCGGCCTGACCTCGCCGCGGCTTCGCCGGGCGACCAATCGCGAACAGACGGTCGAAGCGTGCAGATGGTGAGTGAGCATCTGGGCGGGTGTTGTTTTTGTCCGCTTTTCCGGTGACATGCGGTCGATCCCGGCGTCCCTTTCTTATCGGTCGCCGGCTCGGCTGGCGAATCCAGCCGGTCCCTCTCTTCGCCGTTCGCCAGCAGATGCGGCGAACCCATCTGACAGCGAGGACATCGCCGGCGGTGACCCCCTTCCTCACCGCCCGCTGGACCCGCCGATCAAGTCGGCGGGTGACGGGGAGTGGATGACGAAAGGGAACGGTGCCAGCAGATGATGGGGAGTGGGTGACGGAAAGAGGTGACGGCAGATGGTGTCTCTTTTTCGCGTCGTTCGCAGCGAGGGGAGGTGATCACATGCTGATCACGGATATCTGATCACCGATCACGGAATCGTCGTTCGCCGGCAGATGCGGCGAACCCAGCCGGCGGTGATGACATTCCCGGCGTTGGATGCTGTCTCCGCTGTCGGCTGGACCCGCCGATCAAGCCTGCCCCGGACTTGTGATCCGGGGTCGGCGGGTGACGAGAGGGGAGGTGCCGGCGGGTGACGAGGGCAAGGGGGAATCCGCCGATCAGCGAATCCACTGACGGTTTCGACAATTCTGGCATTGAGCGCTGTTTTCCCCGTCCGCTGGATCCGCCGGTCAAGCCGGCGGATGACGAGGGGGGAGAGCTGGCGGTGGCGGGTGACGAGAAAAAGAGACACTGGCGGGTGGCGAGGGGGGAAGGCGACGGCGGTGATGACGGAGGAGGGGCTGGCGGATGACGAAGGGGGAGGCGGCAGGTGATGACGGAGGAGGTGACGGCGATGATGACGGGCGTGAGGGAAGCGACAGGTGAGGAAGGAGAGGGCAGCGGGTGACGTTTTCCATTTTCACGTCATTCGCCGCCGAAGAGCGGCGAATCCATCTCACGGAGCAACAATTCCTGATGCAGGATGCCGTCTTCGCTGCCCGCTGGATCCGCCGGTCAAGCCGGTGGATGACGAAGATGAGGAGATAGCGGGTGACGAAGGGCGGATGACAAAAAGGAAGGCGGTGCGGCGGAGGACGAGGAAAAGAGCTCCAGCGGATCAACCGGCGGCTAAAGAAGAGGGGAGAGGCTACAACCGGCTGATGAGGAGGAGAGGGCGGCGCATGATCCGCCTATCCAGATGGCGGATGAGAAAGAAAGAGATAGCAGATGCCGAAAGGCAGCGGCCGGCGGATAGTGAGAGAGGGGGGGACAGCGGATGACTGAAACCGATAACCGACTCCTGATCACTGATATCTGATCATTGATCACCGATCACTGGTCACTGGTTACCGCACGCGCTGCGGTATGCCTGCATGATGGCCTCGCGGGCGGTTTCGGAGATGTCCGTGCGCAGCAGCAGGCGTTCGAGGATCGTCATGCCGCCGTCTTCGATGAAGGCGCCGACCATCTCGATGTCGAGCTTGAGATCGACCGCCGCCGCCAATGCGGCGAAAAAGACCCGCGAGCCGCCGAGCGCCGCGTAGTTGAGCAGGGTGTCGGCATCAAGCAGACCATGGGCCTTTCGCTCCTCGAAATAGGCAAGGAGGGCGTCGTCATCCGCCGCCTCCAGCACCGAGAGCATCAGGCGCGTTTTTGCTTCGCTCGCCAGATAGCCGGTGATATCGATCGGGACCCCGCTGCGCTCGCTCAACACGAGGGCCAGTTCATTTGCGGCGCGGCCAATACCTTCCGCCCGGCAGGCGAGCGGGGTTTCCCAATCCACCTCCTTTGCGGTCGGCATTCGTGTGGCCGGTGGGGTTTCGGACAGGCTTTCGAGAGCCTCAAGAAGCGCCTGTTTGCGTGCCGGCGAAAGAAAATCGGCATCGGCGACCAAAGGATGCAGCGCCGCCGTCAGCTGCGAGATGACGGCGTGCTCCGCATCGACCAGCAGTGCAGCGGGATTGCTGCCGGCTTCTTCGGCCACGCGAAACCCTTCCCCGGTTTGCTCAATATGACTTCCATGTAAACCAAACCAGGAAGGATGAACAAGCATGCCTTCACACGCCGGCCTGCTCGCTTGCCATTTTCGTCTTGCCGGCAGACATGGGTGGGGAAGCGAGTGTGCGTGCGATCCACAATCGCAGCGTCCGTTGCGCGGCCGTCTCGTCTTCCGCAGCCGGCCATTCGGTCTCCACAGCCAGAAGATCGGCGCGGCGGTCTATGTCATGGAGGGGGCGGAGCATGGCCGGCGCCGGAATCCCGTGGCACCCCGCCGCGGTGATGAGGGCTTCGCGCACCCGTGCGGAAGCGCCGCCCTCATGGTGATCGAAGGGCGCAGACTCCCAGACGGCCAGCGGCAGGGGGATGCGCGAGCCGAGGCACCAAAAGCCGCCATCGGCGGCCGGCCCAATCACCCAGTCCCGGCGTTGGAGCGTGGCCACGGCCGTCTCCAGATCGGCGACGGTGATCTGCGGACTGTCGGCCCCGAGCAGCAGAACGCGACCATGAACGCACAAGAGCGCGCGCAAAACTCGGTGAAGACGCTGCGCCAGCCCCCCGCTGCCGCTGTAACGGGCGGGAAAGACCTGCCATAAGGGATCTGGGCAGCCGTCGCGCTCGGCCACCGCAAAGCGGGCTTGCCAGTGGGGGTGGATGGCGAGGAAGGCGCGCACGGTCTCAACCGTCGCCCGCACAGCATGTCGATAGAAAGCAATCGCCTTCTCTTCGCCGATCTCGTCAGCAAGCCGGCTCTTGACAGGCGACAGCCCCGGCGTCTTGACGAAGATTGCGATCACGCCGCCGCTCATGAGCGCCTCTCCCGTGCCCGCACCAGGCCCAGCCGGCGGCCCAGCAATCGCGCCGCGAAGGGCAGCGCTTGTCGGATCCATAAGCATTGCCGCTTGGCCGTCAATCGCAACCAGCCGCCTTCGCGATAGCCGCGCGCGCTGGTGGCAAGAGGGACGGGAATGCGCCGTATGGGGATACCGGCCAGATGCGCCCGCCAGACGAAGACATGATCCTCTCCATAAGCCACGTCTTCCGGAAAACCGTCGAGCGCCGCCCAAACCCGTCGGCTTACGGCCAGTCCCTGATCGCCGAAGGGCAGCCCGAGCAGGCGGGCGCGCCAGTTCCCGCCCCAGGCATTCAGCCGTGTGAGCGCCGGCCCGTCGCGCATGAACGCCAGATCGAAGAAGAACAGACTCATCGGTGCGCGCGCGAAAGCAGCAAGAAGATGCTGCAAGTGGACGGCTGTCACCACACAGTCCGCATGCAGGAACCACAGGAAGGAGGTGCTGGCCGCCCGCGCACCGGCATTGAGGCTGCGGGCACGCGAGCCCTCCGCCCGCCCGACGACGGCAAGATCGGGCGAGATCGCCGCAAGCTGCGCGTGCAGGCGTCGAAAGGCCGGCTCGTCGCCCGGCGCCACCGGTACCACCACCGTCACGTCCCCCGCAGCCACGGCGCCCGGATTCGGGGCGGCAGGCTCCGGCCCGTTCCAGACCGGTGCCGGCAGGCGGTCAGCAGCAGCCACCGGGCGTCGCATCGGCGCGGACGGGCCGGTCAGCCTCACCACAGGGAAAGAGACCATAATGGCGGCTGCGGTCTCCGATCACCGAAAAATGCGGAGCATAGCGGGTTTCGGTGAGCATGGCCGCCGTGTTCCCGCACACGGGCACCAGCCGCCCCGTCTCGAAAAGATGGTGATCATCGAGAGCGAAAGCATGGGGGTGATGGGGAATGCCGCCATGATAGCGGGCCACTTGCCCATAATCTTCGCAGCGGTCCTCGAGCGCCAGCTTGAAGGCGCGGATCGTCAGCGAGAAGAAGGGGATCGGCCCCAGGCGTGCCGCCAGCTCCGGATCCTCGATGACCACGGGACGCGCACGCACCACCCGGTAATCGACACAGCCGAGGGCGGCCAGCAGACGGCGGAAATCCTCCACATAAAGCGCTCCACCCAGACATTCGCCGACAAGCACCGGATCTTCGGCCAGTTCCCGCGGCAGCCGGCGACCCGCGAAGATGTCCGAAAAATACAGCTCGCCACCGGGTTTGAGCACGCGAAAGATTTCGGAGAAGACGGCCCGTTTGTCCGCACACAGGTTGATCACGCAGTTCGACACCACAACATCCACGCTCTCGTCCGCAATGCCGACCGCTTCCAGGTCCTCGATCAGCCCCTTGACGAATCGCACATTCGGTGTGGCGTAGCCGAAACGGTCCATGTGCCAAGCGACATAGTGATTGGCCACCTGAAGCTGGGAGTCCGTCATGTCCACGCCGATCACTCGTCCTTGAGGGCCGACCAACTGGGCGAGGAGATAGGAATCCCGTCCCGCCCCGCAGCCCAGATCGACGACCGTGCAGCCATCGAGCAAGGGCGGAATCGGTGAGCCGCAACCATAGAATCGCGCCTGCACCTCTTCATGGACACGAGAGAGCAAATCCTGCAGATGGCGCGGCATGGCGTCAGTCGGGCAGCAGGCGCTCGTCTTCAGATCGGCACTCGTCTTGAGAGTCCGGCCGTAGTATTCCTGCACGATCTCCTGACGCTCCCGTTCCCCGCTGTCCGGTCTCGCGGGCTCCCGGACCGCCGGGGTGGTGACGCTGCCGTCTGCGTTCATCCGCATGCCTTTCTTCCTATTCCACACCACGACCACAATCCGCCATTCTCCCATGGCCACCGGCGCGCGACAGTGATCGCGCCCACCCTATCGAAGGCCGATCGGCGTTTGAAGGGGGAGAGCCGACCACGCTTCTTCACAATTTCGTGA
Source organism: uncultured Sphingomonadales bacterium (assembly GCA_964547755.1). Taxonomy (GTDB): domain Bacteria; phylum Pseudomonadota; class Alphaproteobacteria; order Sphingomonadales; family Rhodothalassiaceae; genus J084. The sequence goes on from CAZJPA010000029.1 coordinate 6,487, forward strand.
GCATGGCTTGCGCCTCCGGGTTTCCGAGCGGGCGAAGACATCGCGGGGATGCGGAGCGTCGTCAGCGCGTATCGTCGTCTTCACGGGTGACGGCCGCCATCTCGGCCTCGATCCGCCGCATGCTTCGGATCGCTTCACGCAGGCCTGTTGCCCCGCCCAAGACCAGCATGACGACAAGGAAGAGCGGAGTGGTTCCGGCCCAGCGGTCGATTGCGTAGCCGATCACACCACCGACCGCAAAACCGGAGGCGATATCCGCGCTCAGCCGCAGGGCCATCTGCAGCCCCTGGCCGCGCCGCCCACTTCCGGACGGCGGCTGCATGCGGTCCCGGGAGCGGCGGGCGGCCTTGAGCGCAGCGATGCGTGCCCCCAGATCCTTCGAGGCGGAGCTGTCATCATGGTTCGACGGAAACGGGCGCTTGTGCGGCATCGGATTGTCTGCCTGGCTTCCAACTCGTTGCCGGTATTCTTGTATGACCGGCCGTCGCCGGCCGGCGCTTCCACCTTGCCAGCCGCGCGCGGCGGACGCTAGGGGAAAACGGCCGAAAGGTGGTGGCCTGGAAAGGCAGCAATGACGACGGATGCAAAGAATACGAAGGTGACGACCGAAGGGGCGGTCAACAGGGATGCCATCCTGCTGCTGTCCGGCGGGCTGGATTCGGCGACCTGCGGCGCTCTTGCCCGCGCCCAAGGTTTTCGCCTTCATGCCTTGAGCTTCCGTTACGGCCAGCGACATGCGGCCGAGCTCGCCGCCGCGGCACGCGTGGCGGAGGCGCTGGCGGTCGTGGACCATCGCGTGGTCGATATCGATCTCGCCGCCTTCGGGGGCAGCGCCCTCACCGATCCCCGCATCGATGTGCCGAAGGGCCGCAGCGCGGCAGAGATGGCAAGCGACATTCCCGTCACCTATGTGCCGGCCCGCAATACCGTCTTTTTGGCCTTCGCGCTGGCATTGGCCGAAGTGCGTGGTATCGGCGATATTTTCATCGGGGTGAACGCGGTGGATTTCTCCGGCTATCCCGACTGCCGGCCGGATTTCATTGGCGCCTTCGAGACGACCGCCAATCTCGCCACGCGCATGGGACGCGAGCGGCCCGGCAGTATCCGCATTCACACGCCGCTGATCTCCTTGACGAAGGCCGAGATCATCCGCGCCGGAAGCCGCCTCGGCCTCGACTACACTCTGACCGTCTCCTGCTACGAGGCGGACGAGGAGGGCCGCGCCTGCGGCGCGTGTGACGCCTGCATCCTGCGGCGCGAGGGATTCCGCGAGGCCGGCGTGCCGGATCCCACCCGCTATCGTGACTGACCGGGGCATGAAGCAGATGGCCCGCAGCTACACGGTCAAGGAAATCTACAAGACCCTCCAGGGTGAGGGGGCGCAAACAGGGCGCGTGGCCGTTTTCTGCCGGTTTGCCGGCTGCAATCTCTGGTCGGGACGGGAGGAAGACCGGCAGGCGGCCGTCTGCCGCTTCTGCGATACCGATTTCATCGGCGCGGACGGGCCCGGCGGAGGACGCTTCGCCGATGCACAAGAGCTGGCCGCGGCGATCGCGCGCTGCTGGCAGCAAGACCTGGCGCCGGGCGGGAAGAACGCCGCGCCGCTCGTGGTGATGACGGGCGGCGAGCCGCTGCTGCAACTCGACGAGGCCTTGCTCGCCGCCCTGCATGCGCAGGGATTCATGGTCGCGGTTGAGACCAACGGCACCGTCGCCGCGCCCGCAGGTATCGACTGGCTGACCGTCAGCCCCAAGGCCGGCGCACCCTTCGTCCAGCGTGCAGGCGACGAGCTCAAGCTTGTCTTTCCACAAGCGGGGCTCGCCCCAGAGACCCTTGTCGATCTGCCGTTTCGGCACTTCTTTCTGCAGCCGATGGACGGCCCGCGGCTTGCGGAGAATACGGCGGCCGCCATCGCCTACTGCCGCGCGCACCCACTCTGGCGGCTGTCGTTGCAGACCCACAAGCTGATCGGCATCCCCTGAGGCGGGAGATGCCTGTCCGATTCCCTCTTGGCCGGAGGCGTCGCGCCCGCTATGGAGCGCGCCATGAGCGAGAAGAGCCATATCCGCAATTTCGCGATCATCGCGCATATCGATCACGGCAAGTCGACGCTGGCCGACCGCCTCATTCAGCGCACGGGCGCGCTCAGTGAACGGGAGATGCGCGAGCAGGTGCTCGATTCCATGGATATCGAGCGCGAGCGCGGCATCACCATCAAGGCCCAGACCGTGCGGTTGACCCATCGCGCGGCCGACGGGCGGGAATATGTGTTCAACATCATCGACACCCCCGGCCATGTGGACTTCAGCTACGAGGTCTCGCGCGCGTTGTCCGCGGTCGAAGGTTCGCTGCTCGTGGTGGACGCGACGCAGGGCGTGGAAGCCCAGACGCTCGCCAATGTCTATCAGGCGATTGAGGTGGACCACGAGATCCTGCCCGTACTCAACAAGATCGATCTTCCGGCGGCCGAGCCGGAGCGTGTCAAACGCCAGATCGAAGACGTCATCGGGCTCGATGCAGCAGACGCACTCATGGTCTCCGCCAAGACCGGAGAGGGGGTGGACGCGTTGCTCGAGGCCATCGTCACCCGCCTGCCGCCGCCCAAGGGGGACGAAGAGGCGCCCTTGAAAGCGTTGTTGGTGGACAGCTGGTACGATCCCTATCTCGGCGTCATCGTGCTGGTGCGCGTCTTCGACGGCCGGCTTGCACCCGGCATGCGGATCAAGATGATGGCCAGTGGCGCCGAATACACGGTCGATGAAGTCGGCGTGTTCACACCGAAAAAGGTGAAGATGGATCAGCTTTCGGCCGGCGAGATCGGCTACATCATCGCCGGCATCAAGGAAGTGGCCGACACCCAGGTGGGTGACACGATCACCGATACCCGGCGGCCGACGTCCGAGCCGCTGCCCGGCTTTCGGCCGACGCGGCCCGTCGTCTTCTGTGGTTTGTTTCCGGCCGATTCGGCGGATTTCGAGCGCTTGCGCGAGGCGCTCGCCAAGCTGCGTCTCAATGATGCCGCCTTCAGCTACGAACCAGAGACCTCAGCGGCGCTCGGCTTCGGTTTCCGCTGCGGTTTTCTTGGCATGCTGCATCTGGAAATCGTCCAAGAGCGGCTTCGGCGCGAATTCGATCTCGATCTTGTGACCACCAGCCCATCGGTGGTCTATCGCGTGCATCTGACCGATGGCGCCATTCAGGAGCTCCACAATCCGGCCGACATGCCGGATCCCGTCAAGATCGCGCGGATCGAAGAGCCCTGGATCGAAGCCACCATTCTGGTGCCCGACGACTATCTGGGGGCGGTGCTCAAGCTCTGCGAGGATCGGCGCGGCGTGCAGAAGAATCTGACCTACGCCGGCACCCGCGCCATGCTTGTCTATGAGCTGCCCTTAAACGAGGTCGTCTATGACTTCTACGACCGGCTCAAATCCGTCTCGCGCGGTTATGCGAGCTTCGACTATCAGATGGCGGGCTACCGCGAGAGCGATCTGGTCAAGCTGACGATCCTGGTGAACGGGGAGCCGGTGGATGCGCTCTCGCTGCTCGTCCACCGCTCCCAGGCCGAACGCCGCGGACGGGCGCTCGTGGAGCGATTGAAGACGCTCATTCCCCGCCACCTCTTCAAGATCCCGATCCAGGCGGCCATCGGCGGCAAGATCATCGCCCGCGAGACCATTCCGGCGCTCAGAAAAGATGTCACCGCCAAATGCTACGGCGGGGACGTCACGCGCAAGCGCAAGCTGCTCGAACGCCAGAAGGAAGGCAAAAAGCGCATGCGCGCCTTCGGGAAGGTCGATATTCCGCATGACGCCTTCATCGCCGCGCTCAAGACCGGCGAGTGAGCGGATTGTCGCAGGACAGACGCCACGGTTACCGCTTTAGCGGTTCATTAACGCTTCTTCCCTAGCGTCCCGTATTGGAGCAATCCGGTGACATGCATCCTGGAGCCGGGGGGCTCGTCTGACGGTCGTGCAAGAGGGCAGCTTCAAAAGGAGCGGAATCGTGACGAACAACGAGAACGGGTGGTCACAGCTTCGCGAGCGGGTGATTCGGGCCATCACCGTGCGCAACGCCCTGCTGGGAATCGTTGGATTTCTGGTGGTTCTCGTCGTCTTCTACGGGGCCGTGGCGGCGCTCGATGCCCGCCGGGCCGAACATGAGGCCGAAGTGCAGACGACGTTGGGCAAGGTTTACGAAAGCATCGCCAAGGCTGTCCAAGCCCTGGCCACGGAGCGGGGGGTGGCCAACGTCGCTTTAGGGTTTGCGCAGGAGCCGGATCCGCGATTCGCGCAAATGGCCAAAAAGGCCCGCACGGCGTTCTCGGGCTATCACGCCAGCTTGCACTCTCTGCTCGAAGAGCTGCCCGCCTTTCCCCAGAAGGATGAGATTATCGGTGCGGTCAACGAGAAGATCGGCGCTGTCGAGGCGCTGCGCGCCCAGGTGGATGCCGCGATGGCCACGACGGCCGACAACCGGCCGCGGCGGATCGATCGCAAGTTCTTCGCGGCGACCACCGATGCAATCGACAGCCTGCTGCGGTTGTGGTCCGCCCTTCAGAACAGTTTCCCGCCGGCTAAGCCCGATGTGGCGGCGAATTTTCAGCTGGAGTTTCTGCTTGCACGCATGGCGGAATATTCCGCGCGCGACTGGGCGACCGTCGGTAGCGTGATGGCGGCCGGCAAGCCGCTCAACAGCCTGCAACTCCAGCTGCTGGCCACCTATGGCGGCTATGTCCAATCCGCATGGCAGGATGTGAAAGCCATTGCGAGCTCGGACTATGTCTCTGACAAGGTCGAGGAGCTGCTCGACGATGTCGAGAACACCTATTTCGTGGATTTCGCGGATGTGCGCGATCAGGTCTACGCGGCGGCTGAGGTGGAGGAACCCTATCCCTTCACGGCCATGGAATGGGTGGATAAGGCCCAGAATGCTCTCAAGCCGCTGGCGGCGCTGGCGGGCAAGGCGGGAGAGAGTGCGGCCGCCGTGGCCGAGGCGAATGTCGCAGCCCAGAAGCGGTATTTCTGGCAGGACGTGATCTTGCTCGCGATCACGCTCGGCATCGGCGGGCTCGCCTTCTGGACGGTGACATGGCGGGTCGTGCGACCGATCGGGCAGTTGACCAGCAACATGAAGGCGTTAGCCGCCGGCAATCTCGATGTCGAGGTTGTCGGTCTCGACCGGCATGACGAGATCGGCGAGATGGCGCGTTCCGTCCAAGTCTTCAAGGAAAACGCGATCGAGAAGATTCGCCTGGAGGAAGAGCAGAAGCGGGCCGAGGAACAGCGCCGGCGCGAACGCGAGGAGGCCGAACGCCGTCAGCGCGAGATGGAAGAAGAACAGCGTCGCCGCGAGGCCGAGCGTGAGGAGGCCGAACGGCAGCGGCGTCGCGAGGAGATGCTGCAATTGGCCGCCCAGTTCGAAGAATCGGTTATGCATGTGGTGGACAGCCTGTCGTCTGCCTCCGCCGACATGGAGCGCGCCGCCCGCGAGCTGACCGAAACGGCCGAGGATACCACCGCCAAATCCTCGGTGGTGGCGACCACCGCCGAGCAGGCGACCAATGCTCTGCAAATGGTGGCCAGCGCCGCAGAAGAACTGTCGGCCTCGGTGCGCGAGATCGCGCAGCAGACCAATCAGTCCAGCCGGGCGGCGAAGGATGCCGTTCAACGCACGGAGGTGGCGGCCAAGGATGTGCGTGAGCTGGTTGAGACCGCACAGCGGATCGGCGAAGTGGTCAATCTCATCAATGACATCGCCGAACAGACCAATCTGCTTGCGCTCAACGCCACCATCGAGGCGGCGCGCGCCGGTGAGGCCGGCAAGGGCTTTGCCGTGGTGGCCAGCGAAGTCAAGTCGCTCGCCAATCAGACGGCCAAGGCCACCAGCGACATCTCCAGCCAGATCGCCGACATGCAGGCGGCCACCAACAAGGCCGTGCAGGCGATGGAGGCCATTCAGAAGATCATCGCCGATATCGACTCCACGGCGGTTTCGATCGCCAGCGCCGTCGAACAGCAGGACGCCTCCACCCAGGAGATTGCGCGCAATGTCGCCGAAGTCTCGGCCGGTGCCCAGGACATCGCCCGCGACATGCACACCTTGAACGAGGGGGCGGCGACGACGGGTGCGGCCGCCAATCAGGTGCTGAATTCGGCTCAGAAGCTGGCGCAAGAGTCTCAGACCCTGCGCGAGCAGGTGGAGCAATTCCTGGCCCGCATTCGCGCCGCCTGATCATCGAGCGGGCGGTGGGATCTGCGGGAAGGGGAAGAAGGCGCGGGGACAAACCCGTCACCGGACCGCGGCGAAAGGCCGGCGTTCGCCCAAGCAGAAGAGACCCCTTTCCCGCTCCTTCCCTCGTTCCGTTCGGGATGAACGAAGGGGCGGCGAGGACGGGCGCAATAGACACAAGACGGCGGCCCTGCACACAAACGGAACCGCGTAAGATGGACGGGCCGGTCGCCGTTGCGAGCGGCCCGTTTTCATGACCGGGAGGGATAAGGGCTTAGAAGAGGCCGTCCGTCGCCGCGCGACCCGGCTGCCGTCGTCCCGTGTTATCCGCCGTTGGTGGGAAAGGCGATGGCCTTGGCTTGGGCGAGCGTCGCCCGGAAGGCGTCTTCGCTTAAGCGGCCGGTGTTCATGTTGTAGCGCGAGCAGTGGTAGGAATCGACGAGCGTGTAGCGCCCAATCGCGTGGGTGGCGCCATGGGCGAAGGGATGGGCGGCAAGCCGCAGCCCCAGGGCGCGCAAGACCGCCTCATGGGCGATGCGCCCCAGCGCCAGGATGACGACGAGCTCGGACAGGGTGTCGATGCGTGCCCGCAAATAGGGATTGCAGCGGCGGATTTCCGCAGCGGTCGGCTTGTTGCCGGGCGGCACGCAGCGCAGGGCGTTCGTGATCATCACGGCATCGAGTCTGAGATCGTCCTGCCCGTTCTCGTCATAGTGTCCATCCGCCAGTCCCAGCGCAAGAAGGGCAGGATACAACACGGCCCCGGCGGCATCGCCCGTGAACGGGCGGCCAGTGCGATTGGCGCCCTTGAGGCCGGGTGCCAGCCCGACGATGAGCAACCGCGCCTTCTCATCCCCGAAACTCGGCACGGCCCCATTGAAGAAATCCGGAAAACGGAGCCGATTATCATGGCGAAAAGCCACCAGCCGCGGGCAACGACCGCAATCGGCAGGCGGTTCTGGACGGGCTCCCGGCTCGCTGACATTGGGACGTTTCGCAGGAATCCCATCTTCTTGCGCAGCCACCGTGCTTTCCACCGTCATCTCCCCAAGCCTTCTCGCGTTTTGTCCTCGGCCGTGATCCCTGAAACGCACGCCGTCCCGTATGCCGGCGCGCTCAGTCTTCCTCCTCGAAGAGCGCCTCGGCTTCCCGCAAATCGTCTACCGGTTCATCCGTCTCTTCTTCGATTTGATCATCATCCAGGCCACGCAGGGGCCGGCGGGGGCGCAGGAATGCATGCTCGAGTGCTTTGAGTTCGAGAAAATGGTCCGCCTGGCGACGCAGTTCGTCCGCGATCATCGGCGGCTGGGTGACCGTGGACGAGACGACCGTCACCCGCACACCGCGCCGCTGAACGGATTCGATCACCCGCCGGAAGTCGCCGTCGCCAGAAAACAGCACGACATGATCGACATGTTCGGCCAGGTTGAGCATGTCGACCGCGATCTCGACGTCCATATTGCCTTTCACCCGGCGGCGACCGTTCTCGTCAGTGAATTCCTTGAGCGGCTTGGTGATCACCGCATAGCCATTGTAGTCGAGCCAGTCGATCAACGGACGGATGGGGGAATAATCCTGGTCGTCGGCGATCGCCGTATAGTAGAACGCCCGTAGCAGTCGCCCTTGTTCCGAGAAGAAATCCTTGAGCCTTCTGTAGTCTATTTCCAGTCCGAGATTTCGCGCAGTAAGATAAAGATTGGAACCGTCGATAAATATGGCGATGCGCTCGTCATCGTAGAACATGCGTTTGAAATCCTTTCATAATCTCATTCATGGCAAATAATTACTCCTGATGACAATTCATTTTTTGGGACAGAGCATAGCAGAAAAACAAGTTTATCCGTGCGATGCGACTCCTGTCAAATGGCTTGTCCGGCCCGTTGCGCCTTGCGCGTCCCCGCTTTCGGACGGCGCCGGCCCGATGATCGGCGCCCGGCGGCGGGTGAGTCCTCCTTGTCCACGAGTGCAAGGCGAATGGCGCCGGTGATCGGCTCGGCCTCCACGAGCCGCACCTTGAGGACATCGCCCAGCCGAAAGCTTCGCCCCATGCGCTGGCCTTCCAGAAGATGGCGTTTCTCGTCGAAGGCATACCAGTCGGCGCCCAGAGCGGAGATCGGGATGAGGCCGGTTCCGCCGGAGGGCTCCAATGTCACGAACAGGCCGAAGCGTGTGACGCCCGTGATCCGGCCGCGCAGGACGGCGCCCATCTGCCCTTCCAGATAGGCGGCCAGATAGCGGTCCTGGGTGTCGCGTTCGGCGGCCTCGGCAATGCGCTCGGTGGATGAGATGTGGGCTGCGATCTCGTCCAGCCGATCGAGCGGCATCTCGGTGAAGCCTGCATCCGAAAACCCCAGGCCATGCAGCAGGGCGCGGTGGATCACGAGATCCGCATAACGCCGGATCGGAGAGGTGAAGTGGACATAGCGCTTGAGCGCCAGACCGAAATGGCCCTGGTTTTCCGGATCGTAGCGGGCCTGCATCTGCGTGCGCAGCACCACCTCGTTGACGAGGCGCTCATGCGGTGTGCCGCGGAAATGCCGGAGCACGCGGTTGAACAGACGCGGCGTGATCGTACCGGCCCGCGGCCAGCGATAGTCGAGGGATTCCAGAAATTCGCGCAAGGCCTCGACCTTCTCGGGCGCAGGCGGCTCGTGGACGCGGTAGATCAGCAGCAGACCGCGGCGCTCCAGTTCCTCTGCGGCCGCTACATTGGCCGCGATCATCATGTCCTCGATCACGCGATGGGCCTTGAGTCGCGCGCGCGGCCGGACATCCGCCACCCGCCCGTCCTCACCCAATATGATCTCGCGCTCATCCGACTCGATTGCGAGCGCGCCCCGTTTGCGCCGTTCGCGCGCGAGCGCCTCATGGGCCGCATACAGCGGACGCAGCACAGAATCACGAAAATCGGGATCGACGATATCAGGCCGGCCGTCGATCACCGCCGCTTCCACCTGTTCGTAGGCGAGATTGGCGGCCGAGCGCATCACCGCGCGCGTGAAGCGATGGCGGCGCTTGCGTCCTTCGGCGTCGATCCAGATGTGAACGGCCAGACAGGGGCGGTCCACACCCGGCATCAGCGAGCACAGATCGGCCGAAAGCGTCTCCGGCAGCATGGGCACGACGCGATCGGGGAAATAGGCCGAGTTGCCGCGTTCATAGGCCTCTTCGTCCAGAGGCGAGCCGGGGCGCACGTAATGCGCGACATCGGCGATCGCGACGATGAGATGCCAGCCGCCGGGATGGTCGGGATCCACCTCGGCGAAGACGGCGTCGTCATGATCGCGGGCATCCGCCGGATCGATGGTGATCAGCGGAATGCGGCGCAGATCCTCGCGCCCCTTCATGGAAAAAGGACCAGCCCGTTCGGCTTGCCGGAGGACGGCGGGCGGAAAAGCGGTGCGCAGGCCGTACTGGTGGATCGCGATCAATGAGATGTGGCGCGGGTCGCTGACATCGCCATAGCACTCCGTGATCCGCGCCTGCTTCAGGCCATAGTGCCGGCCGCGCCGGGAGGGGAGAATTTCGGCCAGCACCAGCTCGCCATCCCGGGCGCCGCCCGTGTCCTCCGGCGCGACGACGAATTCGGTGCGCTGCTTGCGGGCCACCGAGATGACGCGTCCGCCCAGCGCGTTGCCGTGAAAAACGCCGAGCACCGTCTTCGGCGCGCCTTCAAGAATTTTGACGATCTGTCCCACATAGCCGGGCTCGCCGGCCGCCGGCCGCAAGCGCACCAGCACCCGTTCGCCCACGCCCACCGCCGGTCCCGCGCGCCCCTTCGGTGGGGCGAGATGGATGGGAGGAGGCGGCTCGGGCCGCTCCCAGTGAACGGGTCGGGCCGCGAGATCGCCCAGCTCGTCGATACCTGTGACCTCCACCACCATGACATGGGGCAGGCGATGGGCCAGTCTGAGGGCGCGGCCTGCATCCCGGGCGATGACGCCCTCTTCCTCGAGCTGGCGCAGCAGACCCTTGAGCTGTACCCGGGCCGCGCCCTTCAGACGAAAGGCACGTGCGAGCTCGCGCTTGGTGATCTTGCCCTCGGCGGTTTCCAGATAGGCGACCAGTTCTTCGCGTGTCGGCACGCTCCCCTTGCGCATGGCCTTGTGCGGGGCTGCCGGCTGGTGACGGCGGCGCACGGCCTTCGATCCCGATGAAGGCGGTCTACGCATCACCCCCGTTTGCTTCCCGTCCGGCGCCCGGCGGCGGTTTTCTGCTGGCGTTTGGCTTCCAGCAGGGCGAGCGCTTCATCCAGATCGATGCTCTCGGGATCGGTATTCCTGGGCAGGCTGGCGTTCACCCGGCCCTGTTTGACGTAAGGTCCATAACGACCGGATCGCAGCTCCACCGGCTCACCGGACTTGGGATCCTGACCGAGCACCCGGATCACGCCGCCGCTTCCCGAACGCCGGCGCGCCGCCTTCTCGGCGATCAGCTGGAGGGCCCGGTTCATCCCGATCGTGAACACCTCCTCAAGATCGCCCAGATTGGCATAGACTCCCTGATGGGACACATAAGGACCATAACGACCGATTCCGGCCACAACGGGCTCCCCGGTTTCGGGATGTCGGCCGATCTCGCGCGGCAGAGCGAGCAGGCGACAGGCGAAGTCCAAGTCCACGGCGGCCGGATCCACACCCTTCGGCAGGCTCACGCGCGCCGGTTTCTCGCCATCTTCGCCCGCGCGCTCCACATAGGGACCGAAGCGCCCGGCCTTCAGCCAGACCGCGCGTCCGCTCTCTGGATCCGTCCCGAGCAGGCGTTCTCCCGCCTCCGATTCCTGGTCGGCGCCCGGGTTGCCGTTGCCATCCGCAAAGCGGCGCGTGTAGCGGCATTCGGGATAGCGGGAACAGCCGATGAATGCCCCGAAGCGGCCGACCTTCAATGTGAGCCGCCCGGTTCCGCATTCCGGACAGGCGCGCGGATCACGACCATCTTCGCGTGGTGGAAAGAGAAGGGGCGCGAGATACTCGTTCAGCCGCTCCAGAATCTCGGTCGTGCGGATGTTCATCACCTCGTCGGTGCGGCGTGAGAAGTCCCGCCAGAAATCCGCCAGCACCTGCCGCCAGTCCTTCTCGCCGCGGCTGATGGCATCCAGCGCCTCTTCGAGCTCGGCGGTAAAATCGTATTCCACATAGCGATCGAAGAAACTCTCAAGGAAGGCGGTCACCAGCCGGCCCTTGTCCTCGGGCACGAAGCGGCGCTTCTCGAGCCGCACATAGTTGCGCTCCTGGAGGACCGAGAGGATCGTCGCATAGGTGGACGGGCGACCGATACCGAGTTCTTCGAGCTTTTTGACGAGGCTCGCCTCCGTGTAGCGCGGCGGCGGCTTGGTGGTGTGTTTGTCGGCCCGGGCGTCCACGAGTGTAAGCGTCGTTGCGGGCGCAAGTGCCGGCAGGCGGCTTTCTTCCTCACCATTGTCGTCGCCGGTCTCGTCCCGCCCCTCCTCGTAGATCCGCAAGAAGCCGGGAAAGCGCAGGATCTGGCCGCTCGCCACCAGTTCCAGAGAACCGTCACGACTCGCAATCGCCACTTTCGTCTGTTCGAGCTCGGCCGCGGCGGTCTGGGAGGCGACGGCGCGTTTCCAGATCAGCTCGTAGAGAGCCGCTTCCTTAGGATCGAGGAAGGGACGCACCTCCTCAGGGGTGAGAGCCGGATTGGTGGGACGGATCGCTTCATGGGCTTCCTGCGCGTTCTTGGCGCGCGCCCGGAAGCGATGCGGCCGCTCGGGCACATAGTCCCGCCCCCACCGCTCAGCCAGAAGGTCGCGGATGGCCGAGACCGCCTCGGCGGCCATCGCCACCGAATCCGTGCGCATATAGGTGATGAGCCCGATCGTCTCGCCGGCCACCGTCTTGCCCTCGTAGAGCGCTTGGGCGATGCGCATCGTCTCCTTGGCGCCGAACCCCAGCTTGCGGGCGGCCTCCTGCTGGAGGGTGGAGGTCGTAAATGGCGGGGGCGGCATGCGCCGGAGGGGACGTTTGTCCACAGAGCGGACTTGAAAATCGGCCGCCTGCAAGCGGGCGAGAAGGGCCTTGGCGCGCGCCTCGTCGGTGATGGCGAATTTGTCGAGCTTACGGCCATCGACAGCCGCCAGTCTGGCCGGGAAAGCCTCATCGCTGCCGGCGGGTGCCAAGAGGGCCTCGATCGTCCAGTAGTCGCGCGGGCGGAACTGCTCGATCTCGATTTCGCGCTCACAGATCAGGCGCAGCGCGACCGACTGCACGCGTCCGGCCGATCGTGCACCCGGAAGCTTGCGCCAGAGGACGGGAGAAAGAGTGAAACCGACGAGATAGTCCAGCGCCCGACGCGCAAGATAGGCATTGACCAGCTGCTCGTCGATCCCGCGCGGGTTGGCCATCGCTTCGCGGATCGCCCGGGGCGTGATTTCATG
>CAZJPA010000030.1:0-18950 GCA_964547755.1 uncultured Sphingomonadales bacterium
ACAGGAACAAGAGCACCTGGCGCGCTTTGATCGCCTGCTCCAAGAGCGGCGCGTGCGTCCCAGCCTGCTTGCGCCCTTGTGGGAGGCGGCGGGCTATGCGCTGGGCGCTGTGACGGCGCTGATGGGGCCGCATGCCGCCATGGCGGCCACCGCTGCGGTCGAGGAGGTGATTGACGATCATTATGCGCGTCAGCGTGACCGTCTGCGCCAATGGCCGGAAACGGCGGAACTGGCCGAAACCGTCGAGCGCTTCCGTCGTGACGAGGCGAGCCATCGGGAAGAAGCCCTCGCCCAAGGCGCCGAACGCACACCAGGCTATCCTTTGCTTGCCGGGATCATCAAGGCGGGGTGCCGGTTCGCCATCCGCATAGCCGAGCGGATCTAGCGGAGGCGTCATGCCGGCAGAAGGAGATCTGGGAAAAGTGCTTGCCGGGTTGCCCGTTCTGGTGACGGGCGGGGCTGGCTACATAGGCAGCCATATCGTTTGGGCGCTGCGTGATGTGGGGGCATCTCCCATTGTGCTTGACGCCGATCGCGAGGGGCGCGCCCGGTTTTCCTGGTTGCCCCCGGACGTGCCGGTGTTGCGCGCCGACGTCACCGATCGCGAAGCACTCGGCCGCATCGCTGAGGCGCATGCGCCGCGTGCGGTCATTCATCTGGCCGCGCTCATCGATGCGGCGGAATCGGTGCGCGAGCCGCTGCGCTATTATCGCGAGAATGTGTTGGGCCTGCTCGCCCTTGCCGAATGGGTGATGGAGGCGAACGTGCCCTTCTTCGTCTATTCTTCTTCGGCAGCGGTCTATGGCGAGGGGCATGTGCCGCCGGTTGGGGAAGATGCCCCGCTCGCACCGGCCAATCCCTATGGGGAGACGAAGCGGGTCGGAGAGGCCATCCTGCGCGATATCACCCGGTCGCAAGTCGCGCATGACAGGGCGCTCGCCGTCGTGGCCCTGCGCTATTTCAATGTCGCCGGCGCGGACCCCGGTGGGCGCACCGGACCGCAGAGCGGGCGCGGCGACGTGATTTCAGAGGCTTGCCGGGCTGCGCTCACGTCGCGTCCTTTCCAGATCTTCGGGACGGACTGGCCCACTCCCGACGGCACCCCGGTGCGGGATTTTATTCATGTTCAGGATCTGGCCCGGATGCACCTGGCTGCCCTGGCTTGGCAGCTGACCAGCCGTCAGCGTGAGCCCTTTGCCGTCTTCAACTGCGGTTATGGTCGGGGTGTGTCTGTGCGCGAGGTGGTGGCGGCGGTCGCCGATATTGCAGGGCGTGCGCTCGATGTGCAGACGGCGCCGCGCAGAGCCGGCGACATCGGCGAAATGGTGGCCGATTCAACGCGCTTTCTTGCGGCTACGGGATTCCAGCCGGCGTATGCGGGTGTCCGGGACATCGTCGCGAGCCACTATCGCTGGCTGGCGCAAGGACGCGATCAACGGTCTGCGTGATCGGGAAGACGATCCGCGCCCGCTCTGTCTGGACACTTGTCTTGTCTACGGGACACTTGTCTTGTCATCGGGGCTTACGCCTCGACAGATCAGGCATGTGCGCCAATGGGGGATGCCGGGGATGCAAGAGCGCCGCTTGCTGATGATGCACCGGTCATCCCGGGAACAAAAGGGGCAAGAGAGCGGTCGAGACCAAGGTGATCACGACGATGGCGATGAGATTGAGCCAGAGTCCGGCTCGTACCATTTCGGCAATGCGGATGTTGCCGCTGGCATAAACGATGGCGTTTGGTCCCGTGGCGACCGGCAGCATGAAGGCGCAGGATCCGGCCATCGCAAGCGGTGCCGCCAGCATCACCGGAGAGAGTGTCACGGCGGGCGCATCGCTGAGTGCGGTCACGATCGGCACGAGGGCGGCGACGGTTGCGGTATTGCTGGTCAACTCGGTGAGGAAGATGACAAGCCCCACGACTCCCAGGATCACGAGGAGTGGGTCCTGCACGGCCAGCGGCTCCAATTGCCGGCCGAGCCATACGGCCAGTCCTGTATGCTCGATCGCACGCGCCAATGACAGCCCACCCCCAAAAAGCAACAGCACACCCCAGGGGATCCGGACAGCATGGTTCCAGTCTAGTAGGCGTCCGCCCGGGTTGTCCGAAGATGATGGCATGCCGCTTGGCAGCACGAACATCAAGACCGCACCGAACACGGCGATCCAGGCGTCGGTCAGGGGCGCAAGCGGCGGCCAATGCCGCCACAAGGTCGCGCTTGCCCACATGAGAGCGATCAGCGTGAATACCATCGCCACCCGCCTTTCGGCCGGGCTCATGCGTCCCAGACCCTCGCGCATCTCGTGCACGACGGTATGAGCGCCGGCAAGCTCGGCGCTCCTGTATCGAAACAGGCGCAGGTGCAGAAGCCACCAGGCGATCGGTACGAGAACGCCGACGATGGGAAGCGCATAGAGCATCCAGCCGAGAAATGAGATCGCGATTCCGGCGGTCTCTTCCAGAAAGCCGACAACGAAAGCATTGGGTGGGGTTCCGATCTTGGTGCCCAATCCCCCTATACTCGCCGAATAGGCCACGCCCAAGAGCAGAGCCTTGGTGAAACGATGGCCGCCCGCCTTCTCTCGCAGGACGGTTTCGGCCACGGACAGCGCAATGGGGACCATCATCAAGGTTGTGGCCGTGTTGGAAATCCACATCGACAGCAGAGCAGTGGCCGTCATGAATCCCAGTGCCAGCAAACGAGGATTGCGCCCCATGCGATCGACCACGGCCAGGGCGAACCGCCGATGGAGGTTCCAGCGGGTCAGCGCTTGCGCCATTAGGAACCCACCCATGAGCAAGAAGATCACGGGCTCCGCGAACGGTTGGGCAGCCGTGCGAAACGATGTGATTCCCGCTGCCGGCAAATAGACGAGCGGCAACAGGGCGGTGACCGCCACCGGCACAGCCTCGCTCGTCCACCAGACAGCCATCCAGATGGCAAGCGGAACCAGCAGCCACGCCTCCTTGCTCATGTCTTGGGGAGGAGGCAGAAAAACCAACAGTATGAAGGCCGGGCCGATGGCCAGCAACCAGGAACGCTTTGTGGCATTCTTTTGTGGAGGCATGCCCCCAACCGCCCACTATAGCTGGGTTCACTTGCATAAATTAGGGGCATGGGCGTCTCAGAAACCTTCCGCCACATGCCCGGATCAGCGTGGTCTCTTGCAGAAATGCCACGTCGGTCATGGTGGGTCAACGCTTCTCGGCCTGCAGGAGCCAACAAGAGAGGGGTAAACCATAGATCGATGTTGCAGATTAGTCACAATTTCCATTTTTTTGCTGCTGAATCTGCGCGAGTTTGTTGCGCGATGGGGCGCGATCGGACAAAAATGATGCTGAAGATCAATATGTGCCCGGTTCAATGTGTCGGGTGCGGCAAACAAACGGCAGCGAGGGTGGGCATTCTTCCTGGAGCGCGTGATGTCGCGATGGGGAGATGAATTGGGTCGGGATCGATCATAGTCGAGGAGGGAGTGCGCAGATGGAGCGGAATCATCCGAGATTCTTGCCGGCGCTGTTGGGGTCTGCAGCAGGTTTGGCGCTCGTTGCTGCTGCAGCATCGCAGGCTTGGGCACAGGCAGAGCCTCAGGCGCAGACCGAGCAGGCGGCACCTCAATCAGCCCCACAGCAGCAAGGGGAAGAAGAGGAGGTGCTCGTTGAGGAGATCATTATTACGGGTTCACGCATCAAGCGCGCTGGATTTGATACGCTGCAGCCTGCGGTTCAGGTCAATGCAGATTATATCGACGAGCGTGGTTTCGATAATGTCGCCAGCGCAATCAATGAAATTCCCGCTTTTGGCACACCCATCGACCAGTTCGGCGGTCAGGCGTCGCAGTCAATCGGCCAGAATTTCGCCAATGCTTTCAATCTGGGCAGCCAGCGCACACTGGTGCTGATCAATGGTCGGCGGACGGTTGGGCAGAACACGCCGGGTATCGGTTCGGGCGCGGCTCCCGGTCTTCAGGTGGACCTTAATATTGTTCCAACGGCGTTGATCGACCGCGTGGAGACAATTTTCACCGGTGGTGCACCGGTCTATGGCACGGATGCGATTGCGGGCACCGTCAACATTATCCTGAAGAGAAATTTCGAAGGATTCACGGCGGAAGCCCAATATGGGATCGACCAACGGGGCACGGGTTCGGATTTCCGTATCCGTGGCCTGTGGGGTGCCAACACTTCTGATGGCAGAGGTAATGTAACCCTGGCGGCCGAATATTCCACGCAGACAGCCATCGATGCGCGTGAGAACGAGATTGCCCGCCAGCAGTGGGGGTTCTGCGAAAATCCCGAGGCCGGTATCAACCCGGTAACGGGCGTGCCTATCGTGGATCCGAATGACGGTCTGCCTGACCGGGTGCTCTGCCGGTTCAGCGGGAATGTCTGGCAGGTCCCCAGCTCCGGCATGCCGCTCGCCCTCTCGCCCGGTTTTGCGTTGGCCAGTGGAATCGGGGCCCTGAAGGATAGGGACGGCAATCCGCTCGTCTTCGATGCAGATGGCAATCTTGTCACATGGGAGCAGGCAGGTCTTGGGACGCCGCGGTCGATTTTCTTCTCCCGCGATACCGATGGCTTTGCCAATCCGTTAATCATCGGTCTGGACGAGACGAACTCGATCCGCAGCCCGCTCGATCGTTGGATCATCAACGGAACTGCGCGCTACGAAGTGGCGGATGGTGTCGATATCTTCCTTGAGGCCCTTTATGCGCGTTCAGAGGCCGTTGACCGTAACAACCAACCTCCGTGGAGCACGAATTTCTTTGCACCCGGTGCGCAGGGGGCGATCAAGATCAACATCAACGACAACCCCTTCATCACCGAGCAGCTGCGTCAGGTTCTGATCGACAATGGCGTCTATGATCCAACATTGGATGCAGATGGTGACGGCGTGGTCGATACGCAGTTCTTCTTTGTTACGCGTTCGAACGAGGACATCGTCCAAGGCGAACCCAATTTCCGTGATCAAGATGTCTACCGCTTCGTCACGGGTTTTGAGGGTGAAGTGAATTTCCTTGGGCGTGTCTGGGACTGGGATACGGCTTTCATCTTCGGTGAAACTAATGCGACCACGCGTCAGACCGGTATCAATGGGCCACGGTTCGCATTGGCGTTGGATGCCGTCGTGGATCCGGATACCGGAGAGATTGTCTGCCGTGCGAAGATCGACCCGCCGGACAGCGTGTTCGGTGATGTCTTCCAGACACCGGACATCAGCGATATTTCGGAGTGCGTGCCCTTCAATCCCTTCGGCTTGCAGCAGCTCACGCCGGAACAACGGGCCTATCTCGTCCAGCAGGACTTTCAGGCCACCAAGATCCGCCAGCTGGTGTATGAAGCCAACATTGCCGGTGAGCTGATGGACCTGCCTGCCGGTCCCCTGGGTGTTGCTGGCGGCTTTACGCATCGGCGCGAGCAGGCCCGTTTCAATGTGGACCGGGCCAGCTTCATCGGGATTGATCCTGGTTCGCCGACGCAGAACGTGAGTGGCAAGTTCAACACCACGGAGCTGTACGGCGAAATGCTGATCCCGATCATCCAAAAGGGCAGTGACCTCGAAGTGCCGGGCATCGCTCAGTTCCAGGCGGAAGGTGCCTTGCGCTTCGTCGACAACTCCCGTTCCGGCAATGACGTGACTTGGACGGCGGGTGGACGGTTGACGCTGGATCTGCCGGTAGTTGGCGAGACATTCCAGTTCCGGGGCAACTTTACCCAAGCAATCCGTGCCCCATCCGTCCAGGAGCTGTTCCTGCCGCGCTCGCAGATCTTTACCTTCGCCACAGACCCCTGTGATCCGCGGTTCATCGACTCGGGTTCGAATCCGGCTGTGCGGCGACGGAATTGCGAGGCGCAAGTGGCGCAGTTGAAGTCTTCGGGGCTTCTGCCGCCCGACTTCGACCTCGACCGGTTCGTCTCGCTCATCGTCAATCGTTCCGATCGCGGGTTCACAGGTGGCAACCCGGACCTCAAGAACGAAAGAAGCAAGAGCTGGACGGTGGGCGTGGTGATCACACCGGAGTTCCTGCCTGGTTTCACGATGTCGGTGGACTGGACGGATATCCGGCTTTCCAACGAGATTGCGACGCTCTCAGCCACGCAGATTCTCAATGCGTGCTATGATAGTCCGCTCTTCCCGAATGTGGACGCCTGTAATCGCTTCCGGCGTGACGAGGAGTTCCAGATCCGGGATCCGGAAACGGGCTTCCTTAATGCCGCCGTGCGCAATTTCGCCGGTCTCGTCGCCAATGTGCAATACAAGTTCGAGGCCGCAAGCTTGATCAGCAACATGCCGGGAACCATCGACATCTTCGGAAGCTTCTTCCATGTTGCACGCCACGATCGAGAGGTGGCCGGTGGTGACCTCGACATTCTGGCCGGCGAGCGGGGCAGCGAGCGCCTACGCTTCCAGCTCAATCTGCGCTATACGCTGGACCGCTTCCTGTTCCTCTGGCAGACGCGTCACTTCGGTTCCTTCCACATCTTTGGAAGGCAGGCTGGCGAAGAGATCGCTGCTGAGGATCAGAAGCGGACACCGGCCGCGCGGATCCACAATTTGACGCTGCGGTATCAGCTGACGGACAACATCTACATCCGCACCGTCATCAACAATGTCTTCGACAAGCGCGACGGGCCACTGCGCGCGGCGGCGCGGGGCGGTAACGCTCTGTTGTTCCGCGACGTGATCGGCCGGCGCTTCCTGTTTGCGGTTGGTGCCGATTTCTAGGCGAGGATCTTATCCACCAAATCGCCAAGGGTCCGGGGTCGCTTCGTGCGGTCCCGGACTTCTTGCTTATGACGATAGGTGTGGGGAAAGTGTTTTGCCGCGTAATTTGTAGGGCTTTGCGTTTGTATCTTTGTGAAAGAGGAACGTTGGTGAAGAGGATACATGTTGCATAAGAATGAGAACGAAGGGAGGGTGACAGGAAAGCGCGCGGACCGGTAAAATGTAGCGCTTGACAGCCGTAGGGGGAATCCCTAAGGCAGGCGTCCAAGATGGACAGTCCCAGGTCGTGAGCCAAAGGCCAGGGTTGATCACATAACCCGACAACCGGTTGTCGTCGGGTCCCGCGCGTACCACATGCGGGATCTCCACCCGTCAGCGAGGCTTCGCCCACGGGTGTAGTTGGTTATGGGTGCGGTTGGGACAAGAGGTGGTGCATAAGGGCGGCGGGCTTGCCACATCGCCGGTGGCGCATCCCCGGGCAGGCGGGGCGAAAAGGATGACGGCAGGATGTTCGAGCAACTGAGCGAGCGGCTGGAAAAGGCCTTCGATCGCCTGCGCGGTCGTGGCCTGCTGCGGGAGGCTGATGTCGACCAGGCCTTGCGCGAAGTGCGTATCGCGCTGCTGGAAGCCGACGTCGCGCTGCCCGTCGTCAAGGACTTCATCGCCGCGGTGCGCGCGAAGGCCGTGGGCGAGGCGGTGTTGAAATCCGTCAAGCCGGGCCAGCAGGTCATCAAGATCGTCCATGATGAGCTTGTGCGCCTGCTCGGTGGTGAGGAAGGCACCAGCCATCTCGATCTCGGTGGCACGCCGCCGGCGGTGGTGATGATGGTTGGATTGCAGGGCTCGGGCAAGACGACGACGACCGCCAAGATCGCCCGGCTTCTCACCCGTAAGGAAGGCCGCCGGGTGTTGATGGCGTCTTTGGACACACGCCGCCCGGCCGCGCAGGAGCAGCTGGCCGTGCTCGGACGGGACGCCGGTGTCGAGACACTGCCCATCGTGCCCGGCCAGGACCCCGAGACGATCGCCCAGCGCGCGCGCGAGACGGCGCGCTTCAAAGGTTTTGACGTGCTGCTGTTGGATACCGCCGGCCGCCTGCATGTGGACGAGGCGCTGATGGGCGAGCTGAAGGCGGTGGCCGCAATCGCGGATCCGCGCGCGACATTGCTCGTCGTCGATGCCATGACGGGTCAGGATGCCGTCGAGATCGCGCGTCATTTCGGTGATGCGCTGCCGCTGAGCGGTGTCGTGCTCACCCGCATGGACGGCGATGCGCGCGGCGGCGCGGCGCTATCCATGCGCGCAGTGACCGGCAAGCCCATTCTTTTTCTCGGCACCGGTGAGAAGTTGGACCAGCTCGAGCGTTTCGATCCAGAGCGCGTGGCCGGCCGCATCCTCGGCATGGGTGATATCGTGGCGCTGGTCGAAAAGGCCGCCGATGCCATCAAGGCCGATGAGGCCGAACGCATGGCGCGCAAGCTGCAAAAAGGGCAGTTCGACCTGGAGGATCTGCGCACCCAGCTCAGACAGATGCAAAAGATGGGGGGCTTGAAGGGACTGCTTGCCTTGCTCCCCGGTGTCAAGGGCATGGCCAAGGGGCTGAAGGCGGGCATGGACGACCGGATCATCAAGCGCCAAGAGGCGATCATCAACTCCATGACACCGGCCGAGCGACGCGATCCCCGAATTCTGAATGCTTCTCGCAAGCGGCGGATCGCGGCCGGTTCCGGCACGAGCGTGCAGGAGGTGAACCGACTGTTGAAGCAGCATCGCCAGATGGCGGGGATGTTCAAACGAATGCGCAAGATGGGCGCGCTTCCCGCACCAGGGGCGGCAGGTGAGATGGGGGATCCTGGAAGGATGATGGGGGATCTGCCCCCGGTTGGCCCCGGGGCGGGGCTGCCGGGGTTGCCGGGAACGGGCGCGGCCTCGGGAGGGCTGCCCCCGGATCTTGCCCGCTTTCTCAACAAGAAGGGAAGATAGCAGGATGCCCGCTGTCGGCGGAAGGCGCCATGCCGGCAGGCGGCTTACAAGAGGCTTCAGGCTTGAAGCGGAAGGCGCATGGAGATGATCGGAGAAAGGTGAGGACGACATGGCTGTGGCAATTCGACTGGCTCGTCACGGCGCGAAGAAGCGCCCCTATTACTGGATCGTGGCTGCGGACAAGCGGGCACCCCGGGACGGACGGTTCCTGGAGAAACTTGGCACCTATAACCCGCTGCTGCCCAAGGATCACGAAAACCGTGTCACTCTGAACGAGGAGCGGATCCGCTATTGGCTGTCTGTGGGTGCCCAACCGACCGACCGCGTCAGCCGCTTTCTCGAAGCCCGCGGCATCCTGCCGGAGCGGGCCCGGCACAATCCCAAGAAAGGCCAGCCGGGTGCTAAGGCGCTCGAACGCATGAAGGAAAAAGCCGAGGCCAAGGCGGCCGCCGAGAACACGGAAGGGGCGGTCGGCGAAGAGAATGCGGATCAGCCGGCGGAAGGCTGATCCTCTCTCACCGGTATGACGGCTGAGGCGGCCCGATACCCCCAATGCGCAGGTCGGCATCGGCCGGAAAGGTGACGGGAGATGGCGGACGAGGCAGCAGCGCCCTCCACGATCGGGGATGATCGTGAGACCCGTGGTTGGGTCTGTGTCGGCACCATCGGTGGCCCGCGTGGTGTGAAGGGAGCCTTTTTCGTCAAGCCCTTCGTCGAGGATCGGGCGCAGTTCCGCCGTTTCGGCCGTTTCCATCTCGGCCCCGGCGGCGAAGCGATTCCACTGACGATCGAGCGGGAGAACAGCAAGGGGTTCATTGTGCGCACCCCCGGTATCGACACGCCGGAAGCCGCGCGGGCTCTCACCGGCCACAAGCTCTATGTCCCACGTGAGGCCCTACCCGCGATCACGGAAGAGGACAGCTTCTATCACGTCGATCTGATCGGACTGGAAGCACAGGATCTCGATGGCGCGCGCCTGGGGGTGGTGGCGGCCGTCCACAATTTCGGCGCAGGCGATCTGATCGAGCTTGCTCTCGATCGCCCGCTCGCCGGTTTTGGCGATGTCGTGCTGCTGCCGTTCGAGCGGGCTCTGTTTCCGGAAGTTGTGGTGCGGGAGGGTTGGCTGCGCGTGGACCTGCCGGCTTGGGTGGCGCGCCACCTGTCTGAGGAAGAGTCGAAGACGCCATCTGCATCCCGCAAGCGGCGGCGCTCACCGCGCGCGCGGTCAAAGGCGCGAAGGTCATGAGGTTTCTTGCCCAGGTCATCACGCTGTTCCCGGAGGTTTTTCCGGGCCCCCTCGGCATTTCGGTTCCGGGGCGCGCGCTGGCGGCCGGGCTGTGGCAGCTCAAGACCTATCATCTGCGTGACTTCGCGCATGACAAGCATCGCACCGTTGACGATACGCCCGCCGGCGGTGGTCCAGGCATGGTGATCCGTCCGGATGTGGCGGCCCGCGCCATCGACCACGCCCTGAGTGAAGGGGCGCCGGATGCGCCGCGGGTGTTTCTTACACCGGCTGGCCGTCCCTTCACACAGGAGATCGCGAAAAAATGGGCCGCCGCGCGCGGTTTGCTCTTGATTTGCGCGCGCTTTGAAGGCATGGACCAGCGCGTGATCGAAGCCCGCGGGCTGGAAGAGATCTCCATCGGTGACTATGTGCTCTCCGGTGGCGAGCTGCCGGCGATGGTGGTGCTGGATGCAGTCGTGCGTCTGTTGCCCGGCGTTGTCGGCAAGACGGAGAGCACAGAAGAGGAGAGCTTCCAGGAGGGGCTGCTCGAATATCCGCACTATACCCGCCCGCGGGTGTTCGAGGGACGTGCGATTCCGGAGGTGCTGCTCTCCGGCCATCACGGACGGATCGCCCGTTGGCGCCGGCAGCAGAGAGAAGAACGCACGCGCTTACGTCGGCCGGATCTGTGGTCGACCTATGAGCGGTCGAGACAAGAACAAGAGGACTGACGGTATCAAGGATCGCAGCCATGAATGTCATCGAAAAATTGGAACGCGACGAAATCGCGAAGCTGACGGAAGGGCGTGAGATTCCGGACTTCCGTCCCGGCGACACCATTCGCGTGATGGTGCGGGTGAAAGAGGGCGAGCGCGAGCGTCTGCAGCCCTTCGAAGGCGTGTGCATTGCGCGTAACGGCGGCGGCATCAATGCCTCGTTTACCTTGCGCAAGATTTCCTTCGGCGAAGGGGTCGAGCGCGTCTTCCCCCTATACTCCCCGGCTCTGGCCTCCATTGAGGTGGTGCGCCGCGGTCGTGTGCGGCGCGCCAAGCTCTACTACCTGCGCGGACGCACGGGCAAAGCGGCCCGCATTCCCGAACGGCGCATCAAACCCACGAAAAAATCGGAAGGCGGGGCCCAGCAGGAAAGTTGAGCGGCTGGACACAGTCCACACATCGATCGCTTCACATGCTGCCCCGCCCGGTCTCTGCTTGGCGGGGCATTTCATGTGAACAGTTCTGTGGGGCTCTGCTTCCAATCGAAGGTATTCAGATTCGGGATTGGTTTGAAGTCACACGCAGTCAAGGAGCTTCTGTCATGCAGTTTCATGTGGCGGTAGTGGGGGCGACGGGTATGGTGGGGCAAGAGATGCTCACCATCTTGGCCGAGCGGGAATTTCCCGTCTCACGCATCCGCGCCTTTGCGTCGCGCAAGTCGATGGGCCAGGATGTCTATTTCGGAGACAAGAAGGTCAAGATCGAGGATCTGGAGCAGGCGGATTTTTCGGACATCGATCTGGCGTTGTTCGCCGCCGGCGGTGATGTCGCCAAGCGCTGGGCGCCCCGAGCGGCCGCACAGGGCGCGATCGTGATCGACAATTCCAGTGCTTTTCGCATGGACCCCGACGTGCCCCTTGTGGTGCCGGAGGTCAATGCCGATGCCTTGGCCGGGGTGACAAAGACGGGGATCGTCGCCAATCCCAATTGTTCGACGGCCCAGCTGATGGTGGCCTTGAAGCCGCTTCATGATGCGGCGCGGATCAAGCGGGTGGTGGTGGCGACCTACCAGTCGGTCTCCGGCGCCGGCAAGGATGCGGCCGAAGAGCTCTTCAGCCAGACACGGGCGATCTTCGTGAACGATCCCGTCGAACCCGTCCATTTCCCGAAGCAGATCGCGTTCAACCTGATTCCGCATATCGACGTCTTCCTGAATGATGGGGCGACCCGCGAAGAGTGGAAGATGCGCGAGGAAACGAAGAAGATCCTCGATCCCGCCATCGAACTCGTGGCCTTTTGTGTGCGGGTGCCGGTCTTCGTCGGCCATTCGGAGGCCGTCTTCGTCGAGTTTCACGATCCCATCACCCCGGGTGCTGCCCGCAAGCTCCTGCGTGAGGCGCCGGGAATTCTCGTCGTGGACAAGCGTGAGCCGGGCGGCTACGTCACGCCGGCCGAGTGTGTCGGGGATTTCGCCACCTATGTCTCGCGCATCCGCCGCGATTCGACCGTGGAGAACGGCCTTGTCTTCTGGGTGGTTTCCGACAATCTGCGCAAGGGGGCTGCCCTCAATGCGGTCCAGATCGCCGAAGCGCTCGTCAACCGCGGTCTGTTGCGGCCGCGCAAAGAGCAAGAGGGCGACGACTGATCTGCCGTCATGGTTCCTCTTCTGCCGGGTGGTGGCGGCTGCCAAGAAAGAGGTACCCGCTTGCCGAGGGCGGGACCATTGGCTATGGTCCCTATGCGGGTTGTGGGAAGCTGATGCACACAGCCTTGCAGAAAGGGGAGAGACGATCAGGGAGGATTCGGGCAGGGGCTGTTCCGCGCGCAAGAAGCTATTCACGGAAAAGAGCGGCGGTTTCGCCTATGAGTGGGTGGACCTTCCGTGAGACTCTGTATTGCCGGCCGACAGATGGCGAATAGGAGTCATGGGAGCGGGAGGGAGAGCTGTCCCTTTCCACGGACTCGGACAGTGGCCGCTTGAGATCCAAAGACCAACAGGGTGAGGCGCGCTTTCTTTTGCGCAGCTCTTTGCCTCTTCATCTGATCGTTCGTTTCCAGAGACCGGGTGCGTGGCCGAATGCATCGGCGTAATGCCAGGCGCTGTCCGGACGCTGGAGGGGAGGAGACGACAGATGAGACCTGGTCTTTCGGGACTGTGTCGGTTGTGCGCGCAGTGGATGCGTCTTGATTTAGGCCGGCGGTTGTGGCGCCAGCGCTGGCTTGTGCTTTTGCCTGTTGTCTTGTTCGCTCTGGCCGCGTGCACGCAGACGATGCGGCGTGTCGACGACAATGCCATGACCCGGGCGACACGCCCCAAGGTGCTGCTGTTGATGCCGATGGATGTGACGCTGGCGCGCCTGACGGCCGGTGGTGTGCAGGAAGTCGTGGAAGAATGGACGACCGCGGCGCGCCGCAACCTCCTTCGGGCTTTGCGAGCCGAGCTTGTGCGACGCGATGTCCGCCTTGTCCTGCACAAGGCGGTCAATGACGAGCATGCCTTCGACCGAGTGGGGGAAGGGCCGGATCTCGCATTGATGCGGCTTCACCGTCTGGTCGGTTTCGCCATCCTGACCCACAAGTTCCTGGGCGAAAAGCTGCCTACGAAGAAAGGACGCTTTGACTGGACTTTGGGCAAAACGGCCCATCGTCTGTCCGAAGGGACGCGTGCCGATCACGCCCTGTTCGTCTTCATCCATGACACCTATTCGAGCTTCACCCGCAAGCTGCTCTACTCCCTGACGGCTGGGCTCGGCCTGGGCATCGTCGATTTGGGATCGACCGTCGGTTTCGCCTCGCTCGTCGATCTCCGGACGGGGCAGGTGGTCTGGTTCCAGGTGTTCTCCAGTGAAGTCACCGATCTTCGGGAAGAGAAGGGCACCCGCAAGCTGGCGCATGACATCCTGAAGGGCTTTCCCGCCCCACCCATCGGTCCACCGCCATCGCCGGTTGCGGCCGCCATAGATGGTGGGCGGCCCGAGGCCCGCTGACGGCGCGAATCCCGCTGCGGGAGACGCGGAGGGGGAGGAGTCTCATGCGAACAGGACAACGGAGACAAGGCGGACCGTTGAAAGACCGACCGCTGGTAGGGCTGGTTCTGGCCGCCCTGCTGAGCGCTGTTGTGTGGGGCGGTTGGACGATGGCGCGTGGTTCGGCCGTTCACGCACAGGAAAGGGGCGCACAAGCGCCCGGCATCCCGCCGGACTGGCCGTCGGCCGAGCTGCCGGCGACAGTCCCACCGGGCTATCATCCGCCGCCTGAGAAGGAAGTTGAGCGGGGCCTGTGGATGGAGATGGCGCGATTGGAGGAGACCATTCGCACTTCGCGCTACCATGTTCGCGATTCACAGATGGAAAGCTATATGCAGGGCATCGTCTGCAAGCTGGCGCCGGCCTATTGTCATGACATTCGCGTCTATCTGATCCGGGTGGCGGATTTCAACGCGATGATGGCCCCCAATGGGTTCATGCAGGTCTGGACCGGGCTGTTGCTGCGGATGCGCAACGAAGCGGAGCTGGCGGCGGTTCTCGGTCATGAGCTGGGACACTATCTGCGGCGCCATTCCCTGCATCAAGTCAAACGCACCCGCAATACCCTGTCTTTGACGGCCTTTGCGACGGTGGGGCTGGAGGCGGCCAAGGCCAAACGGCAAGAGATCGAAAGCGTGCAGGTTCTGTTGCTCTCCCGGATCTTCTCTTTCAGCCGCAAGCAGGAGCGGGAGGCGGACGCGATCGGCACGATCCTGACCGCCAATGCCGGCTATGATCCGGCCGCCGGAGCTCGGGTGTGGGAAACGGTGATGGCAGAATTCCCAAGCCGCAAGCACATGAAACGGGCGGCCGTCTTCGCTACGCACCCCATTACACCCAAGCGCCGCGCGCGCATTCTGGATCTGGCCGCCAAGCTGCATCCGACGCGCCGGGAGCTCTACCGCGACCGGTTTCTGAAGGTTCGGGCTCCGCTCGAAGGCCTGCTTTGGCAGGACCAGCTCGAGAAGGGGACCGTCTATCGCACGATCGCCCTTGCCGAGCGGCTGCTTGAGGAGGGCGATCGCTCGGCCAAGGCGCTGTGCGTCAATGCCGAGGCCTTGCGCCGGCGCGGCAATCTGGGGGACGGGCCGGCGGCTCTCACATTCTACCGCGAGGCAATAGCCAGCGGGCAGAGCCTGTTCCCCTGGTGCTGGAAAGGCTACGGATTGGCCGCCTTGCGCTGGAGCACGCAGCCGGGTGAGGCGCAGAAGGCGCTGTCCGCCTATCTGAAGCTGGTGCCTGATGCGCCGGACCGTCAGGCGCTGGAATTCTATCTTCAGGATGATCAGGGGAAGCCATGATCCTTCCCGCAAGGCCGGGGATGCGCGGGAATCGTGGCCTATCGCGTGATCACGCAAGGGCCGAGGGGAGAGGAGGAGAGCTCGTCATGGGGCAAAACGAGAAGAGAGCGGATAGGATTACCCATCTGCAGCGCTGGCATCTGCAACGCTGGTCGGCAACGCGCAACCGCATGGGATGCAAGCTTGGCCTGTTCGCGTTCGTCCTCATGCCCATCCTACTTGCCGGTTGTGGAGGCGACATCGGTCTCGTTCGTCCCCGTCAGCAGCTGGTAACCGGCAGCTTCTGGGTAACGCCGGCGCATGCCTGGAACAGCCTCAAGCTAAAAGGATTCTATGGGCGCAAGCATGTGGCATTGTGGACGGCCGATGGCGAAAGTCTCGACTTCATCGCATGGATTTCCGGCATGTACAGCGGCAGCGCTCTTTTTCAATTGCCGCATAAGCTGATCAAGAAACGGGAAGTGCCTGTTTTCCGGTCTTCAATGCTGATTCCGGAAGTGGCCGAGTTCATCAAGGCTTCCTATGCTCGGGCTCTGGGGGTGACCGTTTTTGATATTCTCTCGCTCAAACCCAGGGATTTCGGAGGCTATCCCGGCTTCGTCATGGAGTTTCGGACCGTCTTACATGACGAAGTGCCCCGTCGTGGTCTTGCTGCGGGCGCCATCGTGGATGGACGCCTCTATCTCATGCTTTATCAGGCGGCCGAGCTACACTACTATGACCGTTACCGACCGGATGTCCTCGATATGCTCGATACGCTGACTCTTACTCCGCGCCGGCGGTGACGAGTCTGCACGGGGCTTCCGTCCGGGCCGGATGGGACTGGTGGAAGGCAAGCAGAGGGCACACAAGCCGTGGCGGAGAGGGGGACCGGCCCCTGGCGGTTGGAACGAAACGGCAATTTCGGGCTTCCCGGACCACCCTGCAAAAAGGGGGTGATTTGCAGGCGGTGCCGGTCTATAAGAGGCCGCGGCTAGGGCCGGTGTCGCAAGCGTGACCCCGGTTAGACAAGGAGGGAGCCGTTCACGCCCCCCTGTCGGACGCCCCGGTGAGGACGATCCGGCCATGCGGGGGATGAGGAAACGCCAACGATATTCAGGTGATGTGAAACGCGCCATGCAGCTCGTGATCGAACGCAATCCGCTACTTCGCGCCCTCTCGCATATTCAGAGCGTAGTGGAGCGCCGCAACACCATTCCGATTCTGTCCAATGTGGAGCTGGTTGCAGAAGGTGAGACACTGCGGTTGACCGCCACCGATCTCGACATTGCGCTCGTCGAGGAGGTGCCGGCCAATGTGACGACCGCCGGCGGCACCACTGTGCCCGCTCATACCTTGCATGACATTATCCGCAAGTTTCCCGACGGGGCGGAGCTGGCGCTCGCCTTGGACGAAGAGCGGCTCGTGCTGCGGGGGGGCGGGGCGCGCTTTCAGTTGGCTACGCTTCCACGCGAGGACTTTCCGCAGCTGGCCGCTGACGAGTTGCCGCATCGCTTCTCGCTTGGTGCCGATGTCCTCAAGCGATTGATCGACAAGACACGTTTCGCGATCTCGACGGAGGAAACACGTTACTACCTCAACGGCATCTATTTTCATGTGGCGGAGGCCAGCGAGCCGCTGCTCAAGGCGGTGGCGACCGACGGACACAGGCTGGCCCGGGTGGAAACCACCATGCCCGAAGGGGCGGCCGGTATGCCCGGCGTCATTGTGCCCCGCAAGACGGTGGCCGAGCTGCGCAAGCTCGTCGACGAATATGACGGGAGCATCGCGGTTTCCCTGTCCGATACGCGTATCCGGTTCGCCTTCGATTCCGCGGTGCTTACCTCTAAGCTCATCGACGGCACATTCCCGGACTACGAGCGGGTGATCCCCACGGCCAATGACAAGATCCTGCGCGTGGATGCTCGGTTGCTGGCCGAGGCGGTGGATCGCGTGTCCACGATTTCCAGCGAAAAGACGCGTTCGGTGAAGCTGACATTGGAAGCGGACCGGATTGTGTTGTCGGTCACGAGTCCCGAGCATGGAACGGCGACCGAAGAGCTCGCAGCGGCCTATCAAGGTGCGCCGCTGGAGATTGGGTTCAATGCGCGCTATCTTTTGGATATTCTGGCCCAGATCGGAGGTGCGGAGGCGGAAATTCGGCTGATGGACGCCACTTCGCCGACGATCATCGTCGATCCCGAGGATGAAAGCGCGCTTTATGTGCTGATGCCGATGCGCGTATAGCTGGGTGTCGATGGCGGCCGACCGGATGGTTCGGCTGCTTGTTGCGCACAGGCGGTCTCATCCGCCCGCAGCGAGGAATGCCCGCCAGCATGAATGATCGGTCCGGGATTCGTCTCCAGCCCCCCGATGTGGGGGGCAGCACTCCGCTGCGCACACGCGCGGTTCTGCGGGCTCTCAAGACGCGCTGCTTTCGCAATCTCGCCGATGGTTTGCTGGCTCTCGATACCGAGGCTCCGGTGCGCATTCTCGTCGGCGCGAATGGCGCGGGCAAGACGAGCGTGCTGGAGGCGATCTCTATGTTCGCCACCGGGCGCGGACTCAAGGGGGCGCGCTTGCCCGAGATCCTGCGCAATGGTGCTGACCCCAGTCTGGGCTGGATGGTCTCGGCATCGCTGCACGACCGTTTCGGTGATGAGCGGCAAGTCGTCGTGCGCGCGCGTGCGGTCAGCGATGAGGACACCGAAGGGGGTGAGGAGGAAGACGAAGATGCGCCATTTTCGCCTCACGCCGGCGGGCTTGTCGGCGTGGACGCGAAGATGCGACGACAGGTTCTCCTTGACGGTCGGCAACGCGGCCCGTCGGCTCTGGCGGACTTGATCACCGTCACCTGGGCGAGCCCGGCCATGGATCGTCTGTTTCTGGACGGCGCCGGTCGCCGTCGCCGCTTCTTCGATCGCATCGTCTCGAGCTTCTATCCGGAACATGTGCGGCTGCTCGGCCGACACGAACGGGCGATGCGCCAGCGTCTGCGTCTGCTGCTGCGGGCTGGGAACGGGGCCGATCCCCATTGGCTGACGGCTCTCGAAGCGCAAATGGCCGAGACGGCCGTGGCGATCGCCGCCGCTCGGCTGGAGGTCATAGAGCTGCTCAACGCTCATCTCAGCGCCCATACGCTTGCGGGCTTTCCGTTGCCCCAAGTCACGCTGCAGGGCAGCGTCGAGGAGGGGCTGGCCGCAGGGCGCGCCGCTCTCGTCGTCGAAGAGGAGATCCGGGCCCGGCTCAAAGCGCGGCGAGACCAGGATGCCCGCGAGGGACGCACAGGATTTGGCCCGCATCTGACCGATTTCATGGTATCCGGCCGTTTTCCGGGAAGCATGACAGCGCGGCCGGCACGGCTGGCGTCCACCGGTGAGCAGAAGGTGTTGCTTCTGGCTTTGGTGGTGGCGCATGCTGAGCTCGCGGCCGAACGACAAGGCGGGCCGGTGATCTTGCTGCTCGATGAGGTTGCCGCCCATCTCGATGCAGAGCGGCGCGCGCGGTTTCTTGCCCGGCTCGCCGGATTCCCAGGGGAAATCTGGCTGGCCGGCACCAGCGAGGAGCTGTTTACGCCACTTGAAAAATCTCCCCATTCCTTGCTGTTCAGGATCGACGCGGGACGCATCAATCATTAAATAGAAAGTAGGACGCCAGCATTATGGACGACACGCATTCCCGTCCCGTCCTTCACGCGAATCCGTGTCTTAGGGTGAGTGATGGGCAGTCGCCTGCCCCGTGAATCGATATAAGTGGGAATATGACGCAGGAAAACGAACAGATTCGCGCAAGCGATTCACATGCCGAGGCCTATGATGCCGAATCCATCAAGGTCTTGAAGGGGCTCGATGCCGTACGCAAGCGACCGGGCATGTATATCGGGGATACCGATGACGGTTCCGGCCTTCATCACATGGTCTTCGAGGTGGTGGACAACGCCATCGACGAGGCGCTCGCCGGCTACTGCGACCGCATTACCGTCACGCTCAATC
>CAZJPA010000031.1:0-18877 GCA_964547755.1 uncultured Sphingomonadales bacterium
TATGATGGGCTTGCCTGTAGTGCTCGGCGACTGGCTGGGCCGGTGTTACCGGCCGTAGCGTTGTCGATGGAGTTGTGGTGTCAAAAGGGAGGCAATTCGTCGTTGATATCCTTGAACAGGTCCGCCTGTGCTCGATTAACGCCTTGGTGATAGCGTCGTAGCTGGACTGCATAGTGGGTTTCGAAGGCGGTGGTCAGGTCGAACAGGAAGTCGAGAACCGGATCGAGGATCGCACGGAAACCCGGGTGGAAGACCGCACCGAAAATCGGATCGAGGATCGCGTCCAGAATCGGGTGGAAGAAGACATCGAACAGGAAGTCGAGCACGGCGTCGAAGACAAGATGGAAAACGCCGTGGAGCAGGAGGTGGAAGACGAGGCCGCAGAACGGGCCGAACGAAAAGGTGACGACCGGGCCGAACGCGCCAGCGAAGACGACCGAGACGATATGTGGGCAGGCAGGCGCGAAGAGGAGAAAGGCGACCGCGAAGACTCCGACCGGAAGAGCGGCGGCCGGGATCGTGCCGGTGACGATCGCCATGACGACCGAAAGGAAAACCGGAATCGTCGGCGCACGGCCGCAACCGCGGCAGATGCAGAAGATCACGAGCAAAGGCGCACACGAGCCGCCGTCGTCACCCGCATCCTCGATGATCTGGGCCGGCCCGAGGACGTCATCGCCGACGAAGTGCTGGTCCTGATCCCCACGCGCGCCGACGCGGCGCTCCGCAAGCTGGCGGAGCAGGGCTTCCGAACGGCCGAAGACCGCCCGCTGCCCAACCTGGGCGGCCGATTGGTGCGACTCGTCGTGCCCGACGGGCGAATCGCGGCAGCCCGGGCCGTCCTCGCCGAGAGCCTGCCCGAGGCGGTCGCGGTCGACTACAACCACCTCTATCGACCGGCCGAAGCACAGACGCCGGGAGACGCACCGCCGCCGGCCGCCGCCGGCCGAAAGCGGCGGCCCATGGTCCCGCGCGCTGCGCCGACCGCCTCCCAGCCCGCTGCCGCCGCCATCGGCCTCGTGGACAGCGCCCTCGAACGCACGCATCCCTGCTTTCGCCATGCCCGGATCAGGGAGAGACGATTCCTGCCCGAGAACAGCCAGGCCGCCTACCGCCACGGCACGATGACAGCCTCGATCATGCTCGCCGATCCGGCCTGCGGGGTCGGCGGCGTCAGCCCGCAAAGCCCCCTTTATCTGGCTTCCGTCTTCATGCAGCTGCCCGACTGGGGACCGGCGACGACAGCGGAATCCATCGTCGCGGCCTTGGACTGGCTGGCGGCCTCGCCGGCACGGGTCGTGGTGCTGGCCCTCGCCGGCCCTCCGAACGCCCTGCTGGAAGCCGCCGTTGTGCGCGCGGCCGCGCGCGGGTTGCTCCTGTTCGCCGCCGCCGGTAATGACGGCCCCCACGCCCCGCCCCGCTATCCGGCGGCCTATCCAGCGGTCTTCGCCGTCACGGCGGTGGACCGCCACGGCCGCGTATATGTGCATGCCGGGCGCGGGTCGCACATCGCCTTCGCGGCACCGGGGGTGGACGTGCCGGTCGCCGTTCCCGGCGGCGGGCTCACACGGGCAAGCGGAACATCCTTCGCCGCCGCCTTCGCAGGCGCAGCCGCCGCGCGCCTTCTTGCCCGCACAACACCGCCGGAGCCGGCTACACGCGAAGCGGTCCTCTCCCGTCTGCTCACCCATGTGGCCGACCTGCCGCCGGCCGGTCGGGACCCCCTCACCGGCTACGGCCTGCTCCAGACGGACGCCCCATCCCGCCATCTCCCGCACTGATCGGCGGTCCGAGCAGGCCCCAGACAATTCTTCCCCACGAGCCGGGAATAATTGCTTCTCCCCTTGCGTGAGTGCGGAAGGGATCCGCCGCACGCCGGCGGTGCCTCATGAATGGATCCGGCAACCAAGGAAAGGGAGTGTGCCCGATGCCCAAGACCGATTGCGATCGCAGATGGATGCGTAGCCTGCTGTCCGCCTGTGCGGTCTCAGCCCTGCTTGCCATGGCGAATCTGCCGGCCGCGGCTCAGGACGTCGATCCTCCGGACCACGATGTGTCCGGAGACATCCACGACGACGACCATGACGCCGCGCGCGATGCCGCGCATGAAGATGCCGAGGCCACTCGGGACGCCGCGCATGATGCCGCTGATGCGGTCCGCGATGCCGCACACGAGGCCGCCGACGCGGTCCGCGATGCGGCGCATGATGACGCCGATGCGGCACGCGAGGCCGCCGAAGAGGCTCGGCATGAAGCGCGTGACGAAGCCCGTCAGAGCGCCAGCGACGATGTCCGTCGCGATGCCGAGGACGACATGCGCGACGACGTCGATGACGACGTCCGGGACGATGTCGATGACGACATGCGTGGCGATATGGATGATGACCTGCGCGAAGACGTGGACGACGATGTCCGGACCGATGTCGGCGACGATGTCCGCAATGACGTCAGTGACGACGTCAACGACGACGTCAACGACGACGTCAACGACGACGTCAACGACGACGTCAATGACGACGTCAATGACGATGTCCGTGATGACATGCGTGATGATACCCGGGACGATGCTCGAGATGACGCCCGAGATGATGCTCGGGATGATGCCCGCGACGACGCGCGCGATGATGCACGCGATGACGCCCGGGACGACGCCCGGGATGACGCACGCGATGATGCCCGAGACGACGCCCGGGATGACGCACGCGACGATGCCCGGGATGACGCACGCGATGATGCCCGGGATGACGCACGCGATGATGCCCGAGACGACGCCCGGGATGACGCACGCGACGATGCCCGGGATGACGCACGCGATGATGCCCGGGACGACGCACGCGACGATGCCCGGGATGATGCACGCGACGATGCCCGGGATGATGCACGCGACGATGTCCGGGATGATGTCGATGATGACGTGGACGACGATGTCAACGACGATACCCGTGGCGACGGCTGAAGCCGGCGATCCGGGGGCGCCGCCAGCAGGCGGCCCCTCGGATCCGGCCCCGGCGGCCATGATCGTGTCATCAACATAGCGTTAAGACTATAAGGAGAAGCTGCGAAGGCAGGCCGCATTCTCGGCGGTCGTTACCAATCGCCAGTCACGTCAGGGAAGGATCAAGTCCATGAACGCCCGAAAATGCAGGAAGCACACCACAAAAGACGGCAAGTTCCTG
This sequence comes from uncultured Sphingomonadales bacterium, assembly GCA_964547755.1. GTDB lineage: Bacteria > Pseudomonadota > Alphaproteobacteria > Sphingomonadales > Rhodothalassiaceae > J084. The sequence goes on from CAZJPA010000031.1 coordinate 3,177, forward strand.
CCGGTTGTGACGGTTGGGCTCGCGCTGACATTCGTCATGGCGATGGTCCCATCCGCGGGCCGCGCCGATGCCGACAACCCCGTGCGCGTCGATTTCGAAGCAAGTGCGGGTGCGGAATACGACAGCAACATCTCGGTCATCCAATTGGATACCGCAACGGCGGCCGGTGACATCGCCGCCGTCTTCGATGCCACGATCGAGGTGGAAGGCGATCTGGCCCCCGGCACGACCCTGCGCGCCGGTTATGACTTCTCCCAGAGTCTGCACGCCGATTTCACGAATTTCGACCTGCAGACCCATCGCGCCAGCGCCGGATTCAGCCAGGACCTCGGCAAGATCACCTTTGATCTCGACTACAGCTTCGTCGATGCGAGCTTGGGCCGGAAAGGGTTTCTCACCATCAACCGCATCGCGCCGGCGCTGTCCGGATTCATCGGCAAGACGCTCTTCTGGCGGCTCGAATATGTTTATACGGACAAGAACTTCACCAACCGCACCGCGCGTGACGCCAAGGTGAATGCCGGCTCCATCTCCCTCTACTACTTCCTGGACGGCACCCGCAGCTACTGGACGCTGCGTTACCGTTATGAAGACGAGAATGCGGTGGCACCGGAATTCGATTTCCGGGGTCATGAGATCCGGTTGCGCTACACACGGCGCTTTCCGGTCGCGGGCCAAGACAGCAGGCTGCGACTGACAGCCCGCTATGAGAAGCGCAACTATCGCGCGATTACGCCGTCCATCGGGGTGGTGCGCGATGACGATCGCTATCGCTTCAATGCCGAGTGGCGGATTCCGCTCACCCGCCATCTGTTCTTCCTGGCCGAATATGAGTTCGCCAGCTTCGTCTCGAACCTACCTTCGGCCGACTTCAACCAGCATCTGGTCTCCGGCAAGTTGGGCGTGACGTTCTAACCAACGCCATCCTTCCGGCAGCCGAAAGCCTCGGCCCGACGAACGAGGCCCGCCCGTCGCATCCAAACAGACAGGCGGGCCCCGTCCCTTTTTGTTTTACTTGTCTTACGCTTTCCAGCGTGTCCGCCTCAGCCGGCGTAAAGCGCCTGGACGACCGTCAGGAAGATCAGGATCTCAGCCACCCAGCCGACCACGAAAGCCAGCGTGCGCAATACCGGAATACCCAGAATGTAGATCACCGCATGGGCCAGTCGCGCCCAGAAAAAGACGACCGCCCACAACGCGATGCTCCCGGCGGCTCCCAGAATCTGCGCCACAAGAACGAGCGCTGCGAAATGCACGAGATTCTCGGTCAGATTCGCATGGGCCGCCTGCGCGCGGTTGGCCCAGTCCGGCAAGGCCGGCGCATTGGGATCGGGATTGTCCAGCGTTTTCTTCAGGCCCCATACCTGCATGCGCGCAAGCACATAGGGCAACCACAACACGCCGGCCAGAGCCGCCGTCCAAGCCAGAGCGATCAAAGCGTCGTTCATCGGTTTCCTCCCCTTTGCGCTTGTGACGCTGTCTTGCACACGCCCGAGACGCCACACACAGGCACTGCGGGCGCGTAATGATCATTATAACACAAAAACCGTCTGAACGATCCTTCCGCTTATGGCCGTTTTCACCCCCGACTCCCCATTGCGCCCAGCTGCGTTCGCGCTCTTATTCCCGTCACTCGCTTCTTGCCTTCCGCCTGTTTCTTCTCTCTTCCCGTGCTCTCCCCATCATTTCATGCCTTCTCCTTACCCGTCCTGCCGGAACGATGAAGGCACACTGCCGCTTATGAGAATGAATATCATTTTTATTGTTGACAGCTGACAATGAGGCAGGCATGGAAGAGCATAGATGCGAATCGGTCGCATCTGTGCCTCGTATGGCCGCGACAGTCTCGCTCCCTTCTTGCGATTTTCCGGTCGCGGCTGATGCATGAAACAAAACCTTAAGGAGAGGAAACGGAACTGATGAGACAGGCCGCCCCTTCCCGCATCCGTCTTGCCGGCTCGGTCAGCGCGATCGCGCTGGGTGTCCTGGTAACGCTGCCCGCTGGCGCCCAACAGGCCGACAGCGCCCAGGCCGACCTGCCCTCGCGCGCCGAAATGTGGCGCATCATCCAGGACCAACAGCAGCGCATCGCAACCCTTGAAAAGCTTCTGAAGGAAAAGGCGCTGCCGGCCGCGGAAGCAGCCCGCAGGAACCAGCAGAATCTGGCGCCCCGCATCGATGCGCTGGCAGCCCAGATCGCCGAGCAGCAGGCCCAGATCGAGGCGACCGGCGCCTGGCTCGAAGCCCAAGCCGAAGCCAGCGGAGGCGACGGTTGGTGGCAGCGTGTCAAGCTGGGTGGCTATGGTTCGGTCCGCTTCGAGGCCAGTGATGCCGACAAGGGCAATACCGGTTTCACCTTCCGCCGCTTCATTCTGGCGCTCGAGGCCGAACCCGCCGATCGCCTGGAGACCCATCTCGAATTGGAGCTGGAACGCTTTACCCAACTCGAGGTCGAAAAGGGGATTTCCTTCGCACCGGGCGCCCTGCAAATTGAACAGGCCGTCGAGGCGACCAACGGCTCGGAGATTTCCATAGAACAGGCCTGGGCGCGCTATCGCCTTACCGATGCGCTCAATCTCGACTTCGGGGCGCTGCTCGTGCCGATCGGCCGATTCAACATCAATCACGACGACAACCAGTGGATTCTGCCCCGCCGCTCGCTTGTCGATCGCGGCGTGCCGGTCCTGCCGGCCAAGGCGGCCTGGGCGGAGCTGGGAGCCGGGGTGAGCGGCATCCTCGATCTCGGCGATGCCGGCCGTCTCGACTATCGGCTCTACGCGGTCAACGGTGTGGCGCTCGACTTCGAGCTCGAAGAGATTCTCAAAGCCGTATCCGAAGACACGAACGCCGAGCTGGAAAGCAAGTTCGAAGCCTCCTTCGGCCCGCAACGCGGACCGTTCGACGGCAATGTCAACGACAATCTCTCGATCACCGGCCGTCTCGCCTGGCACCCGGTCCCCGCCCACGAGATCGCGGTCTCGGGCTATGTCGGCAACTATGTGCCGGATGCGCTCGGCAAGGGCCGCAGGCTGTGGTCCTTGGGCCTGGACGGGCTGAGCCGCCTCGGCGGGATCGAGCTGGAATACGAGGCGGTCACCACCCATTTTTCCGCGGTCGCTGATGTCGCGGCCGCCTTCGCGAAGCGCGCGCTCGCCAAGGAACGCGCGATAGAAGGGCCGGTGGAAAACGGCGCCCGCGCCAAGCATGAGATCGAATTCACGCTCTCCAAGAACGTCATGGCCAAGCAGAAGAGCGGCTATTGGGTCGAGCTGCGCTACCCGATCGCTCTGAATACCGGTGAGAATAACCTCTTTACCAAGGGCTTTGCCGACCCACGCCTCATTCCGACGCTGCGCTTCGAGCAAGTCTTTTTTAACAATCAGCTGACAGGAATCTCCTTTGACGGAGCGGCGCTGACCACGCTATCGACGCGTGATGCCCGCATCGGCCGGGCGACGGCCGGTCTCGGCTTTGTGCCGCGACCGGGCTGGGTGTTCCAGATCGCGGGCGAATACACCTGGACCAACCAGCCGACGCTCGCCGGACTGACGAATTTCCTGGACGTCGGCAGCCGGGACGACAGCTTCGCCCTTCTGCTTGGCGTCGCCTTCGGCTTCTAAGAGGAGACACGGGATCAAGACATGGATTGGGGCATGAGCGCAAGACGGGTTCAAAGCCCCGAGCAGGTGGCAGAGACGGGAAGGATGGCCCGGGCCGTCCTTCCCTCTCCTGCCGGATGGGCCGTGCGCATATTCTTCTGGCTCGGCATCCTGCTCGCGCTGGGAACAACGGACAAGCCGGCTCTGGCGCGCGAAGAGGTGATCGAGCCGCCGGCCTCCTTCCTTGCCGCCGCCTTTGGGAATACGCCGCCCAGACCGAAGATGCTGTGGCTGACGAAGCCGCTCCAAGAACAGATCAGGGCGGTGATGGGGCACCCGCTCTCCGCTTTGCGGCTGCGCTACTGGCGAAAGGACGGGCGCACCGCCTGGATCCTGGAAGAGATCGGCAAATCCGAACCGATTACGGCTGGTTTCGTGGTCGAGGGCGGGCGGATCGCCCGGGCTTCGGTCCTCATCTACCGGGAAAGCCGCGGTTACGAGATCCGTTATCCGCAGTTCCGCGCGCAATTCGTGGGCGCCGGTTTCGACGACAAGAAAAACCTTGATCGGCGCATTGACGGCATTGCGGGGGCGACGCTGTCCGTCAATGCCATGATCCGCATGGCGCGTACGGCCCTCCTGCTCGATGAATGGGTGCGCGCGAAAACAGCCCCTCCCCCGAAACACGGATTGGGACAGCGCAAATGAGAATGCCGGACACTTCCCAGCCCCGCCCGAACCCACAGCCCCAGGGGATGTCGGCCCGCCGGACGCGGCGCAATGGCAAAGGCTTCCTGCGGCGCTGGCACCGCCGTCTCGGTATCGCGGCCGCGGTCATCGTCTTGATCATGGCTCTCACGGGCCTCGCCCTCAATCATGTGGAAGAATGGGGCTTGAGCACGGTCCGTCTGCGAGATCTGGCCGCCGCCCCTTTCTTGTCCCTGGTGGATGAACGCACCGCCCTGATCGACCGCCCGAACGGCCTGGAACTGCCGTGGGTCGATGGCTGGCTCGTTATCCCGGAGCAAAAACGCATCCATGCGCTGGATGATCCCATCGGCGCCCTCAGCTTGCAGGACGGCTTTCTCGTCGGCGACCGCCAGACGATCCTCCTGTTCACCCAGGACGGTCGGCTGGTGGAGCGAATAGGGGGGGGCTTGCTGCCCGGAAACGTCATCGCTCTTGGAAAGGACCGGACAAACAGGCCGGTCATACGCACCACCTCAGGCCTGTTCCATTTCGATCCGGATTTTGGTGCGGCCGCGCCTTTTGCGGGCTCGGCCGATGCCGTCACATGGGCGCCCGCCCCAAGACCGCCCGCAAGCGCGCAGGAGCGCCGCACCCTCGCGCATGCCACCCGCCTTGTCGGGGTTCCGCTCATCGATGTTCTCGCCGCGGTTCACAGCGGCCGGATCCTCGGCCTGCCGGGTCGGCTGATCGGCGACATCGTCGCGATCGCCTTGCTGTATCTGGCTGCGAGCGGCCTCCTGCTCGCGCGACGCCGCAAGCGGCGCCGGTGGCTGGAGAAGGCGCAGCTTGCCTTTTTGGCCAACAAGCCTCAGTAGATCTCGAGCAGGCGTTCCAGATAGCGGCGCCCTTCCTCATCGAGCGCCGGATCCGCCAATCGCCGCCGCACCGCCTCCATCAACTCGTGCAGACGCCTGCGATCGAGCCCCTTCGGCAGCGCAAGATCCGCCCCGCCGATCATGCCGGCCGGCCGCCCGAGCGGATCGGCCAGCCCGGGCGCAGCCGCTCCCGTGAGCGCCATCCCGCTCGCCTGCCGACGCAGCGCCTCAAGCACCTGCTTGAGCGCATCGATCGCATCGTTTTGATGCACACTCGCACGCCCGCCCGAGCGCGCCCGCAAGGCCTGGGTCGCCAGATCCATGGATCGCCCCGCCTGGGGCAACAGCGGCGGCGGCTCCACGCCTGCTTCGCGCATCGCCTTCATGATCCCCTCAAGGCGCGCGCGCAGCTCTTCCTGCTCATGGGCGAGCGGCGCGGAGTCGAAAGCGATTCCACGTTCAGCGAGCAGACTTGCAAGCAACGCCGCCTGCACCGTGCGATCATGCAGATTGTCCTGGGCCCGGGTCAGACGGGAAAGATCACGCAGGCTCCGCTGCACACGCACGGCCCGCTTGATGTCCTCGGCCGTCATGGGGTGAGCGGCCGCCTGTTCCAAAACCGCACGCAACTGGCGGAAAAGCGCTTCGGCCTCCGCCCGGCGCCCTGCCTTCATGAGCGATCGAATCTCAGCCATCAACTCGTGCAGCCGGCGGCCGCCCATCTGTCCGGCCTGCTGCATCACGCCCGCCAGATCGGCGAGCGGCATGCTGGATGCCGCCTTGAGCTGTTCAAGCGCAAGGCGGGCGAGAAAACCCGCGATCGCGTTCTCGGCCGCCGCCATGGCCGCTTCGAGATCGCCATGGCCGCCGAGCGCCGCGGCAAGGGTTTCCAACGCCTCCCGCATGTCGTGGCCGGCCAGGCTCAACCCATCGTCTTCCAGATCGAGCGCCACCTGCCAGAGCAGAGCCGCTGCCTGATCCACCGCAGCAGGCTCGGCCATCAGCCTCAACCGCCAGATCGCGGCAAGCAAGCCGAGATAGGCGGTCTTGTGATCATGAAACCCGGCATGCTCGGCACGGATCGCGTCGAGTCCGGCCACGACCAAGGGCGCCTGCTCGCGATGACGCAGGAGAGTCATGCGCAGCTTCGCGATCGCAGCGGCTAGGGGATGATTGAAGCGCCGCTCCGGCAAGGTCAGCGGCAGCGGCTCCGTCGTCGCTTGCTGGCCGCGCGCGTCCCGCACCACCGCGCGCATGATCACCGGCAGGCCGGCATGGGCGTCGGCTGCCAAGTCCACGTTCACCGCCAGTTCCTGGATGCCGGCCCGGTCAGCCGGGTGAAGCGGCAGGCTTGCGAAGGGGCGATCGGCTTTGAAGGCTGCCTCGTCCGCATAGAAGCTGACGACACCGTCCCGCAAGCCGTAATCATCCTCGGCCCGCAGCCTGAGCGCAAGCAATCCCCGCGGCGAGGCCTGGGGCGGGCGAGCCAGGGACAAGCGCGGCGGCCTGTCGGCCACCAGTTCGATGTCGAGCGCAAGGCGCATGCGCCGCCCCTGGCTGACCGTCCACCGCCCAGAATGCGTGAGCGCAACCGCGCCGGCAAAGCGCTCGCCTGGCTGATGCGACAACCGAATGCGTGTCTTCGGACCCAGGATCAGCGGACGGGCATGCCCGCCCGATACCGTCACCACCAGCCGGCTGCCGACCGGTATGGCCGTGATCCGGCGCGCCGGTGGATCGGCGGCACTCACCCCGTCGATAACCGGCCGCGGCGGCAGACGGGTATAGGCGGGCGGCTGGATCACCGCCGCCAGGGCCACCTGGGCCGGTTCCCGAACGAGCGGCGGCGGCAGGGCCGCTGTCATGCGCGGCCAGCTCGCGCCACGCCCGAGCGCGAGGCCGGTGAGAAGAATCAGCAGCCCCAACGCCACCAACCCATGTGGTTCGGCCGGCAGGGCGAGCCGCGGCCGGAAGAGTCGAAGCCGCCCGCAGGCCGCGCGCGCTCGGGCCAGATGCAGGCGCCAGAAGGCCGGGTCTCCGGTCGCCGGTCGGTCGAAAAGCGCGGCCACACTGCCGACCGGCACGCCGTTTGCGCGCGCAAGACGCCCCATGGCGGCATCTGCCGACGGCAGACGGGTGAGGCGCCGCCACCCCGCCCACAGATGAAGCGCCGCCAATCCGCCCGCGGCCGCGAACGCCACAAGCGCGACAGCTTCCGGAAGCCCCTCCCACACGCCGGCCGCGGCCAGTCCCAGATAGGAACCGAAAACCGCCACGGCCGGCCAGCACAGCCGGAGACCGCGCTCGAGCGCCACCACCATACGCGCGCCAAAAAGCAGAAACCGAACCCGCCTGCGCGCCTCGGCCAGCCGGCAAGACAGCCGCTGCTCACCAGCCGCCGGTTGTGCGCCCGATTCCGTTTCGTGTTCGTGAAGGAGCTGTCCGCGATTGCGCCACACGTTCTGCATCCAGGCCTCATCCGCCGGCCCTATTGTGCCGGACAGCGCCCCTTCTTGTCGAGCCAGGGCGCCAGCGGCTCATATGCCATCAGATCCCGCCAGGTGATGCGCGCGCGCACCACGGCCCAGCGGGAGCCGCGCACCAGCACCTCGGGTGCCAGATCCCGCGCATTGTAGGCAGAAGCCATGCTCGCACCATAGGCGCCCGCCGAGCGGATCGCCACGAGGTCCCCGGCGGCCAACGGCGGCAAGCATGCATCGCGCAGGAACACGTCGCTCGTCTCACACACCGGTCCCACGACATCGGCGGTGATCCTCGCCCCCTCGGCGGCCGGTTCCCGGATGGGGACGATCTCATGGGCGGCGTCATAGAGCGCCGGACGCATGAGATCGTTCATGCCGGCATCCAGCACCACGAAGCGGCGATGGACCGTCTCCTTGACCAAGACCACCCGCGCCACCAGCACACCGGCATTGGCCGCGATCAACCGCCCGGGCTCGACGATCACCCGGCAGCCGAGATCCCCGACAAGTCTATGCACGAGCGCCCCGTAGGATGCCGGATCCGGCGGCGCATCACCCGCGCGGACATAGGGCACACCGAGCCCTCCTCCCAGATCGACCGTCGTGATCGCGATGCCGTCTTCCCGCAGCCGCCGCACGAGATCGGTGATCCGGGCGAAGGCCGCAGCGAAGGGCGCCAGGTCCGTGATCTGGGAACCGATATGCACATCGATGCCCTGGACGCGGATTCCAGCCATCGCCGCGGCCTGCCGGTAGAGATCGCGCGCCTGCTCGTAAGGGATGCCGAACTTCGTCTCCCGCGAACCGGTGGCGATCTTGCGATGGGTGGCCGGAGCGACATCAGGATTGACACGCAACGCCACCGGCGCTTGCGTCCCCATCTTGCGCGCGATGCGATCGAGCATGGCCAGCTCGGCCGCGGATTCGACATTGAACTGATAGATGTTCTCATCCAGCGCCGCCGCCAGTTCTTCCGGTGTCTTGCCAACCCCGGAAAAGACGATCCGCTCGGCCGGGATCCCGGCGGCGCGGGCGCGGCTCAGCTCGCCCAGGCTCACGACATCGGCGCCGGCGCCGAGACGGGCGAGACTGGCCAATACCGAACGATTGCCATTGGCCTTGACGGCAAAGCAAATCAAGTGATTGAGCCCGCCGAGGGCATCATCGAGAACGCGATAATGGCGCTCCAGCGTCGCACTGGCATAGACATAAACAGGCGTGCCGCACTGCGCCGCGATCGTGGGAAGGGGCACGTCTTCGGCATGCAGCACGCCGTCATGGTAGTGAAAATGATCCATGACCTCCCATTCACCCTCTGCGGCCGTCGGGCGAGGAAGGCGAAGACTGCTCCCGCCTGTTATCCGCCCTCTCGTCTGCCGCCGGGCGCGGCGGTGCGATCCCACCGCGCCTGTCGCCCTCCTCGTCTTCGAATGTCTCGCTCAGCCAGTCTTCGTCTTGCTGACGCCCTTCAACACGATCCGGTGGCTGGGCGGGAGCGGCCACCGGCGGTGCCGACCGCCCGCAGGATACCAGCAGGAAAGCGAGCGGCAGCATCGCAAAAGCGATAACCGCGGCGCGCGAGAGCCGGCCTTGGTGCTTGCTTCTCACAACGGTTCCTCCAGGCCGACGGGCAGCCGCCGGGCCTCTTCCTCGCGCCAGGCTTTCCCTTGGGCCAGCCGTCCTCGCGCCGCCGCGACCGCGTCTCGCACATGTTGCGGCGCGGTGCCGCCTTCGCTGCTGCGGGCGGCGACCGCACGCGTTGGGTCGAGCACGGCGAAAATGCTCTCATCGGCCCCGGAATAGACCTTGCGGATATCGGCGAGCGAAAGCGCCTCCAACCCCACGCCGCGTTCCTCGGCCAACCGGACCAGCCGGCCCGTGACGTGATGCGCCTGCCGGAAGGCGAGTCCCTTCTCGCGCACCAGCCAGTCGGCCAGATCGGTGGCGGTGGCGAAACCCTTGCCGGCCATGGCCGCCATCGCCGCCCGATCGATGGTCATCGTTTCGGTCATCCCGGCCATCACCGCATAGAACAGCCGCATGGCGTCCACCGCCTGGAAGACCGGCTCCTTGTCCTCCTGCAGATCCTTGGCATAGGCGAGCGGCAGTGCCTTGACCACCGTATGCAACCGCGCATAGGCCCCGAAGCTGCGCCCCGGCCCGGCCCGCACCAGCTCGGCGGCATCGGGATTGCGCTTTTGCGGCATGATGGACGAGCCGGTCGAAAAGCTGTCGGCGATCCGCAGAAATCCGAAAGCCGGCGACGACCACAACACCAGCTCCTCGGCAAACCGCGCAAGATGAAGCGCTGCGATATCGAGAGCGGCGATCAGCTCGAGCGCGAAATCCCGGGCCGAGACGGCGTCGAGAGAATTGGCCATCGGCCGATCGAAGCCCAGGGCTTCCGCCGTCATCCGGCGGTCGATCGGAAAGCCGGTACCGGCGAGCGCCGCGGCACCCAGCGGCGATTCATTCATCCGCCGATAAGCGTCCCGCAACCGGCCACGGTCACGAAACAGCATCTCCACATAGGCCATCAGATGATGACCGAACGTGACGGGCTGAGCGATCTGAAGATGGGTAAAGCCCGGCATCACGGTCTCGGCCTCGGCCTCGGCCCGCGCCAGCAGAGCCTCCTGAAGCCGTTCGGCGGCGGCGTCGAGCACGAGAATCGCCCGCCGGCACCAGAGGCGGAAGTCGGTCGCCACCTGGTCGTTGCGCGAGCGGGCCGTATGCAACCGCCCGGCGGCCGGACCGATGATCTCATGCAGCCGCGCCTCGACATGCATGTGGATGTCCTCCAGCGCGGGATCGAAGGGGAAGTCGCCGGCGCGGATCTCGGCCTCCACCTGGTCGAGGCCGCGCAATATGTTCTTACCATCCTCGGCCGGAATGATGCCTTGTGCCATCAGCATCCGGCAATGCGCCCGTGAAAGTGCAATGTCCTCCAGCGCGAAGCGACGGTCAACATCGATGGAGGCGTTGATCTGCTGCATCAGGATGTCGGGCTCGCCCGCAAATCGTCCCCCCCACAGGGCATGACCGCTGTGCGGGGATTCGACACGCGCCTTCCCTTCGCGCTTGAGGCCGTCTGCCGGTTCGTGCGATGAAGCCATGGGATATTCGGACCCTTCGTGTAACGGGGAGGTGGTGATGTCGTCCAACTCTGCGCTTCGGCCTTGGCTCGTGGTGCTGGCGGGGGCCGCGGCCTTGGCACTTATCCTTTACCATGTCGGCCCGTTCCCGCAAGACGGCGCTTTCACGCCGGAACAGCGAACGCAACCAGAGAAAACCCCGGCCGCAGCACGCGCAGCCCTTCAACAGGCCCTGCCGGGGCTCGTGGTCCACGAACAACCGCAGCCGCTGCCCGCCGGGCTCACCTTCACGGGAGCGGAAGGGTCAGTCCCCATCGTAAAGCTCGCCGGCCGCTGGACGCTCGTCAATTTCTGGGCCACCTGGTGCGCGCCCTGTGTGGAGGAACTGCCGACCCTCGATCGGCTTCAGGCGGCGCTCGGCGGCGAGCGGTTCACGGTCACCCTCGTCTCGCTGGACAGCATGCCGCGCGAGAAGGTGGTCTCCGCCATGCGCGGCTATGGCGTCACGCGGTTGGACACGCTTCTCGACGACAAACTGGCCGCCATGGGCGCGCTCGCCATCCCGGGATTGCCGACGACCCTGCTGCTCGATCCCGCCGGCCGGGAGGTCGGCCGCCTCGTGGGACCGGCGCGCTGGGATACGCCGGCGGTGCAGACGGCCTTGCGCACATTCATCGACAAGACCGGTCAGCCTAGCTCGGATTGAGCAGCTTGAGCGCGACAGCCTTGCGGCTGCGGGAGACCTTGAGGCGCTTTCCTCCTGCGAGCACCAGGAAACACTCGCCATTGCCATGGGGCTCGACGGCCTGGACCCGCTCCAGATTGACGATGGTCGAACGGTGAATGCGCTGGAAGCGAGTGGGATCGAGGCGGGCTTCCATCGTCTTCATGGTCTCGCGCAGGATATGTGTCTCGTCTCCCACGTGAATGCACAGATAGTCGCCGGCGGCATCGATATAGTCGATGTCACGGGCGGCAACCAAGGCGACACGCCCCCGGTCACGAATCGCCAATCGCTCCAGATAGCCGCTCCCACCTTCTTCTGTGTCCTCCAGCACCGCCGCCAGCCGCTCCCGCGCCTCGGGCGCCAGTTCGTCGAGCAGCTTGCGGATCCGTCTCGCCTGACGCGCGGCGTCCCGCTCGGCGATCCGTTGACGCGCATGGGCGAGCGCCTCGTTCAGCCGATCATCTTCGACGGGTTTGAGGAGGTAATCCAGCGCATGCGTCCGAAACGCCTCGATCGCATGCGCATCATAAGCGGTGACGAACACGATCACCGGTGGATCCTCCTCGCCCACGAGCGCGCGCGCGACGGCGAACCCGTCGATCCCCGGCATCTGAATGTCGAGGAAGACGACATCGGGGCGTTTTTCCGCGATCATCCGCAAAGCGGCCCGGCCGTTCGGCGCCGCGCCGACGACCGCGACATCCTCCCGCTCGGCAAGCCGCAAGGCCAGCCCTTTGAGAGCGAGCGGTTCGTCATCGACCAGAAGCAGCCTGAGCTTGCGCATCCTTGACTTCTCTCCCGCGCATACGTCCCGCGCATATGTCCCGCCCGCGCGCTACGCGGCCCGCCGGCGGCCGTCACCTGCGAATTCGAGTGGAATGACGATCTCGACCGCAAAACCGCGCGGGATCCTGTTCCCGTAGCAAAAACGATGACGGGCGCCGTAGAGAGCCTCCAGGCGTTCGGCGGTATTGCGCAGTCCCACGCCGCTTCCGCGGCCGGGGTGCGTGATACCACCGTCCGCCATACCCGGACCGTTGTCCCGCACAGCCAAATGCAGTTCGTTGCCTATGATGCGGGCTGCGATCTCGATCACCCCGCCATCTTCGGAAGGGGCGATCGCATATTTGACGGCGTTCTCGATCAGCGGCTGAAGCAGCAGGCTGGGAATGCGCGCCCGCAAAGCCCGCTCCTCGATGTCGTAAACGACGGTGAGCCGGTCCGCAAACCGCACCTTTTCGATCTCGAGGTAGTGACGCAACGTGTTGAGCTCGGTCTCGAGCGTCACCTTCTCTTCCGGTGAATGCACAAGGCTGTAGCGCAAGAACGAGGACAGCCGCCCCAGCATGCGATCGGCATTGCTCGTCTCGCCGGCGAGCACGAGGGTGGAAATCGCGTTCAAGGTATTGAACAGAAAGTGCGGGTTGAGCTGGTAGCGCAGCATCTGCAGCTCGGCTTCCTTGGCCATGGCGGCCGCCTTCAAGGTGGCCTCGCGCTCGCGCTGAAGCTCTTCGTAGTAGTGATACCCGAAATACAGTCCTGACCAGGCGAGCAGAATGAAGGCGTCGAACATGGCGTTCTCGAACAGGCCGGTATCGACCACATTCTCCGGATCGTAATAGGTGCCGGCGGTCACCTCGATCGCAGAGAACACGAGCGCGAAGCTCAAGGAGAAAAACAGCGCCGCCCCCACCACGAGCGGCAAGGGGCGATTGACGAGCGGGCGATAGAAATAGCGCAGAATCGACGACAGGATGAAACCGGTCACCGCTGCGACTGCGCTGGTGTTGAAGTAGTTGAGTCCCCAATCGATGGTGATGCCGTGAAAGATCCGCAGACAGGCATAGCCGAACCAGCCGGCGAGCTGCAACGCCCAGAACGCCCGCTCGCGCGCCTTTGGATCCGCCCACAGGATGAGACTGGCCTCTCTCACACGACACCTGTTCTCTTCGGCTTCCCAGGCATCGCAAAGGTAGAGTTCCGACGCCCCGACGACAAGGTCTCGAAAGCCGCCCGCCGGCTTTCGGGCAACGATCGATCGCCCCCCAGCGCCACCTTGTGCCGGCACACTGCCTGAGCTAACCTCCGCCTTTGGGAGGGAAAGAGATTGTCTGAAGGGGAAGGGGCATCATGTGGGGGATCGAATACAGGCTGAGCTGGCGTGCGCATGGCCGGACGCCGGGTTTTCTTTTGGCGGCGTTACTATCCTTGGCAATTGGTGAAGCGGCGGCGTTTCTCTTGGCCGCCTTCATCCGTTTTCACGAGCGCTTCGATCACTGGATCCCAAACCACGAGCGTGTCATGACGCTCCGTCTCCACCGGGTTGCCGTCGTGCGCAACAATCTCTTGATGCTGTTCACCACCGCCCCGCGCGTGGCCGCGCTTGCGCTGCCGAAGCAGTTTCCGATCATCCAAGACGCAACCTGGCTGGGCGGCGAGTCGCCCGTCTTCGTAGACGAATCTGGCCGGCGGTTGCCCTTCGTGGCGAGCTATGCAGATGCGCACATCTTTTCCGTTCTGGGGCTGCGCCTTTTGGCCGGCCAAGCGGAAACGGCGCTCGCGCAAGCCGGCAGCATCGTCCTCACCGAACATATGGCCCGGGCGCTCTTCGGCCCGGCCTCTCCTTTGGGACGCACCGTCATGACCCATGACAAGGGCCCGCTCAAGGTCACCGGCGTCATCGCCGATCTGCCGCCGAACACGCATTTGCATTTCGATGCGCTGATCGCCGCCGCCAGTCTGCCTGCACCCAAGCAGCCCTGGGGATGGCATGCATCAGGGCAACCGCTCATCTATCTCCGTCTCACCCAGACTGTCCGGCCGCAAGTGCTGGCCGCCCGGCTTGCGCCCTTCGTGCGCCAACGCATGCCTGCAAGCGATCCCGTGCATCCCGTCCAGGTCGATATCTGCACGCTACGGGAACTGCACATCAGCCGCGACTACCAGCCCTCCGATATGGCCGATCTCGAGCGCCGGAACTGCACCTTCACATCTTCCGTCATAACGCAGTCACGGCTTGAGACGCTCACGGTCATCGCCAGCGTGGTCGCGCTGCTGGGGGCGGTGAACGCGGCGATGCTGCTCATCGCGCAGTCCCTGCGCCGCGCGCGCGAGGTGGCGCTCAAACGGCTGCTCGGCGCCGGACGCGGAGCGATCGCACGCGGATTCTTGCGTGAAGGCGTGACGCTTGGCCTCATGGCCGCGCTGCTGGCGGCCGGTCTCGCCGGCCTGGCGCGCGAACGCACACAGGTCTTGCTGGGAGCGCCCGCCTTGCCGCTGTTCTCCGACGTCGGAGGAATCGGCTGGCTTGTGGGGCTTGCGCTCGCAAGCGGGCTGGCCGCTGGACTGTATCCGGCCGTTTTCGCTGGCTTTCTGCGACCCGAGCTGCTATTCCGCCAGGACCGGGCGCATCACGGCGGCGGCATCGTCTTCTTCCTACTCACCCTTGTCCAGACAGCCGCAGGTGTGGGTTTTGTGCTGGCATCCTTGCTCGCCGGTATTCAGCTTGCAGATCTGCGCGTGGGCGATCTGGGCTTTGCCCACCGCAATGTGCTGCTGGTCGGCCCCGCCCCTGACGAGGCGCGGACCCTGATCGCCCTCCGTCACCAGCTTGCGGGCGATCCGGATGTCGCCGATCTTGCGCTCGCAGACACGGGCCCCGGCGAGTCCTATTTCACCTTCGTCCAACCGATGCGCGATGGTCAGGCCGTCGGTCGCTCCGCCCTTTACGGTCGAATCGAGGCAAGCGCGCTCAAAACCCTGGCGCTCAAGCCCGTGGCGGTCGCTGCGCAGATGCGCGCTCTGCTGTGGAACCCGGATGCGACTGCGCACGGCTCCGTGCCAGCGGACAATTTCGTGGTCACCGAGAACGTCGTGCACGAGATGGGATTCTCCTCGCCCGAATCGGCTCTCGGTCAGCCCATCGCCCTCTCCCTTCTCGGCGGGCAGGGCAAGCCCATCATCGGGCGGATTCTCGCCGTCGTCCAGGATTTGCGCGTGAGCGGCCTGGGCAATCCGCATTTCCGCTTCCTGCGGATCGTTCCCACCGCAGCCTTCGCCCCGGTCCGCACAGACGATCAGGCCCCACCGACTCATCTGTATGTGCGCGCGCATCCCGGGCGCCTCGCGGCGCTCACACAGCATGTGCAGGCCCTGCTGGAACAGGAATATCCCTTGGTCGCGAATAATTCGCAGAATCGCACTTTCTTTAAATTCAATTTCATCTGAACTCA
>CAZJPA010000032.1:0-18796 GCA_964547755.1 uncultured Sphingomonadales bacterium
CCGCGGCCTCTGGCGTGACAGGCCAGCGCTCTAACCAACTGAGCTACACCCCCGCCGGGCCGGCAAGCCGCGATCGGCCAGCGGGCGATGGCGGCTATTACTGAAAAGCCGGGCGGCTGTCAACGCCCTGGGTGACCCATATGGCGGTGCCCATCCACTCTGGGGCGCAGTGCCTGCGGGATACGCCAGGGAGCGTATGTTTGTGGATAAAATGTCGCAGCCGTGGTATGGTGATATGTAGGTGAAACGCTACATCTTTTTGCGTCTTGAGGCTGCCATGGGCGCATTACATGAGTCTTCGGCTTCGGGCCGAAGGGGGCAGCAGTCTTCTTCTCTTCCGTTCCCGGCCAATGATGGTGAGGGGGACGCCTTGGCGCGCAGCCAGGGGGGCTGGCACCGCTTGATGAGCGGCCTTGCCGACCGGCGGCTGCTGTTGCGTGTGCGGCGTTTGCGAGGGGGGCGCTTTGCTCTTGCTGCCGCTTTCGGGATTCTGGCGGTTGTCGAGATGCTGCTGGGCGTGCGGCAAGTGACGATCGGCTGGCAGCAGGATGTTCTGCCGTGGCTGGAACTCGTCATCGGCGGTAACGCCGTGATCGTGGGCATCCTGGCCCTCGGGGTCCTCTGGCGCGAACGAATGGGGCGGTATCTGATTCGGCGGACCCGGATTCTCGCCAACCGCCGCCTGGCCTTTCTCGATCGCTTCACCCAGCATCTGCGCGCGACATTGCAGGAGGCACCCGATGATCTGGTTGAGCTGGGTGCAATCGCTCCCTTTCTTCTGCGCAGTCTCGATCGCTTTTTGCTGTTCTCTTGGGCGGGGCTGTGGTGGCGGGAAGATGGCCGTCTGCGCGCGCTGGCGGTTCATGCCCCGCGGCTGCGGATGGGGGCAGCCGCGCTCAGCGAGACGATCCCTATCCCGAGCGTGCTGGAGCCCTTGCGAAAAGGGCGGACGGTCATGCTCGTGGGCAAAGAGGCCCGCCGCCTCACCGAGGCGGGGTTTCCCGCCAGCCGCCAGGTCTTCGTCTGTGCGATCCATCGGGATGAGGATCTCGTTGGCCTGTTCATCGTCGCCCGTCGGCGCCGCAGGCCGCCTTTTGACGAGGCGGAGAAGGCGTTCCTGTCGGCCATCGCCAGAAGTCTCACCTTGGGGATACAAGCCGGGCAGATTGCGCGTTTGCGCCTAGAATTGCGGGACGCCCTCCGGCGGATGGAGCGGGCTCAGCGCGTGCAAGCGGAATTCCTCTCAGAGCTCAGTCATGAGCTGCGCACACCCTTGAACGCCATCATCGGCTTCGGTGAGATGCTGACGGCAGCGGGCGAATGCACAGACCGTGAGAAGGAGCGCGAGTATCTGCACCATATCGTCAGCGCGGCTCGGTCGTTGCTGGCGATGCTGGAAGAGTTGCTGACGATTTCCGATCGTCCCGATCTGGGGACGCCGGAGGATGTGGTCTCGGTGGATCCGGTAACGGTGGCGCTGAGTGCGGTGGCGCGCATGCGCGCAACAGCGGCGCGCCACGAGGTCACCTTTGTGGTGGCAGACAATCCTGACAACGAAACAGAATCGCCTGGAAGACGTATCCATGCCGATCCGCGCTGGTTGCGTCAGGCCGTGCTGGCGGCCGGGTTCTGGGCCATTACGGCCGCCGGTGCACAGGGCGCCGTGACACTGGAACGGGACGGGGAGCGCGGTGGCGCGCGGCTGACCTTTTTGATCCGGCCGGGTCCGACCCGCAGCGTGGAAGAGCTTTTGACCGAAGCGGCGGAGGACGGTGGCGAGGTGGGATCCTATGTGGCCAAGGGACGGCGTCTGACCTCGCCGCTCAACTTCGCGCGCGCACTGGTGGAGGTACAGGGCGGCAGAACCGAACTGAAGCGGCGTGAGGGGGGGCAGATCGCCCTCACGCTGATCCTGTCTGAGACGATGGCCTCCTGACATATGAAATCATCGGCCTTCTCACAAAAGGGAGGTATGGGGGTGCCGGTGGTTCTCCTGGACATGCCGTCGGGTTAAGCTCTTTTTCGAAACCGCTGCGGCGGCGGCGCGTGACGGACGTTCTCGACCACGATGGAAGGTCGCAAGCGAGACGGTCATGACACACATCACCGAGGTGGCGATCGTGGGAGCCGGATTCGGCGGGCTCGGTATGGGCCACGCTTTGGCACGCGCCGGCATTCACGACTTCGTGATCCTGGAGGCGGCCGACGAAGTCGGTGGCACTTGGCATGCCAACCGGTATCCGGGTGCGGGCTGCGATGTGCCCAGTCATCTCTATTGCTTTTCTTTCTATCCGAAGGTGGACTGGTCACGTCGCTACGCCAGCCAGCCGGAGATCCTGCAATATCTGAAGGATGCCACGCAGGCGCTGGGACTGCGGGCGCGCGTGCGTCTCAACACGGCCGTCACCCGCGCTGTCTATGACGAGCAGCAGGCGTGCTGGCATCTGACCCTAGCAGGCGGCCGCGCACTGAGCGCGCGCCATCTGGTGGCTGCTACCGGCCAGCTGCGTGTGCCCAAATGGCCGGCGATTCCAGGGCGCGAGCGTTTCCAGGGAACAGCCTTCCATTCCGCGCGTTGGCCGGATGGGCTCGATCTCGCAGGTCGGCGCGTCGGTGTCATCGGCACCGGCGCGACCGCAATCCAGATCGTCCCGGAGGTGGCGAAACAGGCGGCACGCGTGGTCGTCTTCCAACGCACGCCGAATTGGATCGTCCCGCGTAAGGACCGGCCCTATCGCGATGTCGAAAAATGGCTGTTTGCACATGTGCCGGGCATGATCCCAGCCTATCGCACCCTCCTTTATTGGCTGTTCGAGCTGCGCTGGCCGGCTTTCCGCAGCTATCGGACCATCGGTCCGCTGTTCGAACGCCAGGCCCGGCGCTATCTCGAAGAAAAGATGGCCGGCCGCCCGGATCTGCTGGCGGCGCTGACCCCCGACTATCCTATCGGCTGCAAACGGGTGCTGCTCTCCGACGATTTCTACGACAGCCTCCTTTGCGATCATGTGACGCTTGAGACATCCGGCATCGCCGAGATCACGCCGGAGGGCGTGCGCATGAAAGACGGCCGCACGCATGCGCTCGACGTTCTTGTCTATGCGACCGGATTTGAAGCGGATGCCTTCGTTGCACCGATGGTCATCGTCGGTCGGGGTGGGCGCAGCCTGCAGGATGTCTGGAACAAGGCGCCATTCGCGCATAAGGGTGTGGCGATCCCGGGTTTCCCGAACTTCTACATGCTCTACGGTCCCAATACGAATTTGGGGCACAACTCCATCATCTTCATGCTGGAGCGCGAGATCGCCTATATTCGCAAGCTGATCATGGCGGCGGCGGCGCGTGGCGCGGCCTCGGTGGAGGTGCGCGCGCAGGCGGCACACCGGTTCGCCGAGGAGATGCGGGCCGCCCTTCGCCGCTCGGTGTGGCTGGCCGGTTGCCAGAGTTGGTATGTGACCGAGGCCGGCACCAGCCCCACCAACTGGCCCTATTCCACCCTTTCCTTCGCCTGGCGCATGCGCCATCTTGATCTGGAGAACTATCGCTTTGCCTGAGCAGCCACAGGCGGCGCGCGGTCAGGGCGTGGAAAGGAGATTGCGGCGTGTTCGGGGGATCGGTCACCCTGTTTCGGGTGTTGGGCTTTCCGGTCCGGGTGAACGCCAGCTGGCTGGTGTTGGCCGTGTTGGTGACCTGGTCGCTGGCGGCCGGGTATTTCCCGCATGTCTTGCCGGGACGGACTCCGGGCGTTTATGTCGCGTTGGGTGCGGTCGGGATGCTCGGGCTGATCGTCTCGCTGTTGTTGCATGAGCTCTCCCATGCCGCGGTTGCACGGCGGTTGGGGCTCCGGATCTCTGGCATTACCCTGTTCATCTTCGGCGGAGTCGCTGAGATGGTGGACATGCCGGCCCGTCCGCGCGACGAGGCGATGATCGCCGCTGCCGGTCCGGCGATGAGCTTTGCGCTCGCTGGTCTGTCCGCGCTGTTGGCCGCTGCCTTTCCGGACGGTGGAGACGCCGCCGTGCTGTTTTCCTATCTGGCGGCCGTCAATCTCGTGCTGGCGCTGTTCAATCTCGTCCCTGGCTTTCCTCTCGACGGTGGTCGGCTGTTGAGGGCGGCGCTCTGGGCGCGGTCAGGCAATCCCGTGCGGGCGACGCGGCAGGCGGGGCGGGCTGGGGAGATATTCGGCTTTTTGCTGATAGCGTTCGGCGCCGGCCTCGTGCTCTTCGGAGGCGCTCTGACGGGGCTGTGGTGGGTTCTGATCGGCCTGTTTCTCCAAGGGGCCGCGCGTCAGGCCGTGGAACGTGAGAGTATGCGCCAGCTCTTCAGTCATCTGCCGGTGCGTCGTCTGGTGGCACAGGCGCCTGTTGCCGTGCCGGCTGCCCTGCCTTTGGACCGCTTCGTGGATGACTATGCGCTGCGCTATCACTTCAGCCACTTTCCTGTCGTCGAGGGTGGGCGCGTGATCGGCAGCCTGCGCACCCGTGCGGTGGCCGATGTTCCGCGAGAGGCATGGGAGACGACGTCGGTCTCCACCGTTATGCGTCGGCTGCGTCCGGTCGATGTCGTCGATCCCGACGAGACGGCTGATGCGGCCCTTGCGCGCATGCAGGAAAACGGCGAAGGCCGCGTGCTGCTGCTGCGCGACGGGCGGCTGGAAGGCGTGCTCACCCTGCGCGATCTTCTAGAGCATTTGGCGGTCGCGCGCCTTTTCGATCGGCAGGCCTAGAAAACACATAACTGAAGAGAAGGAAACAGGTATGGATCTGGGTTTGGCGGGGAAACGCGCGCTGGTGACCGGCGGCACACGCGGGATCGGCGCAGCGATCGTCGAGACATTGGTCGCCGAGGGGGCGGCGGTCGCCTTCTGCGCCCGCAACGCCGAGGAGGTCGAAGCGCGCCGGGCGGCGTTGGAAAAACGGGGCGCGCGCGTGCACGCGCGGGTGTGTGATGTGGCGGATCATGCGGCGCTCAGGGCGTTCATCGAGGAGGCGGCCGACGCCCTCGGCGGGCTCGAGATCTTCGTGCCGAATGTCTCGGCCGGCGCGTCGCTGACCGGCGAGCAGGCCTGGCGCGCCAATTTCGAGGTGGACGTGCTGCACAGCGTGCTGGGCACAGAAGCAGCGCTGCCGCATATGGCGCGTGCCGGGGGTGGGGCGGTTGTCTTCGTCAATACGGTGGCGGCCGTGGAAGCGCTGTTCGCACCCCACTCCTATGGCGCTCTCAAGGCCGCGCTCTTGAGTTATGGCAAACAGCTGGCGGCAGCCGTTGGCCAGCATGGGATCCGCGTCAATATGGTCTCGCCGGGACCCGTCCATTTCCCAAATGGCAGCTGGGACCGGATCCGGACAGAGAACCCGGCCTTCTTCCGCGAGGTCGAACAGCGGATCCCATTGGGACGCATGATCCAGCCGGAAGAGGTGGCACGTGCGGTGGTGTTCCTGGCAAGCCCGGCCGCAGCCATGATCACCGGCACCAATCTCGTGATCGACGGCGGCTTTACGCGCCGGGTGCAATTCTAATAAGCGTGCCGGCGACCAGGCCGAAAGGAAAAGCGCACAAGAGGAGATGGCGCGATGGCTGATCGCAGCCCGCCGCTGGAGTCTCTTTATGCCACTATGCGTCGTATCCGCCGCTTCGAGGATATGTTGCTGGATTGCTGGCGTGAGGGCGCGGTGCCGGGATTGCTGCATGCCGCTCATGGGTTGGAGGCTCTGGCGGCCGGTGTTCTCGCGCATTGTGATCCCGCGCGCGGTGACGTGGTGACTTCCACCCATCGTCCCGATGCCCATGCCCTGGCATGGGGGCTCGACATGACAGCGGTCGCAGCCGAGATCCTGGGGCGGGCGACGGGGCTGAACGGCGGACGCGCGGGGCAGATGCATCTGCTGGCGCCCGGACAGGGCTTCTTCGGGGCCAACGGTATCGTCGGCGGATCGGTGCCGACAGCCTTGGGGGCGGCACTCGCCCGGCATCTCGAAGGTCGGGATGGCATCGCTGTCGCTTTCATGGGCGATGGGGCGCTCAATCAGGGCGTGGTGTTAGAGAGCCTCAATCTGGCCGCTGTCTGGCGGCTGCCTGTGCTGTTTGTGGTCGAAGACAATGGGTGGCATGAATTCACGCCGCGTGAAGCGGTGACGGCCGGTGATCTGACGGCACGCTTTGCCGCGGTTGCGATTCCGGTCGATGAGGTGGATGGCGGTGATCCAGTTGCTGTGTGGGAGGCGGCTCGTATGGCTGTCACCGCGATCCGATCCGGCGTCGGACCACGGGCGATCATTGCAGCGGTTCCGCGCCTTCTCGGGCATCACAGTGCGGACACCCAGGGCTACCGTATGGAGCCGATGACGCAGCCCGGCCGTGCGACCGATCCCGTGGTGCGGGCAGCCCACCTGCTCGACACACAGGGACAGGCCGACCGTCGGTCGGCCATCGACGAGGCGGCCGAGGCGGAGGTGGCGACCAGCCTGCAAACAGCGCGCGCGGCGCGATCGGCCGATCCGATCACGTCACCGCTGCCGACCTTGCCGCCGGCCGTTGCATCGGTAAGCCCGCCGCCGCTGACGGGGGCGCCGGCAGGTCCTGCGGTCATGACACTGACCGAGGCGCTGCGTCACGGCCTTGCCGAGGCGATGGCCGCCGATGCCACCATCATCGTGATGGGTGAGGATGTGGAGGAAGGGCCGTTTGGCGTCACCAAGGGACTTGTTGATCGGTTCGGGCGCAGGCGGGTGCGCAACACGCCGATCTCAGAGGCCGCCTTCCTGGGCGCGGCGTTGGGTGCGGCGGCAGCGGGACTCAAACCCGTCGTCGAGGTGATGTTCGCAGATTTCGCCGCCGTCGGCATGGACCAGATCATCAATCAGATCGCAAAATGGCGGTATCTGGAAGGGGCGCGCCGGCCGCTGCCGATCGTCATCCGGATGGCGGCGGGAGCCGGGATCGCCGCCGGTGTGCACCACAGCCAGAATCTTGCCCATGTCTTTGCCTCGACGGCCGGTCTCAAATGCCTCTATCCTTCCTCGCCAGACGATGCGCTGCGGGCGTTCAAGGCGGCGCTGGCTGACCCTGATCCAGTGATTCTGCTCGAACCCAAGGCGCTCTATGAGACATCAGGACGGGTCGATCCCAACGCATCGCCGCTTGCGGATGGCCAGATCCGCGTGTGGCGGGACGGCGATGCGGCCAGCGTGATCGCCATCGGTTCCATGGTCCCGCAGGCCTTGGCCGCAGCCGAGCGGCTGGCGGAAGAGCGTATCGCCGTTCAAGTGATCGAACCCATATGGTTGGCTCCTGTGCCGATGCCGGCTTTGTGCGCGGCGGCCGGCCGGACCGACCGGGTTGTGATCGTGGACGAGGGCGCGACGCTGGCCGGTCTGGCGGATGCGCTGGCGGCACGGCTTGGCCGGGCGCTTTGGGACGAGCTTGCTGCTCCTCCGTTGACCGTGACCTCGGACCATGCGCCCATTCCTTTCGCACCGGCGCTCGAATCCCATTGGCAACCGTCGGCTGAGACCATCGTCGCAGCCGTGCGAGAGCTATGTCGGTCGAGAGAATCGACCTGAGATCCCAAGTGCACACCACGGAGATCCAAAGTCTTTCCGGAAAGGACCGCACTTCATGTCGCTGCCCGCCCTCATGCTGCTGGCTGTTGCTCTCGCTGCCGACTGCTTTGCGGTGTCGCTGGCGCTGGGCGCTGCTCTGCCGCCTGTGAAAACCGTGCGTTGGCGCGAGGGGGTGCGCATCGGTTTCGTCTTCGGCAGCATGCAGATGGCCATGGCACTCGCCGGGTCGTTCGTAGGGGCGGCCAGTCTGTCTCTGCTGGCGCGCTTTACGGAAGCACTCGGCGTGCTGTTGCTGCTGGTGGTCGCTGTCCACATGGCTTTCGAGGCCTGGGAAGAGTGGTGGGGAGAGGATGACGGGGATGATGACGGAGATGATGACGATGCGGTGAGCGGGAGCAGGAGTCGGTCCAGGCCGAAAGGTGGAACCGGGAGGGGACGTGTCGACTGGTGGCGGCTGCTCATGCTGGGGATCGCCACCAGCCTCGATTCCCTGGCAGCCGGATTCTCTCTCAAAGCCTTAGGGGGCATGATGGCGCTCGCCTTGCCGGCGATCGGGGGAGCAAGCCTGTTTGCGGCCCTGTTCGGTTTGCTGGCGGGCGGACATGCCCGCCGTCTTCTCGGCCCGCTCACCGAAGCGCTGGGTGCGGTCATCCTGGTTGGGATTGCGATTGCCAGCCTGCTTTCGTAAGGCATGGCTTTCCCTTGTTCTTGTCGGGATCGGATGAAGGGAGGAGCGTCCATGAAGCGTCGGCTGCATGTCTGGCTTGCCTGGCTGCATCGGATTCTGGGATTGGTGATCGGTATTCAGCTCCTGCTGTGGACCATGGGGGGCATCGTGATGAGCTGGCTGCCGCTTGAGAAGGTGCGGGGAGAACACCGTGAACGGCCGCTTGATGCTGGTGTGCTCACCGCCGATGCGGCCCATTCTGGCCTCGTGCTTCCCAAAGGCATAACGGCCTTCGACAAACTCCAACTCACCTGGCGGGACGGGCGTCTCGTGTGGCTGCAACCGCTGGCCGATACACATCCTGCCGTCTATGATGCCCGGACTGGAGCACAGCTTCCGCCCCTTCCAGAAGAGCGCATGCGGCGCATGGCCGAGGCCCAGTATCGCGGCGAGGCCCGGCTTGCTTCACTCAGATTGCTGGCGGATCCCGCGGCCGTTCCCCAGGAATATCGCGGACCGCTGCCCGTCTGGCAGGCGGTCTTTGCCGATGACGAGGGCACGCGCTTTTATCTGTCGCCCACCAGCGGCCGCCTTCTCGATGTCCGTAACGACGCCTGGCGCTTCTATGATTTCTTCTGGATGCTGCATATTATGGATTACGACAGCCGGGAGAACTTCAACAACTCTCTGCTGCGTACAGCCGCACCAACGGCCTTCTTGATGGCGCTTGCCGGTTGGCTGTTGCTGTTCTGGCGCTTGCGCAGGAAAGACTTCACCGGCCCACCCCGTCTTCGCGGGTGAGCAAGGAGGCGATCTCAACCGCATCCGACCACAGAAACTGGGCGACGGGACGGATTTCACACAGTCGGAATCCGGCGTCCGCGAGGATCCGGACGTCCCGCGCCCATGTGTTTGGATTGCAAGAGATCAGGATGACCCGGGAGAGCGGAGAGGCCGCGATCGCCCGCATTTGGTCTTTCGCGCCTGCTCTCGGCGGGTCGATGACAGCGACATCGCAGGCGCTCAGCGCACGCACGCCCAGCGGAGAACGGAAGAGGTCCCGGTGGCTGGTCGCGTATCGCTCTGTAATTCCGGCGGCCGTTGCCGCTTGCCGCAAGGCTGTGACCGCCAGGCTGTCGCCTTCCACCGCCATAATACGCCGGCTGTGTTGCACCATAGGCAGAGAAAGCGCCCCGAGCCCAGCGAACAGATCGAGCAGGCGGCTCCCCGCGGGTGTCCAGTCCCGGACGGCGCGTTGCAGGGCCGCTTGCCCTTCCTCCGTCGCTTGTAGGAAGGCGCCACTGGGAAACGGAACGGGGATTCCGGCGAAGGACACGACCGGCTCCCGGCGCTCGACAAGCCGCTGGGGGCGGCCGCCATCGGACCAGGAAAGCGCCGCCACATCCGCTTCCGCACACCAGGCCGCAAGATCCGCCAGCAGATCCGGGTCATTGGGTTCGGCGCGGCCGCTCAGGAGAATATCGATACCTGCGGCCGTTTCCGTGCCGGTGATGGTGATCGGTCCGCCTTGCGTCAGGCGAGCGAGGTGGGGGCGCAGGGTTTGGAGTGTCGCCCACAGACGGGGACGCGCCACCGGGCATTCCGTCAGATCGACGATCGTATGGCTGCGGCGGGCATGGAGGCCGAGGACGGGGCGTCCCCTCTCGGCGGCCGCATGCAAGACCAGCCGGCGTCGGCTGCCGGGTGGGGAGACGGTGGGCGCGGCGATCCGGTCGGCAAAGTGAGCGAGGCCTTGCGTATTGAGGGCCCGCCGAATGCGCGCGTCGAGCCAATCGGCATAGGTCTCTGGATTGACATGTTGCAGCATGCAGCCACCGCAATGCCCGAAATGCCGGCAGATGGGCTGTTGACGTCGGGCGGATGGCCGGATCAGCCGCCAGGAGCGGACGGTGAGACGTCCCTTGCGGTCCGCCCGCCAGGCGATCTCCACCTCATCGCCGGGCGCGGCGAAGGGCAGGTAGAAGGGGCGGTCTGCTGGCCCCTCGACAATGCCTTCGCCCCGGCTGCCGAGGGCCGTGACGGTGGTGCGCAGGCGCCGCTCCTCCGGCATGGCGGATGGGCCGGCTGCGCTCATGGTCGTCCGCCCTTTTCCGCTGCCAGGAGATATTCGACATTGCCTTTGGGTCCGGTGATCGGGCTTTCGGTGACGCCGCGGATGCGGTAGCCTTGGTCGGCGAACCACGCTCGAAGATCTTCCACCACCTTCTCGCGCACAGCCGGATCGCGTACGACGCCGCCTTTACCGACATGGGTGCGGCCCGCCTCGAACTGCGGTTTGACGAGTGCGACGACGAGACCACCGGGTTTCAGGAAGGCGAGGGGGGCGGGGAGCACGGTCTTGAGCGAAATGAAGCTGGCGTCACAGACCAGGATGTCCACGGGCTCGGGAATATCGGCCGGCGTAAGACGACGGGCGTTTGTGCGCTCCCTCACCACAACCCGCGGATCGCGGCGCAGCTTGTCGGCGAGCTGACCATAGCCCACGTCCACTGCATACACGCGTGCCGCGCCGTGATGGAGCAGGACGTCGGTGAATCCGCCCGTGGACGCCCCCACGTCGATCGCCACCGCCTCCCTGACGCGGCTCTTGAGGCCAAAATGATCAATGGCATGAGCCAACTTGACCCCGCCGCGGGATACCCAAGGATGATCGCCGCCCCGGACCATGAGCGGCGTGGTCTCGGCAAGCAGGGCGCCGGGTTTATCGATTCGCCGATCGCCGACGAAAACCCGTCCGGCCATGATCAGGCTCTGAGCGCGGGTCCGGCTTTCGGCAAGACCGGCCTCGACGAGCAGCTGATCCGCCCGCCGCTTCCTCTTCGCGCCGGATCCTGCCTGCGGCCCCGCCATCGGCCCGTTCTCGCAATATCGCCCGGCAATGCACGCCATTTCGTCGGCAATGGGCGCCGATCAGGCTGTGCCGGTCCGGAGCATCAAGTCGTTGCGCCCGAGCGCCCGCAAGACCGTATCCACGATATGCGGCGCGGTGAGCCCTGCCGTCTCGTATTGCTTGGCCGGGCTGTCCTGATCGAGGAAGACATCCGGCAGCTTCATGCAACGGATCTTCACCTGACCCGCATCGAGTAGGCCTTCGCCGGCCAGATAGTCCAACACATGGGCGCCGAAACCACCGATCGCTCCTTCTTCGATGGTGATCAGCACCTCGTGGTGCTTCACCAGATCACGGATCAGAGCGTGATCGAGGGGTTTGGCGAAGCGTGCATCGGCGACCGTAGTGGCCAGCCCACGCGCATCCAGTTCGGCCGCAGCCTGCAAAGCCTCCTGCAACCGGCCGCCGAGGGAGAGAATGGCCACCCGGCCGCCTTCCTTGACGATACGGCCCTTGCCGATCTCCAGCGGCACGCCTTTCTCCGGTAGTGGCACGCCGACTCCCTCGCCGCGCGGATAGCGGAAGGCGCAGGGACGATCGTCAATCGCGGCCGCCGTCGCCACCATATGCACGAGCTCCGCCTCGTCGGCCGCCGCCATCACCACGAAGCCGGGCAGGCAGGAGAGATAGGTGATATCGAACGATCCCGCATGGGTCTGGCCGTCGGCACCGACGAGTCCAGCACGGTCGATCGCGAAGCGTACCGGCAGCTTCTGAATCGCGACGTCATGCACCACCTGGTCGTAGGCGCGCTGTAGGAAGGTGGAGTAGATCGCCGCGAAAGGCTTCATGCCTTCGCAGGCCAGGCCGGCGGCGAATGTGACCGCATGTTGCTCGGCGATTCCGACATCGAAACAGCGCTCGGGAAAGCGCTTGGCGAACTGGTTGAGCCCTGTGCCTGATGGCATCGCGGCCGTGATCGCAACAATGGCCTCGTCGCGCTCGGCCTCCTTGATCAGGCTTTCGGCGAAGACCTTGGTGTAGGTCGGCGCCTTGGCTGCCGGTTTCTTGAGCTCGCCGGTGATGACGTCGAATTTGGGGACGGCGTGGTATTTCTCTTCGTTGGTCTGGGCGAAAGGATGGCCTCTGCCCTTTTCCGTCACCACATGGACGAGGATCGGCCCTTCCTTCGCGTCACGGACATTCTCAAGCACAGGCAGCAGATGATCGAAATTGTGGCCGTCGATGGGGCCGACATAATAGAAGCCCAGCTCTTCGAACAGCGTGCCACCGGTGGCCATGCCCCGGGCATATTCCTCCGCGCGTCGTGCCGCGGTGGACAGTTGCTTGGGCAGGCGATCGACGATCTTGCGTCCCAAGTCACGGATCTTGAGAAATTCCTTGGACGACAACACCCGCGAGAGGTAGGCGCTCATCGCGCCGACGGGCGGTGCGATCGACATGTCGTTGTCGTTCAGAATCACGATCAGGCGGTTGCCGGCCTGCTTGGCATTGTTCATCGCCTCATAGGCCAGTCCCGCGCTCATCGCGCCGTCACCGATCACGGCGATGCACTTGCCGTCCTCTTCCTTTAGCTTGCGCGCGACCGCCATGCCGAGGGCCGCCGAGATGGAGGTGGAGGAATGGCCCGCGCCGAACGGGTCGTATTCGCTTTCCTTGCGCTTGGTGAATCCGGACAAGCCGCCGCCTTGGCGCAGGGTGCGGATGCGATCGCGCCGACCGGTGAGGATCTTGTGGGGATAAGCCTGATGGCCGACGTCCCAGATCAGCAGATCCTTCGGCGTATCGAAGACATAATGCAACGCGACCGTCAGTTCGACGACGCCCAGCCCCGCGCCCAGATGGCCGCCGGTCTGCGAGACCGCCGAGATCATTTCCTGACGCAGCTCGTCAGCCAGTTGGGGCAGCTCCTTCGGCGACAGCTTACGCAGATCCTCTGGCCAGGTCACCTTGTCAAGCAAGGGCGTTTCCGGACGATATTCCGCACTCATGTCTCAATCTTCCCGCTTGTTTCCCCCGCAGATGCCAAACCTGCGTCACAGTTGGGGCAAAATCATGGCACACTGGCCATCTTGCCTGCAGTCTAGACAGCCCATTCCCTGGGCACAAGCGTTGACCGGCCTGAACGATTTCCCGGCACGCGAGCCGGCTCCGATCCGCCCGGAAATGTAGGCTGTCTCCGGCGGCCGTCAATGGTCGAGTGGGGTGCCTCCGCGCTCCGGAACGGGTTCAGTGGCGACGCTCCAGGGTATAGCGTGCCAGCTCGCGCAGCAACCGGGTCTTGCCGTCGTCGAAGACCTTGAGCGCTTCAATCGCCTGATCGACCATGGCTCTGGCGTGGGCATAGGCCCGCTCGGGACCGAGAATGTCCACGAGTGTCGCCTTGCCGGCGGCCCGATCCTTGCCCGCGGCCTTGCCAAGCTCTTCGGTGGTCGCCGTCCGATCCAGCAGATCATCGGCGATCTGGAAGGCGAGGCCGACGGCCCGCGCATAAGTCTTGAGGTGATGAACGAGTGCCGGCGCCGCCTTGCCCAGAATGGCGCCGGCTTCCACGGACGCTTCGATCAGCGCGCCTGTCTTCATCCGTTGCAGACGGGTCACCTGCGGCTCGTCCAGAGCCTTGTGCTCGGCGATGAGATCGATCATCTGGCCGCCCACCATGCCGCGGTGTCCGGCCGCGCGGTCGATCACACGCACGAGCTCGGCCCGCACCAGAGCGTCGCCATGGGTCGTTTCGTCGGCCAGGATCTCGAAGGCGAGGGTGAGCAACGCGTCGCCGGCCAGAATGGCCGTGGCCTCGTCATAGGCCTTGTGCACGGTCGGGCGGCCGCGGCGCAGATCATCGTCGTCCATGGCAGGCAGGTCGTCATGGACAAGAGAGTAGGTGTGAATGCATTCCAGCGCGGCGCCGGCACGCAACGAAGCCCGGCGCGCGACACCAAAGAGATCGGCGGTGGCGACCACAAGGAAGGGGCGAAAGCGCTTGCCGCCGGCAAACAGGGCATGGCGCATCGCTTCCACCACACGCCGCTCGTCTCCATCGGGCACGGGCAGGAGCTCGTCCAGGAGCTTCTCGATCAGTCCGCCGACGGCTTGCATTGCAGATTTGAGCGCGGCGAATTCCGCCTCGTCTCCATTGCGCATGAACCGGTCCCGTCCTCGTTAGAATGGGGTTTCGTCGTCGGATTGGCCGCCGGTCTCTCCCCCCTGATCGGAAGAGACGGGAGAGGAGGACCGGCCCTGGGGTGGGAAATCGGTGAGGGTGACATCCCCATTGGCCAGCTGCATGATCTTCTGAATTCTCAGCTCCGCCTCTTTGAGCTTGGCCTCGCAATGGCGTTTGAGGGCGGCGCCGCGTTCATAAAGCGAGATGGACTCCTCAAGCCCGATATCGCCGCGCTCAAGCTCGCTTACGATCCGTTCCAGTTCGGCGAGGGCGTCTTCGAAGCGCAGCTTCGCAATATCGTCCGCCGGCGTTGCCGGAATCTCGTTGTCTTGTTTCTGGGCCATGTTCGCTCTCCCGAGCCGGCTGCTGGAAGAGGCTTCTAGCTCCCCCCTTCTTCCTCGGCAAGAGCCCGGCGCCAGATTTTGCCCACCGGCGTCTTGGGCAGCTCATTGCGAAAAGCAATGATCCGTGGCATTTCGTGTTTGCCAACATGCTCTTTCAGAAAGGCTTTCAGCTCCTCCTCGGTGAGGGTGCAGCCCTCGCGCAGCACCACGAAGGCCTTGGGCACCTCGCCCAGGCGGGCGTCCGGCACACCGATGACGGCCGCTTCCGCAATAGCCGGGTGCTTGTAGAGTGCCTCTTCGATCACGCGCGGATAGACGTTGAACCCGCCGACGAGGATCAGATCCTTGGCGCGGTCCACGATAAAGCTGTAGCCATCCTCGTCCATGTAGCCGACGTCGCCGGTGCGCAGCCAGCCGTTCACCAGGGTCTCCTGGGTGGCTTCGG
Source organism: uncultured Sphingomonadales bacterium (assembly GCA_964547755.1). Lineage (GTDB taxonomy): Bacteria > Pseudomonadota > Alphaproteobacteria > Sphingomonadales > Rhodothalassiaceae > J084. The sequence goes on from CAZJPA010000032.1 coordinate 15,054, forward strand.
GCGCGTGCCAGTAGCCCTTCATCACCTGCGGGCCGCGTACGAGGATCTCGCCGGTCTTGCCTACGGGCAGCAAACGACGCGGGTCGTCGAGGTCGGCGATCGCGATTTCGGTGGCCGGCAGCGGCACGCCGATCGAGCCGAGCTTGCCGCCGCCGGTGGTGGGATTGGACGAGACGCTGGGTGCGGCCTCGGTCAGGCCGTAGCCCTCGTTGATGGTGAGATCAGGGATGTATTCCTCGAACCGGCGCTTGAGCTCCATCGGCATCGGCGCTCAGCCCGACAGGCACAGCCGCACGCTCGTCAGGTCGGTTCGGCGGGCAAGCGGTGATTCCAGCATGGCGGCGAACATCGTCGGCACACCGGGCAGGATCGTCACCTTGCGCCGCTCGATCAGATCCAAGGCGGGTTTCAGGTCGAACTTGGGCAGCAAGGCGATTTCCGCGCCCAGCAGCGTGGCCGTGTTCAGCACGATGGTCATGGCGTAGACGTGAAACAACGGCAAGGCTCCGAACATCACCTCGAAGCCGGGCTGTGCCGTGGGCGCGAAGTCCCGGTTCTGCTGGGCGTTGATGGTGAGATTGGCATGGGTGAGCATCGCCCCTTTGGGCCGGCCGGTGGTGCCGCCGGTATACTGGAGAACCGCGACATCCTGATCCGGGTCGATCGCGACGGGCCGACAGTGGTCCGGGTCGATCAGGAACCGGTGCCAGTCGTCATACCGATCGTCTTGCGGCCGGCTTGCCCGCCGCTTGCCCCCGAACAGCCGGAACAGCCAGCCCTTGACCGCGGGCAGGGCTTCTTCCAGGCGGGTCACGATCACACGTTCGACGACATTGGCCGCGACGGCCGCCTCGGCCTTCGCCATCAGTTCGTCGAGATTGATGGTGACCAGGAAGCGCACCTTGGCATCGGCGAGCTGATGGACAAGTTCCTCGGCCGCGTAAAGCGGCGAGGAGTTGACGACGATTCCGCCAGCCAACAGTACGCCGTAATAGGTGATCACATATTGCGGGCAATTGGGCAGGAAGATCGCAACCCGTTCCCCTTTCTTCAATCCCGCAGCCTGCAAGCCGGCCGCGAATGCTCGGACCATGCGCCACGTCTCGCGATAGCGCCAGAGGCGGCCGAAGAACTCCAGATGCACCTTGTCCGGCCAGCGGATGGCCGATCGTTCGAGAATCCGCGGTACCGGCCAGCCCTCATAGCGCTTGTCCCAGCGCACGTCGGGCGGATAATGGGCAAGCCACGGTCGTGGAACTTTGTTGTCCAGGCCGGTCGTCATCCCCTCTTTCCCCGCTGTCCGTTTCTGTCTGTCGGTGGGGCGATTCATCTTCCCTCCTGTCGCCGGATGCAATCAATCGGGATCCCGGTCCACGAACAGGTCCGGCACCAGATCCTGACCCGGCTCGACCGCATAGGCGGTGAAATCGGTCACCCCCGCCTGCCGGAGGATGTCTTCGTCGATGAAGAAGTTGCCGGTCACCTCTCCGGCGGGACGCGTCAAGATCCAATGGGCGGCATCGGCCACAATCTCCGGCTTGCGCGAACGCCGGACCATCTCCTCACCACCCAGCAGATTGGCGACGGCGGCGGTCGCAATCGCTGTTCTCGGCCAGAGCGCATTGAAGGCGACGCGCCCGCGGAATTCTTCAGCCATGCCCAGCACGCACATGCTCATGCCGTATTTCGCCATGGTGTAGGCGACATGCGGTGCGAACCAGTGCGGTTTCAGAGAAAGCGGCGGTGAGAGCATCAGAACATGGGGATTGTCGGCCTCGAGCAGATGAGGCAACGCCAGCTTCGTCGTCATGAAGGTGCCGCGGGCATTGACCTGATGCATGAGGTCGAAACGCTTCATCGGTGTCTGAAGCGTGCCGGTGAGCGAGATGGCGCTTGCGTTGTTGACGAGGATGTCGAGGCGTCCGAAGGTCTCGACCGTCTTGGCGATGGCGGCCGTGACCTGATCTTCGAAGCGGATATCGCAGATAAGGGGCAGCGCCCGACCACCCGCGCGTTCGATCTCCTCAGCCGCCGTGTAGATGGTGCCGGGGAGTTTCGGATGGGGGTCGGCGGTCTTGGCCGCGATGGCGATCTTCGCCCCGTCTTGTGCTGCACGTTTGGCGATGGCCAGTCCGATACCCCGGCTGCCGCCGGTGATGAAAAGCACTCTGTCCTTCAGCGAGCGTTCGCCCATGGCGCCGCTTTCCTTTCCTGTTCCGTCACCTTGGCCAGGCGCGCCAGCACCGGTTGCGGATCGAAGGCCCGACAGGCCTGGAAACGCACAATGCCATCCGCGTCTTCCTGTCTGGTGACGACACCTTCGGCCTCCAGGAAATGAAGATGGGCGATCGCTTCACCGGTTGCCATCATCACTTCCATACCGCGTACCCGCCGGCGATAGAGGGCGGGGAAGACCGCAAGCGTACTGCACCCCCTCTTATGGCAGAGAGCAGCGACCGCCGCCAGCCGCTCGATGTGCTTGGTGATCAGCCGGTCCAGGCGGTGATGCATGCCGCGAAACGGGCGATTGTGTGCCGGCAGGACCAGCGTGTCTTCGGGCAGGGCCTTGAGCCGGGCCAGCGAGACCAGCCATTCCTCGAGAGGATTGCCGAACGGCTCGCCCGGGTAAACCGAGACGTTCGAGCTGATCTCCGGCAACAGCTGATCGCCACTGACCAGAATGCGGTGTTCCGGAGAATAGAAGCTGATATGACCCGGCGCATGGCCGGCTGTTTCGATCGGCCACCAATGCGTGCCGCCGAGATCGAGCGGTGTATCCGGTGTGATCCGGCGGACGCCCAAAGGCAGACGCGCCACACCTTGACGATAGCGTCCCCAGCCGCCCGTGCGGATTTTCTCCAGCTTGTCCTCGGAAAATCCGGCACGACGAAAAAAGGTGATCACCTCCGCCGGCACGGTCCGCCCCTTCTGATGCCAGAGACTGTGCGCATAGAGCCAGCAGATGCGGCTCGCATGCACAGGCAGCGCGAAGCGCTCCACGAACCAGCCGGCCAAGCCCAGATGGTCGGGATGGTGGTGGGTGAGCAGGATACGGGTGAACAGTTCGCCCGGATGCGCGCGTCCCAACCGTCGGGCGAGTTGGCGCCACAGTCGCCGGGTTTCTGCCGAGCGGATCCCGGTATCGACCAGGGCGAAGCGATCAACCGCCCCGGCCGTGCCATCCGGCAGCAGATAGAGATTGATGTGGTCCAAAGCCCAGGGCAGGTGCATCCGCACCCAGCCGATCCCGCCATCGAGCCAGATGACGTCCCCCGGCTCCGGTGGTGCGCTCCAAGGATAGTGGATGCCGGTGCCACCGGTTCGAGAGGGCAACCGGTGATCGCCACCCGGCGAATCGGTGCCGGGCAGGACCGCTTCCTGCATGCCAACCTCGGCCATGGTTTCCGTGCGCGTCATGGCGGCAGCTTACGCTGCGCCGCACAAAAGACAAGGCTTCCGCTGCGTCACCCCGTCTGAACGGGGAGCTCGCCTCCCTCATTCCTCTGACTTTCCTGATGGATTGGGCTGCCGCCTGCTGCTGATCGGACGGAGGCAGAGCGGACGCCGCGGGCGGCCGATTCCCAAAAGCAAGAGGTTCGTCCACCCATTACATCCTGTTTTCGGAAAAGCAAGGAAAGGGCAAGAGCGGCACGTTATTGCCCTGACCGGGGCATTCCCATCCGGGCAGTCACGCTTTTTCATCGAGGACGAGGCCGGAGGCTTGTTGGATTTGGGCGACGATT
>CAZJPA010000033.1:0-18727 GCA_964547755.1 uncultured Sphingomonadales bacterium
TGGGGGAAGAGGACGGGAAACACGAGCAAAGGGGGCCGGTTATGGTGACCATCAAGCAAACCCGTTTTATGGTGGAGCGGCTGCCGATCGATCGGGTGATCGGGCGGCGTCTGGCCGGGGTGCGGATCGCGCGCAACCTGCGGCAGGTTTCCTGCGCGCGGAGTCTGGGGCTGACGGAAGGCGAGCTGCTGGCGGTCGAGCAGGGGCGCCGGCCGCTTCTGGCCCGCGAGCTCTATTGTGCGGCGGTCAGATTGCAGGCGCCGCTTGCGGAATTCTTCACCGGTCTTGAGCCCGCGCCGCCGACGCGCTGGTATGAGGGCGACGAGGAAGAGGCGGTTCGCCGGCTCGTCGAACGCTTCCGTGCGCTGCCCGCCGACATCCGCCGGATTCTCGCATCCACCATCGGCGTGATGGAAGAGCAGCTGCTGCGTCCCATCCTGCTCGCCGAACTGCCGGATCTTTCGGACGCGCTGCCCGAGATGCCCAACACGCCGCTCTCGGCCGCCAGCGCCGGCCTGGATGTGCCGTCTCCGGACGATCGTTCCCCCGCCGCCCTACACTCCGCGGCCGACCAGCCCGCTGACCCGCCTGCTGCTCCCGACACCGAAGACGAACCGCCACCCGCATAGCGATGCGGCTTTGACCCCCTCCTACGCAGCTGTGGAGGAAGAAGGCAAAGGCTCTCACCCATCACTCGTGTCGTCACGTCAACGGCAGAGGATAGGGATCTTGTGCTGACAGCGCATCCTGCCCCAAAATCGCTCGATTTTGGCGCAAGGGTGCTTTAAGCAGAGGAGAAGACAACAGGTGCCTTGCCCGAAGGGTGGGCAGAGGCATGTGTGCGTCCATCTTGCGGCCGGGGGTCGCCGGGCGGCGGCATGGCGGGCGCAAGAACGGACGCAACAAAGACGACGGTTGTTCGGCAAACGCGCAAGAAAGGCGGATCCATGGGCGTGCCATTGTTCCAGCAGATGAAGGTTGCGGCCTATGTCCTCAAGCAGCGCTTGAAGGGCCGCAAGCGCTATCCGCTCGTGCTGATGCTGGAGCCGCTGTTCCGTTGCAACCTGGCCTGTTCGGGGTGCGGCAAGATCGACTATCCGGACGAAATCCTCAATCGCCGGCTCTCCGTGAAGGAATGCCTGGATGCGGTGGACGAATGCGGCGCGCCGGTGGTCGCCATCCCGGGCGGTGAGCCGCTCCTGCACAAGGAGATCGGCGAGATCGTCGCCGGCATCGTCGCGCGCAAGAAATTCGTGTCCGTGTGCACCAACGCCCTGTTGCTGGAAAAAAAGCTGCATCTGTTCACGCCGTCCCGCTATCTTTTCTTCTCGGTGCATCTGGACGGGCTGAAGGAAGAGCACGACCGTTCGGTCTGCCTGGAAGGCGTGTTCGAGCGGGCGGTGAGCGCGATCCGCAAGGCGCGCAAAGCGGGCTTCCAGGTCAATGTCAACGCCACCATCTTCGAAGGCGCGAAGCCCGAGCGCGTGGCGGCCTTCCTCGACTTTTGCAAGGAACTCGGCGTCGGCGTCACCATCTCGCCGGGCTTCGCCTACGAACGCGCGCCCGATCAGGAGCATTTTCTCTCCCGCCGCCGGACGCGCGAGCTCTTCCGCGCCATCTTCCGCCTGGGCCGCGGAAAGAAATGGCCGATCAACCACTCGGCACTCTACCTCGACTTTCTCGCCGGCAACCAGACCTACCGCTGCACCCCCTGGGGGATGCCGACGCGCAATGTCTTCGGCTGGCAGAAACCCTGTTACCTTCTGGCCGAAGGTTATGCGAAAAGCTTCCAAGAGCTGATGGAGACGACGGACTGGGATGCCTACGGCACCGGCAATTACGCCAAATGCGCGAATTGTATGGCGCATTGCGGCTACGAGCCAACGGCGGCCGCCGACGCCATGGCGCATCCCCTGAAAGCGTTGTTCGTGGCGTTGCGCGGACCGAAGACGGATGGCCCCATGGCCCCCGACATCCCGCTCGCCGGTGCGCGTCCGGCCGAAGAGCATTTCGAGGAGATCGTGCGCGCCGAAGTCTCAGACGAGGAATGGCAGCGCTATCTGAGGAAGCGTCGCTCCAAGGCGGCCTAGCCCACGTTCCGCCCGCCGGCCGGCGCACGCCAGCCGGGCGAAATCGCGCCACACATGCGGTCGCAAGGCAAGGCCGCCGAGAAGCCGGCCCATGTGGAGCCGTCCCTCGGCATCGACTGCATCTGTGACGCAAGCCGGCAGACGGTGGGAGGCGCCGTCCGAAATCACGCGCAAGACGGCGAAGGCTATTCCTTCTTCGGCGCAGGCCCGGGCGAGCGCGGCCGATTCCATGTCGGCGGCCACCGCGCCGGATGTCAGGTGCAACCACGCCTTCCCACGCGGGTCCGTGAGCGGTTCGGCGGCCTCCGCCAGGCGGGCGACGGGAACAAGCGGCGGACCGGCCGTCGGTTCGGCCAGCCGCGCGCAGGACCAGCGCCGGGGCGCGGCGACGACCTCGTTTGGCATCACGATCTCACCGGGCTCCAGCGCCGGAACGAGGGCGGCCGCAAATCCAACCGACAGGCACAACCGGATGTCGCGCCCCTCTTGCCGAGCGGCCTTCATGCCGGCCCGCAGCGCCTCACCTGCGGCCCGCGCGCCGGGGCCGCGGCAGACGACGCCGACGCGCGTCTTGCCGTCGCGGCTGCCGGCCGTGCGCAGCGCACGCCTTATGATCGCAACCTCGCGCTGAAGGCCCGTGATCACCAAGACGCAGGAGTGGGCCATGGCCGTTCCCGTTGCATCATGCCTGGTCGGTCGGCTCGTTACCAAGAGCCGATCGTACCCGCTTCGTTTGACAAGCCGCCATCGGCTTGGCAATGGCAAAGATGCATGCGGTCGCCGCGACGGCATCACCGGCCCCGTAGCTCAGCCGGATAGAGCACCGGATTCCTAATCCGGGGGTCGCAGGTTCGAATCCTGCCGGGGTCGCCAGCCTTCCTTTTGATCCGCAGGTTGCGCTTCCGCTTGGAGTCTTGCGGCGGCGGGCGGGTGCTTGTCAGCCCCGAAGCGAGAGGTTAGCGTGTGGCCGCCCGGGCATGTCAGACAAGGGAAGGATTGCGCGCAATGGAGCTGCTGAGCCAGGCCGTCCAACGCCTTCGACCGTCAGCAACCCTTGCCGTCACGGCGCGGGCGGCCGAGTTGCGGGCCGCCGGGCGGAACGTGATCGGTCTCGGTGCCGGCGAGCCGGACTTCGATACCCCCGACCATATCAAGGACGCGGCGATCGCCGCCATCCGTCGCGGCGAGACCAAATATACCAAGGTGGACGGCACGCCGGCGCTCAAGGATGCGGTGATCACCAAATTCCGCAACGAGAACGGCCTCGCATACGGCCCGGATGAGGTGATCGTCTCGACCGGCGGCAAGCAGGTGATTTTCAATGCGCTCGCCGCCAGTGTCGATCCCGGCGAGGAGGTGATCATTCCGGCGCCCTATTGGGTGAGCTACCCCGAGATCGTGGCGTTCGCCGGCGGCGTGCCCAAGATCGTCGCGACCACCATCGAAGACGACTTCAAGCTCACGCCCGAGGCATTGGAGGCTGCGATCACGCCGAAGACGAAGTGGCTCATCTTCAATTCCCCCTCGAATCCGACAGGCGCTGCCTATACGGCCGAGGAGATGCGTGCGTTGGGTGCGGTGCTGGCCCGCCACCCGCATGTGTATGTGCTCTCTGATGAGATCTACGAACATCTCGTCTATGACGATTTCGCCTTCGTGAGCTTCGCGGCCGCCAATCCGGATCTCTTCGACAGGGTGCTCACCGTCAACGGCGTCTCCAAGGCCTATGCCATGACGGGCTGGCGCATCGGCTATGCAGGCGGGCCGAAGACGCTCGTGCGGGCCATGGCCAAGCTCCAGGGACAATCGACGTCGAACCCCTGCTCGATCGCGCAGGCGGCGGCGGTGGCCGCGCTCACGGGCCCGCAGGCGTTCCTGGCGGACTGGCGCCGGACCTTCTCGGCGCGCCGCAATCTGGTGGTGGAGCGGTTGACGGCGATCCCCGGCATCACTTGCCGGCGGCCGGAAGGCGCCTTCTACGTCTTCCCGCAGGTGTCCGCGCTGATCGGTCGCAAGACGCCGGCCGGCGAGACGCTTGCCGATGATCTCATGCTCGCCCGCTGGCTGTTGGAGGAGGCGGAAGTGGCCGTCGTGCCCGGCACGGCCTTCGGCGCGCGTGGGTATATGCGAATCTCCTATGCCACGGCCACCGAGCTGCTGGAGGACGCCTGCCGGCGGATTGCGGAGGCCATCGGCGGCTTGCAGTGACGGATCTGCGGCCGGTGCCGCGGGGCCGAAGATCAGGGCGAGAGAAAGGACGGGAGGATGCGGATACGGCAGATCTGGTTGATCATGCTGGTCGTCGCGGGGCTGGGTGTGGCGGCCTGGTATCTGGGCGTGAGCTGGCGGGCCGATCACGAGCGGACCACCGCCAAGAGCGACAGGCCGGTGGCGGCGGCCTCGGCCGAAGAACTGGAGCGCGCGCTCGCCAAAATCGCGCCGGTGAAGATGGCCGTGGACGTTTCCTTTTTGCCCGCATCCGAACGCGCCGCCCTCAACAAGCTGATCGCGGCGGCAACATTCATGGACGAGATCTATCTGCGGCAGATCTCGGAGAAGAATCCCGCGCTGCGGGCGGAAATCGCCGCAAGCGATTTGCCGCAAAAAGACCTGTTGCTGCAGATGTTCGACCTTCACTTCGGGGTCTGGAACAGCCTCGAGGGCTTCACCCCCTTCTATGGCGACGCGCCGCTGCCGCCGGGCGCGGCCTTCTATCCGGCCGACATGACGAAGGAAGAGTTCGAGAACTGGATCGCGGCGCATCCGGAAGACCGCGAAGCCTTTCTCTCCCCCTATACCGTCATCCGCCGGCGGGGGGACCGGCTGGTCGCGATCCCCTATTCCGCATATTACAAGCAATGGCTGGAGCCGGCGGCACGGTTGCTGGAGGAGGCCGCGGCGCTCACCACCAACGAATCGCTCAAACGGTATCTCACCCTGCGCGCCAAGGCCTTCCGAACCAACGATTATTTCGAATCCGACATGGCGTGGATGGATCTCGATGGACCGATCGAAGTGGTGATCGGACCGTATGAGGTCTATACCGACCGGCTGTTCGGCTACAAGGCGGCCTTTGAGGCCTTCGTCACCATCAAGGATCCCCAAGCGAGCCGGGAACTGGCCGTCTTCAAATCCCACTTGAAGGACATGGAGGCGCATCTGCCGGTCCCGGACTCCTACAAGAACTTTCGGCGCGGCTTCGCATCGCCGATTGCGGTGGCCGATCAGCTGCGCGGCGGGGGCGACAATGTACCCGGCGTCCAGACCATTGCCTTCAACCTGCCGAACGACGAACGCGTGCGCGAGGCCAAGGGCGCCAAGAAGGTGCTGCTGCGCAATGTCATGAACGCCAAGTTCGAAAAAATCCTGGCCCCGATGGCCGCCGTCGTGCTGGTGCCTGAGCAAGCCGCGCTTCTCAAGCGCGACTATATGGGGCTGGAGACGCTCTTCCACGAGCTGTCCCACAGCTTGGGGCCCGGCACGATCACCAAGGACGGGAAAGAGACCACCGTCAATATCGCGCTCAAGGAGCTCTATTCACCCATCGAAGAAGGCAAGGCCGACGTCATGGGCGCCTGGAATGTGCTGTTCATGATGAAGGAAGGCATTCTCGACGAGGCCGAGCGCAACCGCTTTCTCGCCACCTATTTCGTGGGGCTGTTCCGGGCGATGCGGTTCGGGATCGAGGAGGCGCACGGCCGCGGCGCCGCCTTCCAATACAGCTATTTCCGCGAGAAGGGCGCGTTCACCGTGGACCCGCACACAGGGCTCTATACCCTCGATTTCGCAGCGCTCGCACAGGCGATCCGCGATCTCGTCCATGACATCGTCGTCATCCAGGGCGACGGTGACTATGCGGCCGCCCAAGCCTTCCTCGAACGCTACGGCCATGTGGACGCGGATTTTACGGCCGCACGCCGGCGCATGGAATCGATACCGGTGGATATCCGGCCGATCTATCCGGACGCGGTTCCGCAATAGCAGCGGCGGGCGAAAGCAGCGGCATGGCGCTCGACTGGGATAGACTGCGGGTTTTTCATACGGTGGCCGAGGCCGGCAGCTTCACGCTGGCCGCGCGCAAGCTGGGACTGTCGCAATCGGCGGTCAGCCGACAGATCCGCGCGCTCGAAGACTCTCTTAATACCGCGCTTTTTACCCGCCATGCCCGCGGCCTCGTGCTCACCCATGAGGGCGAGATCCTCTTCGAGGCGACGCGTGATGCCGCGCGCGAGATCGAGGAGGCGGAAGCCGCCCTGCTCGAGATGAAGGATCTGCCGAAGGGGCGGTTGGTGGTGACCACCATGGTCAGCTTCGGCTCGGTGTGGCTGACGCCGCATCTGAAGGATTTCGTGCGGCGTTATCCGGACATTCGGCTCGAGCTCAATCTGTCCGACGAGGATCTCGATCTCGCGCGTCGCGAGGCGGATGTCGCGATCCGCTTCCATGCGCCGCATCAGGCCGATCTCATTCAGCGGCCGTTGGTCAAGGTCCATCACCACATCTATGCGGCGCCCGAATATCTCGAACGCAAGGGGATCCCCAAACGCCCCGAAGACCTCGATCGCCATGACATCATCATCTATGGGCCGACACCGCCCGAGCCCATCAAGGACATCAATTGGACACTCAAGGTCGGCGCTCACGGCAAACCGCGACGGCCCGTTCTGCAGATCAACAACACCTTTGCCGTGCTTCAGGCGATCAAGGCCGGAATCGGCATTGCGGCGGTGCCGGACTATCTGGTCGCCCAGGAAACCGGTCTCGTGCGCGTGCTGCCGGACCTCGAGGGCCCGGCGTTCGAGCTCTATTTCGTCTATCCGCGCGAGCTCAAGGGGTCCAAGCGGGTCGCCCTGTTCCGCGACCATCTGCTCGAGAAGGTCCGCGCCGAGGCCAATGTTCTCTAGGCGTATAGGCCGCTGACGGCTTTTCGTTGTCTTGTTGGATGCCCGCCGCCACCTGCCGCATGCGTCTCATCCGCATCCCCTTTGAGATCATTCTATCTGTCACCTTACAGCAGATGGGCCAGTGCCTTCGGCCATCTGATCCGCACATACCAAAAGTTGCCGATCCGAACGAGATAACGGGTGCGTTTCACGCTCTTCTCGTCGCGATGTGTACCAGACTTGTGTACCAGTCGCATCGGAAAAGCGTGTTTGATCAGACGGTTCAACGACTTGCGGGGCAATGGTGCCGATGGAGGGAGAAAATTCTCACCTCCCTATCCGTCTGATACTACACGACTTTTCCGGACGCTCCGGTTCAAGCGTGTACCACGCCTCCTGAGTGTGGCGCACGCTCGACCATTCGGCGAGCGGCTTTCCACGCCAGAGAAAGCACAAAAAGGCAGGCTCTCGCAAGAGCGAACAAGAACGAGAATGTCAGCTCCGACGAGGATGTCTTGCGCTGGCGAGAGCGGCGGACGGTGCGCCGGCTCGGGCCGGCAGCCTTGGCGTTCAGGCCGCCTTGTCGGCCTCCTTCGCCTCTCTTAAGACCTTCTGCACAGTGGCGGTGGAGGCGCCCAGTTCCTTGGCGATGGCGCGGATCGACAGGCCGCGCTCTCTCGCCTCGATGATCGCCCGCCGGCGCGCGTCCGGCATCTTCGGCCGGCCGATGGGCCGCCCGCTCTTGGTGCCGTGCCGGCGCGCCCGCTCAAGGCCGGCATGGATGCGGCTTCGGATCATCTCGCGCTCGAACTCGGCAAACGCCCCCGTCACCTGAAACAGCAGCTTGCCCATCGGCATCGTGGTGTCGATGTTCTGGCGGTCGATATAGAGATCGACGCCCGCCGCCTTCAGATGCTCCATGGTCGCCAGCAGGTCGATGAGCGAGCGCCCGAGCCGGTCCATCGCCTTCACCATCACCACGTCGAAGCGGCGGCGCTGGGCGTCTTTCAGCATCCGGTCCAAGGCCGGGCGTTCGTCGCGTCCCTTCGCCCCGCTGATGCCGTTGTCCTCGTAAGTCCCGACCACTTCCCAGCCCCGGCGCTCGGCAATCGCGGCAAGCTCGATGCGCTGGTTGTCGGTGGTCTGGCGGTCGGTGGAGACGCGCAAGTACAGGGCGGCGCGCTTGGGTTCCATGGATGGGCTCTCCTGCGTCGTTTCCCGATGCCGGGGGGCCATAGCGCAGGGTGTTATCGAAATCAACTGTTAAGAGCTACGCAAAAACAGGCCTCCCAAACCCGCAGAATTCCTGGGCTCGGAAGCGCCGATTTCGGACAGGGTTTCTGACACGCCTCTTTCGGGGCCGCTCAAGGCGCGTCTTCGGTGGCCTTTTCGGTCCCGTCTTCGGTGGGCGCTGAAGCGGCCGGCGGGCGCTCTTGTCGGCCCCTGTGCATCGGGAAGGCGTCATATCTCACCGAGAATCGCCGAGACAGGCGGTCCGGCACCTTCCCCTTCCGCCCTGCTCCATCGTGAATTCTCGGCCGGAAAAGCCAGCAAATTGACGGCCTGGAAGACGTGATTTGAGATGACCCTGAGAGCCACCCGGGGGCATGGGGGGGAATGGGCGGTTGCCCATACTCGATTGCCGCTTCGGAAATCTGCGGCAAAAACGAGCGAGCTTCTGGCGATGGAAGTTCCCGACCAAGTCGATTCTAGGGCACGACTTGAAGTATGAGGGGGCTCTTCTCACCAAATACAAATTGTTAAGATTGTAACAGAAGAATAGCCGCCGATTCGAACGGGAGATATATCATGGATGCATGCGTCATGGTTCGCCCGAATATCGGCTCCTTCAGCCCGCTTGCGGATGCCTCAGACATTCCCTGGGAAGGCGGAAGACGCCTTGCCCACTGGTGGTTCGCTGCTCGCGAGAGATGCTCTTTTCCCTCGTTCAAGGATTTCGACCCCCTGCTGATGGGGCGATTCCTTTCCGGTGTGATCGTCGTCGATGTCATCGAAGGCGGACGGGAGTTCCGAATCCGGCTGGCGGGCGAGGATCACCGGCTCGGGCAAGGCTGGCGCCTGAAGAGCGCAGATCTGATGCAATTTCCGCTGCCCTATCCGCCTAACGAGCGTGTTCTGTGGCTGGTGCGCGAGAAGCAACCCTATATTGCGTTGGATCTTCCGGCGCCGAAAAAGCTAAGTGATGTTCGCCAGTATTCTGTGGTCGCCTTCCCGTTGTTCGGTGATGGAGAACAGGTGACGGCGATCATCGGCCATACGAAGTATGAGAAGAGCCGATAAATCCCCTCCTGTTCCCGGACGCTCTTGGTTCGACGTGTGGTTCTGTCGGGACAAGGTTGATGGCGCGCGCATCGTCGAAATGCGGCTCGGGTGCCATGACGTGAGGCGGGCGGCAAAGGAGCCGGACAGAACAACACCGAACCGCAGGACCCCCAGCGCCTGAAAGCGCATCGACGGTCCGACCTGAACCGGGGCGGGGCTCGGGTCTCGATCCGGGCCCGCCTCTTTCTCGTCGTTCGCCCTCGGGCGGGACCGGCAGACTGGGGGGCACGGGGGGAAAATCGCGCATCCCCACGCTCGATTGCCGCTTCGGAAATCTGCGGCAAAAACAGGCCGAACGCCGGGGACCGGCCCCATCGGCGCTCCCGCGAGCGGGAGGCGACCGCTTTCGGTCCCGACCTTTCAATTCACATCCGTTGCTCTGTAGATTGCGCCCCGGGTCGGAAAGAGGAGCGTCGGGATGCGGGTGGTGCTCGTCGCGCTGCTCATTCTGTCGTGGGTGCCGGATGCCCGGGCCTGGGGCCGGACCGGCCATCGCGTGACCGGTGCGATTGCCGAACGGTTCCTGTCGGAGCCGGCGCGCGCGGCGGTGCGGGAGATTCTGGGCCCCGAGATGCTGGCCGAGGCCGCGACCTGGGCGGACGAGATGCGCGCCTCTAATGATCCCTTCTGGCGCGAGCAGGCGGGCGCTTATCACTATGTCACGGTCCCGGACGGCAAGAGTTACGCCCAAGTCGGTGCGCCGGCGCAGGGCGATGCGGTGACGGCGCTGCGCAGCTTCGCCGAGACCCTGCGCGCCCCGAACGCATCGCTGGCCGACCGGCAACTGGCGCTGCGCTTCGCCATTCACATCATCGCCGACCTGCACCAGCCGCTGCATGTCGGCAATGGCCGGGACCGCGGCGGCAATGAGGTCAAGGTCCGTTTCTTCGGTCGGCCCACCAATCTTCATCGCGTCTGGGACAGCGGCATCATTGACCGGGAGCAGCGGTCGTTCCGCGAGTGGACGGACTGGCTCGGTGCCCGGATCACCCCGCAGCAGGCCGCGCGCTGGGCGGTTTCCGACCCGCTGGTTTGGATCGCCGAGAGTGCGCGCATCCGCTCGACCCTCTATCCCGAGCGGGCCAATCTCGGCTGGCGCTACGTGTTGCGCCACAAGCCGGTCATCCGCGAGCGGCTTGCGCAGGCGGGCGTGCGGATCGCGGCCTGGCTCGATGCGGTGTTTGCCGGCGCCGCGGAGGAACGAACGGCCTCGTCGGATGGCGCACGCGACGACAGCCGCTCCACCGCCGGAGCGCCGGTGCCGGCACAGGCCGGCTTCCAATGACGCTGGAACAAAGTGGGGCGGGACCGCACACCCCCGCTTGTGGCCAGTCCCGAAACGAGAGACATGCGGTCCCGCAAATCGGTGGCTTTTTGGCGCAAAAATCGCCGATGGCAGGGGAGCGGTCCATCCCCCCTACCGCGCTGCGGATTGCGAATTCCGCCATGAAAAAACCACCGAACCGGTGGCTTTTTTGACGCGGAATACGGCGAGCTTCAGGGCCGGTCATCAGGCGGCCCGCTCGGCGCTCTCAGGCATCGACGAAGGAAGCCGTCTCCTCGCCTGCCCCTCGGCCTTCGTGCCGGCGCCGCGGGCGCGGCCGGACCGGATAGAGCGGGCAGTTCGAACAGCCGCAGGCCTCGACCTGCTCGCGCCAGCCACCGGGCTGATACGGATCGTAGACGCATTCCCGGCACTTGGCGTTGATCGCTTCGCGCAAGGTCATGGCGGGCCCTCTTCTCACCGCCGCAGCTCATCACCGGCATCCTCGGCCCGACCACGGACGGGCGCGGATGCGGGATTCTGCGCGCGAGGCTCTCGGCTCTCATCCTCGGTGCTGCGGCGAGCGGGTCTCAGGATGACGAGCGAGAGGACGACCATGCTGTAGAGATACCAGAGCCAGACGAAGTGCATCGTCATGATGTCGGGCAATGTTTCCTCCTTTCTTCGTTCCCTGTTCGGGTGATGCAAATGGATGAAGGGCGGGGGACGCGGCCGAAGCCGCGCCCCTGCCGGGACGAGAACGCTCTCGGAGATTGGCCGGCAGAACGGCGCTGAACCGCGACCGACGACAACCGCGCCTCAGGACAGTCCGAGCTGTCGCCTCATCAGCGCCGGCGGATGCTCGCGAAACAGCCAGCGCTGGAAGCAACGCGCCTCTTCCGTCCCGGACTCGAGATAGGCCTTCCAGAGCCCCGACTCGGAGATGAAGCAGTTGGATGTACCGGTCCCTTCGCCTTCGGGCGCGGTCCGGATGCATTCGTCCACATCGATCCGTTCGAGAATTCGGTCTTGGTCCAGCCTGAGAACGCGGCAGATGTCCTCGATCAGAAACCAGGCCTTGTTTTCGGAAATGGTGAACCGGATCGCGTTGGGACCGGCACTGTAAAGAGGCGTGACGTATTCTTCTTCGAACATGAGCAGTCTCCTTCTTTTCGTTGCACGCTTGAGGGGGCGGACACGCACGGCTTCCGGTCGCGCACCTGCGCAAGGTGCGGTCCGAGGGGTCCGAACATGTCCGTGGGAGGGGTTGGCCGGGGCAGATGACGGGCGTGCTGCGCCGGCGCGTCCCGATGGGAGGTGGGGCTTACCGTTATCA
Source organism: uncultured Sphingomonadales bacterium (assembly GCA_964547755.1). GTDB lineage: Bacteria > Pseudomonadota > Alphaproteobacteria > Sphingomonadales > Rhodothalassiaceae > J084. The sequence continues at coordinate 11,917 of CAZJPA010000033.1, forward strand.
GTAATGCCCGGGAGTGGCCCTCCAGCCTCGACTTGCAGAGGAGGCCGGAGGGCCGCAATGATCGATGATGACCTCTTCCATTATCCCCTCCCTCCCGAGGGGAGGGCCAAGAGCGGAGGCTTCAGGGCCAGGAAGACCGAACCTGCCCTCGCCGACCCGGCATCATCGATGCTGCCGCCTCACAGACCGAGGCTCCGCTCGACGGAGAGCCGCGCCTCGTCATCGCTCCAGCCGGCGATGGCGGGCCACGAAGGCGCGCCCGTCAGACGGTTCACGACGCCGCGGTAGGCCATCATCATCGTCTGCCCCAGCAGGAACTCGTGCTCCGCCTCGACGATGAAGCTGTCGTGGATCGGCAGCACGACGATGCCGTGGACCTGGAGCAGATAGTCCATGATCCGCTCGGCGATCATCGCATCGATCCGCTGCAGCGCGAGCCCGCGCCGCGCACGGAACCAGTCGGCGATGGGGCGATGCTGGCGCTCGATCCGCTCGAGAACCTGTCGATAAGCGACGCCCTTGGGCAACAGCGCCTTCGCCTCTGCGCTGGCCCGCAGACGCATGCCCGGCGCCGCGTTGAGCAACTGATTAAACGCCTTCTTGACGAGCGCGCGCGGCAGGCCGTCGATGGCATACGGATCGCAATCGCGCTCGAGCGGCATGCCGGCCATGGCGTAACACAGGCGCGGATGCAGCGCCTTGAAGTCGAGCTCCACGGTCGGCCGGCCATCGATGAGCAAATGGCGTCGGGCCGCCTTCGGCAGCGTGATCCACAAGCCGCCATAGAAGCGCCCGCCCTGATCGAAGCGGCCGTTGTTGAAGACGCGATGCAGCGTCTTGGCGCCGAGATCGACCATGAGGCCGCGTTCCCGGGCCAGCCGCAGCCCCTCTTGCGTGAGCCGGATATTGCTGGCAGCGAGCCGGGCGTTGATGCGGCGGAGCTGGTCGCGCATCGCTTCCGTCTCGGGGCTGTCCCGATAGTCGATGAGCGGTTTTGGCGCCCCGTGACGGGGAGCGGGTCCCTTCAGCACGATGACCTCGCGGTCCGGCCGGTGGCCGACATCGGCGAGCCGCAGCCCGAAGCGGTCTTCCAGCAGCGCGACGAGCGCGGGGGTGGCGATCAGGCGCGAGCAGTAACCGCGCCCTGCGACCCCGAAGCCGTAATCGACGCGGGTGTAGGAGCCGCGCCTTCCTGTCGCGAGCCCGGCCTCGATCAGGAAGTCGGCGACCGTGACGACGGTCCGGTGGGTGATCCGCGGATTGCGATAGCGGGAGCGGCGTGAATAGGCGTTGCTGCGCCGCGAGTAGGCGAGATACGTCCCCGGCGCCGTCCGCGCCGCGACAAAGAGGTCCATCACCATCGCTTCCAGCGTCGCGCGCAGCCGCTCCCGGTCGCCGGGACGACGCGCACGGGTGCGCTGCTCGTTCGCTTCCAGCCGCGCCAATAGATGGTCGATGGCGGCACGGCCATTTTCGCTCGCCGCCACCCGGTCCCAGTCGAGCGGCCGGCTGTGGACCAGATGCGCACGGTCGTCCTTGGCATGGGCTTCGTCCATTGCGATCTCCGTCCCTCTTCTATCCTGCAAGCGCCCGCGAGCGGTCTGACAGGTCGTCATCGCCGATCTACCGCGCAACGCGGTCTCCGGTGGACGCCATCGCTGCCGGCGGTAGCCACCGCAAAACGAAGAAGCCGGCCTGCGGCCGTGCGGCCTATCGTTCGGATGCGGGTGGACCAGAAGAGGGCGCAACAAAAGAGCGAGCGAATGTTTTCGCTCCTAGAGGTGGCAGCAATTGCGCCCTGGCGATACTGGCGCCCTCAATCCCCTGCTCACCAGAATGTTGCAACCGGACTCTCCCATGCCACATCATTGTTTTTCCCGGCGGTGTCGCTTGATGATTTCACGCACACCTCCTTGTTGACGGGACTCCGTGAAGGTTGCAGTTTGCCAAGAGAAGGTACAAGGGCGTCTCGCTTGGAAAGGATATGCGATATTCTCGAGGGGAGGGAACCTGCGCAATAATCTCTCTTGGCAGGCGGGCCGAAGCATGTCGTTATCGTTGAAATGGCTCCATCGACCTGAAAGACTGCGATGGTGCCGAAACTGATCTGCCGGCTGTGAGGTGCGAGGGGGAAACGAAAAAGCATGGTCCGTCTGGAGGAGGTCGTACCCGGCGCCAGAGTGTCTGGAATTGCGGGCGAGCGCTTCGTCGAGATTGTTGCGGTCCGGTCCTATGGAGCCGATGCGCTCGAGGTGACCTACAAACTCGACGGCACCGTCGCGCAGACCGTGCTGTTCAGGGATTCGGAAGCCGACCTTGAGCTGGCATCGCCCTCACGCCGCTTCGCCTTCGATGGTGATGGTCATTTGTTTCGCCTCGCCTCGGAAGCGCTGCGCATCCGCCTAGCCCACCTCTTCGATCCTTTTCTGGCGATTCGCTCCTCGCAGATCGAGCCGTTGCCGCACCAGTTGACGGCCGTTTACGAGGAGATGCTGCCCCGCCAGCCGCTGCGTTTCCTCCTCGCCGACGATCCCGGCGCCGGCAAGACGATCATGGCCGGCTTGTTCATCAAGGAGTTGATGATCCGAGGCGACCTCGAGCGCTGCCTGATCGTCGCTCCCGGCAGCCTGGTCGAGCAATGGCAGGACGAACTTCGAGACAAGTTCTCCATCGACTTCGACATTCTGACCCGCGATCAGGTGGAGGCATCCGCCTCTGGCAATTTCTTCGCCGAAAAACACCGCGTCATCGCGCGCCTCGACATGCTCGCGCGGGCCGAGGATCTCCAAGACCGACTGAAGGCCGCACCCGGCTGGGACCTGGTCATTTGTGACGAGGCTCACCGCATGTCCGCGAGCTTCTTCGGTGGTGAGGTCAAATATACCAAGCGCTACCAGCTCGGCCGGCTCCTCGGCTCTCTTGCCCGCCACTTCCTGCTGATGACGGCCACGCCGCACAACGGCAAGGAAGAGGATTTCCAGCTCTTCATGGGGCTACTGGACTCGGATCGATTCGAGGGCCGACCGCGCGAAGGCACGCGCAGCGTCGATGTCTCCGACATGATCCGCCGCCTGACCAAGGAGGAACTGAAGCGCTTCGACGGCACGCCACTCTTTCCCGAGCGCAGGGCCTACACCGTTTCCTATCACCTCTCGGACCGGGAAGCCGCGCTCTATGAAGCGGTGACGCGCTATGTGCGCGAGGAGATGAACCGCGCCGACCAGATCGAAGATAACGGCGAGCGCCGGCGCAACAGTGTCGGCTTTGCGTTGCAGATACTCCAGCGCCGGCTCGCGTCGTCGCCGGCCGCGATCCACGAATCGCTGAAACGACGTCTTGCACGCCTCGAAGCTCGCCTCGAGGAGGAGCGGCTCTTGAAGCGTGGACAGGCCGCGAGCGCCTTGGCAACCCGGACGGATATACCGTCCTGGGACGAAGAGGACCTCGAAGAAGCGCCTGATGACGAGCTCGAGGAGCTCGAGGCCCAGGTGGTCGATCTGGCAACGGCTGCGCGCACCATTGAAGAGCTTGAAGCAGAGATTGCCTCTCTCAAGAAATTGGAAGCTTTGGCGCGTCAGGTTCGCCGCTCCGGTGAGGACACCAAATGGCGCGAGCTCGACCGGATTCTGGACGATCCCATCGTCTATGACCCGGCGAACGACGTGCGCCGGAAGATCGTGATCTTCACGGAGTTCCGCGACACACTCGAATATCTCGCGAACTGCATTCGTGGGCGCACCGGCGAAGAAGAGAACGTCGTGGTCATTCACGGCGGCATTCCTCGTGACCGGCGCCGTGCCGCCATCGCGGCCTTCAATGACGACCCCAAGGTCCGCTTCCTGATCGCAAACGACGCTGCCGGCGAGGGTGTGAACCTGCAACGGGGCGCACATCTCATGGTCAATTACGACCTGCCTTGGAACCCGAATCGTCTTGAGCAGCGCTTCGGCCGCATCCACCGCATCGGCCAGACGGAGGTCTGCCACCTCTGGAATCTCATCGCCGGGGAAACGCGCGAAGGCCAGGTCTACGCGCGCCTGCTCGAAAAGCTCGAGGCGGCACGCAAGACGCTGGGCGGCAAGGTCTATGACGTGCTTGGCGAGCTGTTCGAGGCGCGCGCCCTGCGCGACATGTTCATGGAGGCGATCCGCTATGGCGAGCGCCCTGACGTGCGCGAGCGCCTGTTCACCGCCATCGACGGCGCGGTGGACCGCAAGCGCATCGAGGAAATCGTTGCGCGCAGCAAACTCACGACGGAAGGGCTTGATCCATCGACGATCACGACGCTCAAGGAAGAGATGGATCGCGCCGAGGCGCAGCGGCTCCAGCCACGTTACATCCGCTCGTTCTTCGAGGAGGCCTTTGCGCGCGCCGGGGGCGTCATGCGCCGGCGGGAAAAGGGCCGCTATGAGGTCAAGCGTGTTCCGGCCATCCTGCGCGAACGGGACCGCCTGATCGGCCGCGGCGATCCGGTGCTGCCCCGCTATGAACGCATCTGCTTCGACAAGGCCGACATCCCCGGCAAGCGTCAGGCCGTGCTGGTGGCGCCGGGACATCCGCTGCTGGACGCCACCATCGATTTGACGCTCGAACGTTACCGGAACCTGCTGGCCCAAGGCACGGTGCTGATCGATGAAAACGATCAGGGCGACGAGCCGCGCCTGCTCGTTTATCTGGAACACGGCATTCGCGACGGGCGCGTGACGCGAGACGGCCGCCCGCGCGTCATTTCGCAGCGGCTTCAGTTCGTCTATCTCGACCGCCAGGGCAGAGCGGCGGATGGCGGTGCGGCGCCCCATCTCGACTGCCGGCCGGCGAGCGAGGAAGAAAGGCGGCGCATCGAGGCGATCCTGGAGGAGGAATGGCTGGCGGGTGATATCGAGGAGCGGGTGCGATCTTACGCGATCCGGGAACTCGTCCCGCGCCATCTGGAAGAGGTCAAAAGGCGCCGCCTCGAGGAAATCCGCAAGATCGAAACGGCCGTCAAGGATCGCCTGCGCCGCGAAATCCTCTATTGGCAGCACCGTGCGCTCGAGCTCGAGCGAGAGGAAAAGGCCGGCAAGCAGCCGCGACTCAACTCGCAGAACGCCTGGCGCACCATGGAAATGCTCGAAGACCGGCTGCAAAAACGCTTGGCCGAACTGGACAAGGAAAAACAGATCGCACCCCTGCCGCCGGAGATCGAGGGTGCCGCGCTGGTCGTGCCCATCGGCTGGTTCGCGAAACACCGCGAACTTGCCGCGCCGGCGACCGGCATGGCGGAAAACCGCGCCGCCATCGAGCGGATCGCGATGGAAGCCGTCATGGCTGCCGAGCGCGCCCTTGGTCGCGAGCCCCGCGACGTTTCGGCCGAGAACCGCGGCTATGACATCGAAAGCCGTGATCCGAAGACCGGCCAGCTGATCTTCATCGAGGTCAAGGGCCGCGCCGAGGGCGCCGAGACCATCACCATCACCCGCAACGAGATGCTCACCGCCTTCAACACCGCGGATTCTGGACTTTCCTACGTCCTTGCCGTCGTGCAAATAGAGGATGGCTTCGCGCGCGAGCCGACTTACGTGTGGGACCCCACCCCTCTCTTCGGGGCCGAGCCCGGCTTCACCGAGGTCTCGCGAAATCTGAATCTCGCCAAGATCCTGGCTGCGGGAGGGCCGCCGGCATGACGCTGAAGGAGAAGATCATCAAGGTTCTGGAGAGATCACAAGGACTGACGGACCGGGAGCTGACCAACGCCATTCTCGGCCCGAAGCGAGGCCAACAGCCGGTCAATCAGGCGGCCCGCGGTCTCGAAGCCCAGGAAATCCTGGAGAGGCGCAAACGAGCGGATGGCCTCATCGGCAATTATCTGGCCCCCGGATATCGCAGGAAGCTCGAGGCGCTCAAAAGCCGTCGCACGCCGGCCGCAAGGAGCTCCGATGGACTGAGCGAAGACGAAGTCAAGGAGCGCCTCAAGACCTGGCTGGAGCGGGAGGGCTGGAACGTGCAGGTCGCCTGGGGGTGGCGGCACGGGGTCGATGTCGAGGCGACCAGGGACAACCGGCGTTGGCTGATCGAGGTGAAGGGCTGCGGCTCGCGCCCCGAGATGCGGGTCAATTATTTCATCGGCGTGCTCGGCGAGCTGTTGCAGCGAATGGATGATCCGCAAGCGGAATACGCCATCGCCCTGCCCGACATGCCGCAGTTCCGCCGTCTCTGGGACCGCTTGCCGAAATTGGCCAAGGCCAGGACCGGGATTACAGCCTTGTTCGTCTCCAAGGACGGCCATATTGCCGAGACTGAATAGTACAAAGTCAAAGAACAAAGGCGGGGATGTCATGGGAATGCCGAAGAACCAACGTCGCAAGAAACTGATCGAAGTCTCGATTCCGCTGGATGCCATCAGTCGGGAAAGTGCGCGCGAGAAATCAATCCGCCACGGTCATCCGTCCACCCTGCATCTGTGGTGGTCGCGCAAACCTCTTGCTGCCTGCCGGGCCGTTCTGTTCGCCCAGCTCGTCGATGATCCCTCGTCCTGGCCGGAACGCTTCCCGACCGAGGAAGACCAGCGGCGCGAGCGCGAGCGCCTGCACAAGATCATCGAAGAGATGGTGCCGTGGGAGGCCTCGACCAACGAGCACATCCTGAACAAGGCGCGCTGGGAGATTGCGCGCACCATTGCCTGGGGGCTGGGCGAGGAGCCGCCGCCGAAATCGGACGTGCAAGCCGTGCTCGCCTATCTCCAGGAAAAGGCGCCGCCGGTTTACGATCCCTTCTGCGGTGGCGGCTCGATCCCGCTGGAGGCGCAGCGGCTGGGCTTGCGCGCCTATGGCTC
>CAZJPA010000034.1:0-18669 GCA_964547755.1 uncultured Sphingomonadales bacterium
GCGCGCCTGGCCGCGGAGTTCGCCGCACGCGCCGCACACCCCGAGCTCGGGGAGAACGGCGCCCCGGGCGGCCGCTGGGGCCCCGTGTACGGCGAACTTCTGACCTTCGACGATCCCGAGACCCGCCTCCCGGCCATCGACCACCTCGAGGGATTCCTGCCCGGCGAGCCCAGCCTCTACGGGCGTGTGCTGGTGCCGACCATCATCCATGGAGGTGCCGTTCCCGCCTGGGTCTACGCGAGCGAAGGGCCACCCGACCGCCATGCGCGCCCCTTGTCGGGCTCAAGGTGGCGATAGACGGACACATCCAGAAAAAAAACGGTCACAGGCAAGAAAACGGTTTGACAGGAGCCCCCTTGCCTTCATGTAATAAGACCTGGTTTATCCCGGTTTGTCGGGATGGCGGATGATGGAGTTGAAATGCTATGGCCGCACCAAGGGAGCAATGTGCGACCGCTTCCGAGAACGCCGTTACGGCCTGGAGTAAATGGAGACCATGATGGAAGACCGCTGGCTGTCAGTAGACGAGATCGCGGCCTACCTCGGGATCAAGCGGGATACGGTCTATAAGTGGATCGCCGACAAGCGAATGCCCGCTCACAAGGTCGGCCGCCTTTGGAAGTTCCGAAAGGAAGAGGTCGATGAGTGGGTCCGCGGTGGAGGTGCGGGTGACAACGAACAGCCCGCTCAAACTGACGACGAAGAACGCTGAGCAATAGTCCGGAGGCGACAGATGTTGAACCTAAAACTTAGAGATGAATTCCTGGGCTCGCAGATGCCGGGGACGGCTATCGCGCTGCGCCGGCCGGACAACACTGGTGCCGCTCAGCGAGACGCCGACTACATCCTCTCTATCACCTATCCGACGGCAGACGTCCAAACGGCCTTGCGAGCGGTGAGTAGCGCTCGCGCTCGTCGCCCGGTTGTATTGATGGGTGATCGGGGACGCGGTAAGTCGCACATCATGGCCGTGATGCACCACGCTATCCAGTCGCCGGAACGCGTGGAGGTATGGGCCAAGGAATGGGGAAGCAGGCTTGGTTCGGATGTCCTCAGCGGCCTCACCCTTGAACGAGGGTTCGTTGCGATCTCGGAACCCGTTCACAACCATGAGTACCCCTTGCTTTGGGATCTCCTGTTCGACAGGCACCCCAAAGGCGAGTTCTACCGCGGCAAGTTCCAGCAGATGGGGCAACCCTATCCCCCTCGCTCTCTCCTTGAGGAGATGTTCGAGGACCAGCCTGTTGTCCTGATTCTGGACGAATTTCAGAAGTGGTTCGATGGACTCAGTGACCAGCCGGGGGCGGAAGGAGTCAAGTACAGGACGTGGGCGGAGAACTTTATCCAGAACCTCTCTGAGCTCTCGAAGGATCGGTCCGACATATTGATCCTCGTGATCTCCGTCTTGAACAACAACACGGAAGCGTTCCGCCAAGTCCATCGGGACGGTCCTGTCCTCATCGACTTCCGTGGCCCGACCGCCAAGCAGGACCGTCAGAAGCTATTGCTCTACCGCCTGTTTGAGAACCGGGAGAACATCCCGAGCACCGATATCCAGGCCCTTTCATCCGCCTACGCCGGGGAACGTTTCCGCCTGCGCTTCTCGCACCTCTCGGATGCTGAGCGCAACCGGATCGTCTCTGAGGTGGTTGGCTGCTGGCCCTTCTCGCCGGAACTCCTGGAGCTTCTCGAAGACCAGATCCTCATGGCGGAAGCCGCCCAGGAGACCCGAGACCTCATTCGCATCCTGGCTTCTGTGTTCCGTGCCAGGGGAGATGACGTGCCGGTCATCACACCCGCAGACTTCTTCGTGGATGACGATGCTTGCGGTGTGCAGTCTCTCCTTGACTCCATCGCCACCGTCGGGGAACAGGAGAGGCTCCGAGAAGTCGCACAGCGGAACCTGGAGACGATCAAGACGGTTGGCGCCCCTATCCCTCATGCGAGGGAACTGGTAAGCGCATTGTGGATCCGTTCCATGTCTCCTGGACGGAACGCAGGGGGCACGCGCCAGGAGCTTCAGCTGGACATCACACGAGAGCAACCCGTAGACGACAACTCCTTCCAAGGTGAACTGGTCCAGTTGATAGAGAACAGCATCAATATCCATGGAGAAGAGAGCCCGGACGGCCGTCTGCGTTTCGGCTTGGAAGAGAACCCCAGGTCCAAGGTGCGGGCATGCGCCAAGAATGACAAGCTCTGGCAACCCGGCGCCACGTCCGCCACGGTCGGTCAGACGGTTTACCCAGGCAAAGACATAGAACACATCCGGAACACGCTCCGACACATCCTCGTCCCGGAGACCAGGCAGCCTGCATCTCGGGTGATCGTGTTGGGGCCGAACTGGAAGGACGATCCCTGGTCGGACGTCGATGATGTGGACAAGCCCTCTCAATGGGATCGCCCCGTACTCATCGTTGTCCCTGACCCTTTGGAGACGAACGGCGGGGGAGACGAACGGCGGGAACCGGGTCGCGGGCTTGGGAGAATGGCTCGCAAAGCACGTGCCCGCAAAGCGCAACACGGTCCGGTTCCTCTTACCTGCCGAAGGTGCCAAGGGCATCTATGTCGACGAGGAACTCATCTTCTGTGCCAGGTGTTCTTACCTCACCTCCATCGCTTGGAGAGATGACCTGAAGTACCGGGCCCTGAAGGAGGATTTCGACAAGCCGCTCCGGGACTCCCTGAAGAAGAGATATGATCGGTTCGCCGTGCTGCGGCGGTGGGACTACCGCAATCCGGAATCGTGTACCTTCGATGTGGAACGGATTGGGGCACAGGGTGGCGAGATCCCTTCCGCCGTCGAAGAGAAACTGCTCGCTGACCTCTTCGACCCTGCGGATTTCCAGAACCTCGTGCTGGAGCGGGCCAAGGAGTCTTGCTTCGTAGGAGATCTACTTGACGAACTAACCGAACCTCCTCCGCCGAATACGCGGGACGCCATACCTTTCCTCGGTGAGACCGCAATCTACGAAGAGATCCTCAAGGTCGTTGCCAGAGGGAACGTGGTGGTCAATGTCGGTGGGACATGGGTAGGACGGCTGCCGGACCACACGAATGACGAGGAGGCCCTCCGTTACGTCCGGTCCAAGGCGTTCCGCTCCGGGCAAGAGATGCGTCAGGTCCAACTCGGACTACCCGCGGCAGTGGGCGGGACGACGGTCACCGGTCCCGGTCCCCAGCCTCCGGTGTCGCCTCCGCCTGGGGTGACGCCGGTAGGACCCACTCCACCGCCAGGGACCGGAGGGTTCGGTGGCCAAGGTGGCGGACCTGTGCAGCCACCTACGGGAGGTGATGTTGTTACACCCCCAGCCGCAGGCCCCGTCCAGGTTCGGCGAACAGATGCACCGAATACAGGCATTAACCTCTCCGGGTACTTTGAGAAGTGGGGGATCCCCGCTGGCAAGACCCTGAGCTCGGCGAAGATCGAATTCAGCAACCTGACCGTCCAGCAGCTCAAACAGATTCTGCAACGCCTGCCCTCGAGCATGCGGGCCTCCCTGGAGATCACATTCACAGAGGAGGAGGGTGACGCGTGATGGACTCTAATCCCTGGGTACAGCTCATCCTTGACGCCCCCTCGGTCTCCGAGGGATGGAAGGCCATCTTCGAGAGGCTCGCCGAGCTTGCGTTATCGTCGTCGTCCCCCGTAGAGCTCCATAACCACACCGTCGCCCCGGACCGTTTGCTGGCCGAGAGCGCCTGGGAGCTGTGGACCGCATATCAAAGCGAAGCGCCAAAGACAGCGGATGCGCTTAAAAAGTGGTGCTCGGAACCATCCCCAACCGGTAGGGCTGTCCTTGTACTGGATGCCCTCTCCTTGCGGGAAATGCCCCTCCTGCTGGGTGGGGCCGAGAACCGTGGCATCAAACCAGTGGACGTTCGGGTGACGGGCTCGGAGGTGCCGTCGGACACTGACCAGTTCGCACGTGCCCTGGGAGCCTCTTCGCGCAGTAGCCTCTCGAACAACGGGGCCCCCTCTGGCTTTGTGCCGTTCAATGGCTCGGTCTACACAGACGTGATCAGTCTGCCCTTTGAGGACGGCGCAGGGGGGATCCCCGCCGCGAGCAACCTCTTCATCTGGCACACGTGGTTGGACGACCTCATCCACGTCCACAAGAAGCTGCCGGACCAGATCTACAAAGCCGCGTCAGCGACCCTTCAAGGCGATGGCTTCTGGAAGTTCGTGGATCGCCTGCGCCAAGGGCGCAAGCTGGTGATAACGGCTGACCACGGGTATGCGGTCAGCCGTCTCTTCTCTAGCGAAGAGATGGATCCCGATGTGATCGAGACGCTGCGGTCGACCTTCGGAGCCGCGCGTTACAAGAAGGCCAACGAGCCGTGGCAAGACCGCTTCATGCCCCCTCTGGTCACGACCGAGAACGGCTGCCACGTCGTGATGGGGCAAAGAAAATGGAAGGTACAGGGAGGCTTCCCGCACCTCTGTCATGGAGGCCTAAGTCTATTGGAGGTGGCCGTGCCGTTCGTGGAGTTGCCGCCGCTGTGACGGGTGAAAGAGATGAGCATGAAGGATAGCAACAGCATGTTTCCTGAAATGGAATTCCAGGTTGCCCAGGAACCTGCAAAGAAGGGGCGCAGGAAAAAGAAGGCCAATGCCTTTGAGCCTCCGAACCTCGGCAAGGCTACCCGTTTGCCGGTGCCTGACTTCGGCAACCCGGACCGGCGTCCCGTGTGTCTCGAGGTGGACTTCCCTATCGCTCCGGTCAACGCCCTTTCGAACCTGGAAGGCAACGCCGGCAAACCCATCTATCAGATGTCGAAGTGGTGGGCACGGCGGCGATCCAGTGTCTTCCGCAGCCTGCTGATCGCCTCTGCGGTGGAAGCGCCTGACGATCCCACGAAGGCGGCGAAGCTCGTTTGGGATCACTACTACAGCAACCACCAGAAGGCCGGACACTTCAAGCGACTGCGGGTGCTCGACCCCTTCATGGGCGGCGGGACTACGCTCGTGGAGGGATTGCGGCTCGGGTTCCAGATGGTCGGTGTTGACCTCAACCCTGTCGCCTGGTTCGTCACCAGGAACGAACTGGCGGCCAGCGACCCGGAACAGGTCAGTGCCCTCTTCGAGCACATCGAGGCCGAGGTCAAACCCCTCGTCCAACCCTTCTACACCACGACCTGTCCTCGTGGTCATAAGGGCAGGTGGGTCGACAAAGAGACTGGACAGGTCGTCGAGATCGACCCCACCGACCTCCCCCCGGAAGAACGCAAACGCTACCGGTGGGAAGGTCCGGAGGTCATCTATACCTTCTGGGCAAAACACGGCCCGTGCCAGGCCCGCGGTTGTGGTCATCGCACACCGATCTTCCGCTCCCCGGTCATCGCTGAGAAGAAGATTACGACCTATTACATTGAGACAACCTGCCCCTCATGCGGCCATACCTTCAACGTGGAATTGGGGCAGACACGCATGGCGCCTGGAGCAGAACGCATCGTGCTCGATAGCGAGCCGAGTTTCACCGAAACGACCGAGACTTTCGCTGCGTTACTCAAGGCCTATGACCGCGGCAACGCGCAGGAGAAGATCGAACGGATCGCGCGCCTTCAGGAACTGGTTGACGATGAACCAGGGTTACGCTGTCCGCGGTGCGGTGCCTTCGCGGGGGATCCCATAAAGGCGGTTCTTGAGCGGCACGGACGGGCCAGGCGGGCGAGTGACCGCAAGAAGAAGGACTTCGGCATTCAGCGCCGGCCGATCCAGATGTATCTGCTGATCCACCCTCGGTGGTTGGAGGGGACGCCGGGCTTCATAGACGGAAGAGAACTGGGCGGTTATGCGGGGGCGCCACCCAATGAAACCGTTACTTGGTTCCGTAAACGGCTGGAGAACCTCGCGCTGATCGAGGTGCGGGGAGAAGAACTCCCGGAGGAGGTCCGGCTACAAGACGGCACCGTCGTCTCGACCCGGGAGGGGACTGTCCCGCGGAAGTCTCACTTCACCTGTGCGGTATGCGGCAGGCAGCAGGACATGCTGGAAGCCGTGAAGGCTACAGGGCATACCGCCCCAGTAGCGGCCTACGCCCTCCAGTGCCATTGTCCGGAGTGTGAGGCAGAGGGGTACAACTACGGCGGGCGCTACTTCAAGGCCTTGGACGAATACGACCTGAAACGTCTCGAGCGGGCCGAGTTTGAATGGATAGAGCGTAGCGAGGGAGATCTTAAGGATTATTGGCCACAAGGGGAAATACTGTTTTCCCTACGCACACACGTTAAGGATCCAATACCTGACCATGGCTACATGCATTGGTAGAAAATGTTTAACCCCAGGCAGCTCTTGGTTCACACACAGCTCCTCCAGGCGATCACCAACGCGCCGGGAGAGTATTGGGCTCTGGATGCCCGTGAGCAGGTGTTGGGTGCGTTTCAACAGTACCTGCGTCATCATAATATGTTCTCCATTTGGGATATATCACGCGATTGTTTGTCGCCGTTCCTCTCAAACGCCAACTATAATCCGAAAAAGCTCGTCATTGAGAACTGCGTCTTTCACAAACTTGGAAGGGGCAACTGGGAGTCAGCACGTTCGATAGCCCTGGAAGGAACGAGGTGGGCGAAAGAGCCTTGGGAGGTCGCATTAACGCCCGCGTCCGAAAAAGCTAAGAGCGTTAGGGTAACAATCAAAGACCCCATTCCTCCAGGGATGGCAGCTTTGTTCTGCGCCTCCTCAACGGATCTCTCCATAATCGGCGATGAGCTCTTCGACCTGGTCATCACCGATCCCCCATTCGGAGACAACCTCTTCTATGCCGACCTGGCGGACTTCTTCTATGTCTGGCTGCGCATCCCGCTCCTGAAGTGGTACGAGGGGCTTCCCGAGCGCGCCTACTTCGAGCCGGAGAGGACGCCCCACGCCATGGAGGCGGTACGCAATCCCGTGGAGCATCCGGACGACCGTGAGGACTGGGAGAAGGATCCCTTTGTGCGCAAGGAACACCTGGCGGTCGTCCGCTCTTTGACGGGCGACGAGGCCATCCAGGAACGTGACCCCAATCCGCTCTATCGGCCAGAGCCAGCTTCAGATTTCTATCGGCAGACGCTCACCGCGTGCTGGGCTGAGGCCGGACGCCTCCTCAAGGCCGGCGGACTCATGGCTTTCACCTTCCACCACAGCGCGGACGCGCCCTGGGTGGACGTGCTGGAAGCGCTCTTCAACGCAGGTTACCTCTTGGTGGCCACGTACCCGATCCGCAGCGACGAGACCAAGGGTGAGAGCGGTGCCTTCGGGTCGAGGAAGATCGAGTACGACATCATCCATGTTTGCCGTAAGCGGCTGGAAGAGCCCCAGCCGGTTTCCTGGGCGCGCATGCGCCGCTGGGTGAAAGGAGAGGCGACGCGCCTCAAGGAACTTCTGGAGCACTCGCACGGAAAGGACCTGCCCGAAGCGGACCTCCGGGTCATCCTTCGGGGGAAGGCCCTGGAGTTCTACAGCCGGCACTATGGCCAGGTCTACACCGGTGATGGTCAGGTTCTCTCCGTGCGGGACGCACTGTTGGGGATCAACCAGCTCCTGGACGACCTGCTCCAGGGCGAAGGCGAGAATGGCAAGCGCCGCCCACCGGAGGAGGCCGAGCCGGCTTCGCGCCTGTTCCTGCGCATCTTCCAGGGACGCACCTCCATGCCACGGGACGAGCTCCACAAGACCCTTCGAGGCACCGGGGTCTCCCAGGGGGATCTGGAGGCGCGCGGTTGGATCCGGGTCGTTGGCACCACGGTCCACGTGGTCCCCATCGCGGAACGCTTCCAGTACTTCACCACGCCGGGACGGAACCGCAAGGTGTTGAAGACAGACCTCGACCAGGCGCACTTCCTCATCGGAGCGGCCATGCCGGGAAGCGGCATCGACGTGACCGATGAGCTGAACCGCGGCTCTTTCAAGGTCAAGAAGTCTGTCGACGCCCTCTTGGACTGGTACGCCCAGACAGACCCGGACGATGGCGTCTGCCAAGCCGCACGTCTTGCACACGACCTGCTCGGACACTGGCGCGCCCGACCTGCGAAGGGACCGGAGGTGAGACAGATGACCTTGTTTGACCGACTCGAAGCGGAGGACGACTGAGATGCCAACCGTTGAGGAGATCCGGCGTATCCTGGAAGGGAATGGATACAACGTCCAAGAGGAAAAGCGCCTTAGGAATGATACGGGACACCAACTACGCCTTACGACGGGGCAGGTTGTCAATGTCTTCGACAAGGGCACCTACAACGTTCAGGGTAAGAATCCTGATCCTATAAAAGAATTGCTGGATAGAGAAACACAAATAGCGCTCCCTGAACCACGAGTGCAATCACATGACGGTGGTCAGGGGCGCGTAGTATTCGTTGTCTACGGACACGACCGAGAGGCGCGGAACGAATTGGAAGCAATGCTCCGTCGATGGGAGCTAGAACCCTTGTTTCTTGACCAATTGCCATCTGAGGGGATGACGCTTATTGAGAAGCTAGAAGCTTTCACTGGCCAAGTAAGATTTGGCGTGGTCCTGGCAACGCCCGACGACGAAGGTCATCGGGCAGGTCATCCAGATGAGAAGATGTATCGGGCACGCCAGAATGTGGTGCTTGAACTTGGAATGCTTCTCGCTCTTTTGGGTCGGTCTAAGGTGGCAATCCTCATCAAGAATCCTGACGAGATGGAACGCCCTTCAGACATTCAGGGGCTAATCTATATTTCATTTAAAGAACGCGTTGAAGAAGTCAAATTGCAGCTTGCAAAAGAAATGAACGCTCAGGGATTGATCATCAACCTTGACCGCCTATGAGGAGACAGTAGATGCGAGAGATGTCCAGTAGCGCATGGCTGCGCCGCGGCTCGAGCATCGTCTTTGACAAGCACAGCTTGGGCCCGTTGATCACGGACGGCTGCCTGGTTTCCCTGCGCGAGGCGCTCTCGTGGATGAAGTCATGGCCAGCGCAACCGCCGGATGACAGGCAGACCGTGCTGGTCGGCGGCCTGGAGACCTGTCTGGAGGTGCTTTCACCGGAAGACGCAGAAGCGTTCCTTCGGAACCGCATCAAGCCATTCGTCCTGGAGTTCCAGTCGCGTTGGGACCAGCGAGGGTTGGTGTTCGGCTTCGGCACTCCAGAGAAGTCGTTCGAGGTCACAGCTTCCCAAGAGGAGGTGTTGTTCCTCCGGCGAGACCGGAAGCGGGTGCGTCTTTCCTACTCGTTGTGGGACGGCAGCGCCACGCTGAACGTCACCCGATTGGTGCGCGACGACAGACAGATAGGTAAGAGGGTCACGCTTGGATACTATGTCCCAAGGATATCTTGAATTAGAAGGGCAGAAGGCAGGAGGGCAGAAGGACAGAAGGACAGAATGGGAAGAGGACAGAATAGGCCAGCACGCAGTTTTGAAGACTTGGCAGTCTGGCAGAAGGCGCACGAGTTTGTTCTGTCCGTCTATGCTATTACGCGTACCTTTCCTGACGAAGAAAAGTTTGGTTTGGTATCTCAGTTCCGGCGAGCGGCCGTATCCATCCCCGCTAATATAGCGGAAGGATTCCGAAAGCATGGAAAGGACGATAAAGCCAGGTTCCTGAACATGGCTGAAGGATCGCTTGATGAGTGCAGGTACTATCTCATTCTGTGCAGGGATCTGTCGTACTGCGAGATTGAACCGTTGTGGTCGCTCTCCATTGAAGTGAGAAAGCTGCTTTACTCATACCGGAAGGCCATTATAGGAGGCGCAACCAATGGATAATTCTGCCTCCTGTCCTCCTGCCTCCTACCCTCCTGGCACAAAAGTAGCCCATCCGGAGCTGGGCGAAGGCGTCGTTGTCGGCGTCGAGCCGACGGGGTTCGTCCGCGTCTTCTTCCGTGCCCTGGGTGAACGTCAGGTTCCCGCTGAGGTCCTCCGTGAAGCGGAGACTTGGACCGACCGGGTCATCTCCGGCCTGCGGCCTTTCACCCCCGAGGCCCTGGAACGGCTGTGGCTGGCGCTGGAGGCTGCTGAACTGCCGCTCATGGAGAGTGCGGCTACCCTGACCTCCGCCAAGGTCGACCTCTTGCCTCACCAGGTGGTGTTGGTGCACCGGGTAGCCAATGCCCAACCCCGACGGTTCCTCATAGCCGATGAAGTCGGGCTCGGGAAGACCATAGAGACCGCGCTGATCCTCCGGGAACTCGCATCCCGGGGTGAGCTCCGGCGGGCCCTGATGGTCGTGCCGGCGGGGCTCGTGGACAACTGGCGGAGGGAGCTCAACGAAGTCTTCAACCTGGACTTCGAGGTGTTTGGGACGGAAGGCGACGTGACGGACCGAAAATCAAACGCCTTCGCCAAGCACAACCGGTTGATCGTATCCATCGACACGCTGAAGAGGCGTGCGAGAGTTAAGAGGCTCCTGGAAGCGCCACCGTGGGACTTGGTGGTGTTCGATGAAGCACACCACCTCAGCGTCTACAAGACCGGCAAGAAGACGAAGAAGACCGAGAACTTCAAGCTGGCGGAGGCCCTCCGGCAGCACTGCCGCGACCTCCTGCTGTTATCCGCTACCCCACACCAGGGTGATCACTTCCGGTTCTGGATGCTTCTCCGCTTGCTCGACCCGACCCTATTCAGAGACGAGCAGGACATGGTCGAGAACCGCCACCGGCTGAACGCGGTCGTCATACGCCGCACGAAGGCGGATGCCTGTACGTCCGACGGTGGGCCCCTGTTCGCTCGACGGGTCGTCCACACCGAGGGGTTCACTCTCTCCGAAGACGAGCGGAGGTTCTACGGGGCCCTGCTGGATTACCTGCGTGACGGATACAACTTGGCGGCAAAACAGGGCCGACAGGGACGTGCCCTGGGCTTCGTGATGACGATCTTCCAGAAGATCGCGGCGAGCAGCTTCGCGGCCGTCAAGGCCACACTACAGCGGCGGCTCCTTATGTTGACGATCCAGGAAGCTGTCGAGCGGGACGAGTTGCTCGACGTCGACGGACGGGACCGGATACTGAAGGAAGCCCGCGACCTCATTCGGGAAATCTACGACCTCCCCGACGATGCGGTGGGGAGAGCTCAAGCCGAACAGCTCCTTGCCGAGGCCAAGGTCCAACTCCTGAAGAAACGGAAAGAGACAGCCGCCTTCGTGAAGAAGGCCGAGAGTTACGACGACACGGAGATCGCCGCAGCAGTGGGCGAGGAATCTGCCGCGACGATGGTCTCTGTGGCCTTGCCGGAAGAGCGCAGGAGGATCCAGGAGCTTCTTGAACAGTTTCCAAACGGCATGGAAACGAAGACGCAGGTGTTGATCGACGCCCTCGGGCAGCTGTGGCGGGTCAACCCCCGCGAGAAGATCGTGATCTTCACCACCTATCTCGGCAGCATCGCCGGGCTCAAGGACGCCATCGAGAGGACGTTCCCCGGCAAGGGCGTGGAGGTGCTCAAGGGAGGCGACCACGGGGCCAAACTCGCCGCCCAACGTCGGTTCAGGCGCAAGGACGGGCCGCAGGTCCTCCTCTGTACGGCGGCCGGCCGGGAAGGTATCAACCTGCAGTTCGCCCGGGTGCTCTTCAACTACGACCTCCCGTGGAACCCAATGGACCTGGAGCAGCGCATTGGCCGCATCCACCGTTACGGACAGCGACACACCGCGCAGGTCTACAACCTCGTGGCGACAGACACGATTGAAGGCCAAATCTTCCTCCTGCTGGAAGAGAAACTCCACGGTATCGCGCAGACACTCGGCAAAGTCGACGAGCATGGCCAGGTCGCGGAGGACCTCCGGGCCCAGGTGCTTGGACAGCTGAGTAGTCGCCTCAGCTACGACCGACTCTACCAGGAGGCCATACTTGATCCCTCCCTCAAGCGGACGCGCCAGGAGCTCGAGGTGGCGATGACCAACGCCAACCTTGCCCGGGAGGTGGTCTTTGAACTCTTCCAGGACCTCGACAAGTTCAACCTCGGCGACTACAAGCGCTTCGATGATGAAGGACGTGGCATGCGGCGGCTTGTCGCTTTCGTACAGCGAGCGGCACGTCTAGACGGCGGAGAGTTCCGGCCGCGTGGGAAGGATATCTATGAGTTGGTCTTGCCGGGCCAAGATGCCCTGCTCTTCACCACGGACCGCGACAAGGCGTTGCAGCAGGAGGATCTCAATCTGTTGGGCCTCGAGCATCCCGTCGTCAAGCAGTGGCTGGACCGTTACACGTCGCTGAGCCCCGAGGATCGGGCGCTCATTGGGAACATCGAGGGCAATGGTGACGAAACCGGACTCATCACCATCTGGCAGGTGGTTGTCCACGGCAAGGGCGGCCAAGTTCAGCAGCGAATCGTCCGGCTGGGTATCTCACCCACCGGTGAGCGGTCCCCCTACCTCGAACGACTGTCGAAAGACCTCCTGAAGGCGTGCCCTTGCAGGAAAGGTGTTTCTCAGGACAGGGAAACGGTCAGTCGCCTGGTCAACGGCACGGCTTCTGAGCTTCTGCACCGGGAGCTGGTCTATTCCGGGTTCCTGCCAGAAGGATCGTCGTACTCGTCTAAGCTGCTGGCATGCCTGGAGGTGGCATTGTGATAGAACCGCTACGATCAGCAAGAATGGGGGAGTTCAAGTGACTGAAAAGGCATTACATGATGCTGCCAGAGCAGCTATTGAGCTGCGGGAGCAGTTGGCCTCAGACAAACGCAGACTCGCCTTTTTCATGGGCGCAGGCACCTCAATGGCAGTGGGAATCCCTGGTATAGAAGCACTTACGACACAAGTAAAGGAAAGCCTAGATGAAGATCAGAGAACCCATTTTGAGCAAATTTGCAAAGAGCTTGGCGGAAACCCCAACGTCGAGGACGTTCTAAATAGAGTAAGGCTTTATCGCGAACTACTCGGTGATGACGAAAGCAAAACACACAAGTCGTTAACAGGAAACGCTGCAAAAGAATTGGATACTGCAATATGTGGATCCATCCATCAAAATGTGAGTATAGATCCACCGAAAGGCATCATGCCGCACAAGATATTTGCGCAATGGTTATATGCATCGTATGCGGGACGCGGATGGCCAATTGAGATCTTTACGACTAACTATGACTTACTTCTCGAGAAGGCAATGGAGGAAGTAGGTGTACCATATTTTGACGGATTTGTAGGGTCCGTTACCCCGTTTTTTGCTCCGGAATCTGTAGAGGCGGACGACACAAAAACATATGAAGGAGTTTGTCCGCCTCGGGCATGGACGCGATTATGGAAACTGCATGGCTCCGTCAACTGGTACCTACGAGAAGCCGGCCGGTCAGGGAAAAAGCATGTAACCCGTCTTTCAGACGTTGTACTTCCGGCCGGTGAAGAGCTGATGATATTTCCTTCGAGAGAGAAATACATTGAATCACGGAAGCTACCTTTCCTTGCGTATCAAGACAGGCTACGGCGATTTTTGTCAAGCGGTGAAGCGGTCCTCTTTATCATCGGATACAGTTTCTCAGATGAGCACTTAAACGAGATCCTTTTTCAAGGACTGCGAGGAAACAGTCGCTTAGCTGTTAACGTGCTCATGTACGGGATTGAGAAAGAGCGTGAGGGGAAAAAGACGCTAGTTCTACCAGAAGACGTCGTGGAATATGCGCAAACTTATCGAAACATGAGCGTCTATGGCCCAGACAAAGCAGTGATCGGAGGTATAGTCAGAGAATGGGCCCCGCCTCCAAGAGTGACAGAAGACAATGTGTACTGGTCCGATGATGAAAATCGCTTTACGCTGGGGGACTTCACTGTGCTGGCTTTGTACCTTGAGCGTTTTATAGGTATTGGCTCACCAAGCGCTTTCCAGGTGCCGGCAGAAGCTGAGACCGAGGAGATAAAATGAAGACGGATGTCACTTATCTCGGTGTTGTCCGAAGAGTAACTGGCTCCAAGGTCTACGTTGAGGTCTCACCGGATATTCCTTCTGCAAGCCCGATTATCCATGGACGTGTTCACCGGCTGGGGCAAATTGGGTCATTTGTACGAATTCCCCTCGGTTTTCTTAACTTATATGGCGTCGTTTCTATGGTCGGTGCCTCAGAGATGAATGACTTACCCGAGGGAGAAATACCCATACCGGGCGGGCAGCGTTGGGTCGAAGTGCAACTTGTGGGAGAGTCATACGGCCGTGGAGAATTCCAGCGAGGGGTCAGTGTCTTCCCCACGTTAGATGATGAAGTCCATATTGTTACTGAAGAAGACTTGGCTATTATCTATGCTCCCAGAGGGTCTTCCATGGTGGAGATCGGGACCCATGCCTCATCCGAAAGCTTGGTGGCCTATGTCGATCTAGACAAGATCGTTACTCGGCATGTTGCTATCGTTGGCTCCACGGGTAGTGGAAAGTCGAACACAGTTGCCGCTTTGCTCAAGTCTCTAACCAGTGGCAAATACCCTAGCGCTCGTATAGTCGTTATTGATCCTCACGGTGAGTACGGCGCGGCCTTCCAAGATTCAGCGCGAGTATTCTCTATTGGCGATAAGAAACACCCCCTGTTTGTGCCATATTGGGCACTTTCGTTTGATGAGTTAGCGTGGTTTCTTGTTGACCGCCGGAGCGCATCAGAATCACAACAGGATATGCTTCTTCGCGAGAAAATCTTTGAAGACAAAAAGTCTTACTGCGACAAGCTCAGCGCCGGAAAGATCAGCGATTCTCTGATTACTGTAGACTCTCCCATTCCCTTTTCGATTAAGGACGTATGGTATTACTTTGACCGAAAAGAACGAGTAACGTACAACAATACTAATAGACGTAAAGAAGATGAAGCTTTAATTGAAGAGGGGGATGCGGCTACTCTTAAGCCTGCTAAATTTCAGCCCGCCAGTCTAGGAAGTGCCGCCCCATTCAAGCCCCAGCCCCCACCGATCATGGGCGCGTATGTAAACAAGATGCTGGGGCGCTTAAAGGACAAGCGTTTCGAGTTCCTCCTTTCACCTGGCGAATACGATGGAACGAACAAGGACCTCCATGACCTGCTCATAGATTGGATTGACCATGAACACGCCGTGACCGTTCTCGATCTCGGTGGTGTCCCATCGGAAGTCACAGACCTTGTTGTCGGCGTTTTAACGAGAATACTGTTCGAAGGGATGTTCTGGGGAAGAGATATTCCAGGCGTCGGCAAACAACGACCGTTGTTGATTGTTTTTGAGGAAGCACATTCATATCTACCAAAGGATGGTTCGTCCCAGTTCGTTGCGGGCTACGCTGCACGCTCAGTCCGGCGTATTCTGAAGGAAGGGCGAAAATACGGAGTTGGTGCTATCGTTGTGAGCCAACGGCCTTCAGAGTTAGATGAGACTATTCTTTCCCAGTGTGGAACCTTCTTTTCACTCCGTCTTACGAACAGTAGCGACCAAGGGCGAGTAAAAGCAACAGTACCCGATGCTCTTGCAGGATTAATAGACCTGCTACCAGCTCTCCGCACGGGGGAAGCAATAGTGCTCGGAGAAGCAATGCAGATACCAAGCCGAATCCGACTTCCGCTAATTGAGCCAAGGCCTAAAAGTGATGATCCTGAAGTAGCGGAATGTTGGAAAAACAAGAGGCTCGAAAAGCCTGCCTATGATTTGGCTGTTACAGGTTGGCGTCAGCAGCGAATGCCAACCCCACCTGTTGATGCAACCGAGCAGAAAGGAGAAGACAATGGAGAGGATTCCGGTCCAGTCGAGTAACTTAGCGTCAGTAGGATATGACTCAGGAACAGCGACTCTGGAGGTGGAGTTCTTGAGTGGTGCTGTCTATCAGTACTTTGGTGTTCCCGAATCCGTATACGAGGGATTGCTGAACGCGCCTTCAAAAGGGAGATACCTCGACCAGTTCGTAAAGAAGGCTGGGTACTCATACGCTAGGATAGCGTGAGATGTTTCTGGTGAGAGTGTGATAACATTAGGCAAACCGTAAATGAGAGTTCTTCACACAGCAGACTGGCATTTAGGTCGGATCTTTTATGGTGTGCACCTCACAGAGGACCAGTCGTATGTGTTGGACAAATTAATAGAGATCGTGCAGGACGCTCGCCCTGATGTTGTGATTGTCGCCGGCGACATATATGACCGAGCGGTACCACCACAAGACGCTGTGTCGCTTTTGGACGACGTTTTGTCACGGCTCATTGCCAAGGTCGGCGTGCCGGTAGTGCTGATTGCGGGGAACCACGATAGCCCTGAGCGGCTGAGCTTCGGCGCGCGGTTATTGGCGAACAGTAATCTGCATGTGTTTGGGCCTTTGCTGCCGGAGTATCGCCCAGTTGTTTTAGAAGATAACTATGGTCCAGTAAATATCTACGCGATACCTTTTGCGGAGCCTCCCGTGGTGCGGGAGAAGATCGGTGGAGACGATATCCGAGATCATGACTCAGCTTTACGTCAGATTTTGCAGCACATCAGGGCAAAGCAACCCACAGACAGGCGTTCGATCCTTGTGGCTCATGCCGCTGTTGTAGGAGGCAAAACAAGCGATTCGGAGCGCCCCCTTTCGATTGGGGGCTCAGAAACGGTGGAGCCAGCCATATTCGAAGGTTTCGACTATGTCGCCCTGGGCCACCTACATCAGCCGCAAGCGTCGGGCGAAGATCACATCCAGTACTCCGGTTCCATCCTGAAGTACTCTTTTTCTGAAGTTTCCCACGAGAAATCAGTAACGATCGTCGAGATGGACGCAACCGGCAAATGCGCCATTGAACGAATCGCCCTTTCGCCGCGTCGCGACGTCCGCCGGATCGAGGGAACGCTAGAAGATATCCTAGAAAAAGCACGATCTGATGAGAACCAGGACGACTACATCATGGTGACCCTTCTCGACCGGCAGCCAGTACTGAATGCGATGGGCAGACTACGGGAGGTGTATCCCAATACGCTTCATATCGAACGTCCTTTGGTTGCGCCGTCTACCGTGCATGCGCAAGCACCTGCAGATCACCTGCGGCTATCCGAAGCGGAAATGTTCTCCTCTTTCTTTTCTCAGGTCACGGGCGAAGAGATGACGGAACCGGAGGCACGAGCGTTTGCTGACATCATCGATGCCCTTCGCCGTCGCGAACGGGAGGCCACCTGATGCGGCCTTTGAAGCTTGTCATGCGAGCTTTCGGGCCATACGCCCAGGAGCAGGTGCTCGACTTTGGCGTTTTGGAAGAACGTTCCTTCTTCCTCATCCATGGCCCCACCGGTGCCGGTAAGACCTCCATACTCGATGCCATATGTTTCGCGCTCTACGGCGAGACGTCAGGCGGCGAGCGGCAGATACGGCACATGCGTAGTGACCATGCTGACCCCGGCGTGCTCACGGAGGTTATTTTCGATTTCGCGTTGGGAGCAGAGACCTACCGCGTTTTCCGCAGACCCGAGCAGGATCGTCCCAAGAAACGCGGTAGCGGTATGACCAAGGAGCCTGCTAAGGCCACGCTCTGGAAACGAACCGGGGCGAGTGGAAACGATGAAGGAGTAGTCATCGCCGAGAAGTGGAGCAGGGTTAACGAGGAGATCGAACGACTCCTGGGATTCCGAAGCGACCAGTTCCGTCAGGTGGTCGTGCTACCCCAAGGACAGTTTCGAAGGCTTCTCTCAGCTGGCTCGTCAGAGCGCCAACAAATTCTTGAGGTCCTTTTCCAAACCGGCATCTATCGCCAAGTGGAGGAAGCGCTGAAAGATGCCGCCGACCAAACAAAAACCGAAGTGGAGAGGCTCCGAGAAAAGAAAAAGGAAATTTTGGAGCGGTTGGGAGCAGAGACATTAACTGAACTCGAGAACAAGCTGGCGGATGCTACGAAAGAGAAAGATACCATCGAGAATGCAATCAAGACGCTGAGGCAAGAAGAGACATCCACCGAAAAGGAGCTCGAAAACGCCAAAGAGGTAGTCAGGAAGCTCGAGGAGTTCGAGAACGCCAAAACGGCTTTGCACAACCTGGAGGCCAGAAAGGATGAGTTCAAAGAGAAACGCGAGAGACTTGCCAGGGCGAGAAAAGCGACCAGCCTAAAGGATATAGAGAGTGAACTGCGCAGTCGGGAAGAAGAGCTTACCGAAGCGCAGAAAAAACTCAAGACGGCGCAAGGTGCCCTTGAGAGCGCTCAGAAAGAAAAGGCGAGAGCAGACGAAGAATTCGACAAGGAACAGTCTCGCCAGGAAGAGCGCGATAGCGCCAGAAGAGAGGTAGATAAGCTGGAGTCCCTCCGCACACAGGTTGAGGAGCTTGCCGGTGCTCGCGACAAGCTGATCGAACTCAAAGGGCAAATGCAAGACCTTACTCGCATTTGCGACGAAAAGAAAACTCACCTGGAAGAATGCGAGCAGGCACTCCAAGAGGCTCAAAAGGAAAAAGAAGCGGCAGTGACGCTCGCCGCGCAGGTCGATGCCCGAAAGCTCGAGCACGATAACCTCCGGCGGGCATACGAACGGCGGAAGCAGCTGGAGAAACTTTACAGGGATCACAAGAAAGCGGAGGCAGAGTTTTCCGAAATACAATGCAAAATGAAGCAAGCGAACGAAGATCGCTCTGTAGCCTCAAAGGAGTTTGATCTTCTGGAAGAAAGATGGAGGAAGGGCCAGGCGGCTGTTCTTGCCCGCCAGCTCAAGGCCGGCACTCCCTGCCCGGTATGTGGCTCGACCGAACATCCCCTGCCGGCGAAGGATGAAGATGAATTGCCCACGGAATCGGATTTGGAACTCGCCCGGGAGCGGCTCAAGGAAATAGATAACCGGATCAAAGAACTTC
>CAZJPA010000035.1:0-18605 GCA_964547755.1 uncultured Sphingomonadales bacterium
TTGACGACCATCCCTGATCACTGATGTCTGATCACCGATCACCGGAACGCCATCCGGAGCAGACGGCTGCGGCGACGCTCCCTCGTGATGGGGACTTGCCAAGGCCGGCGGTCCTTGTCAGCATGGCAAGGATGACCGAGACAGCCGATATCCTCGCCGGAGCCCGGCTCGTCGAGGAGAAGGAGCGGCCGCGTTCCTTCGTGGTGGTGATCGACGGTTCGCCGGAGTCCGAGCTGGCGTTGCGATTCGCCTCCGGGCGCGCCGCCCATGTGCGCGGCGGCCGCCTGATCCTGTTCCATGCCATCCCGCCGGGGGATTTTCAGAACTGGATGGCGGTGGCCGAGCGCATGCGCGAAGAGCGCCTTGCGGAAGCGGAAGACATGCTGGAAGAGGTTGCCGCCCGCGTCTATGCCTATTCCGGCGTGCGCCCCGAGATCGTGATTCGGGAAGGCGAGCCGAAGACGGCCCTCCTCGATTTCCTGAAAGAGCGGGATGACCTGTTCGCACTGATTCTGGGGGCCAGCCCCACCGGGGACCCGGGACCGCTGGTGGACTATTTCTCCGGTCCATTGGTCGCGGAGCTGCCCTGTCCGCTGGTGATCATTCCGGGATCGCTGGCGCCGGAACGCATCGACGAAATGGTCTAGAGACGGCACGCACACCCGCCGGCCGCATGATGCGGGATATGCGCTGCCGGGGGGGGTGAAAAAAGGGCCGGCGGGCCGTCTTTTCCGGGGGCGTGGGTGGAAGGGTCGGTGTCCCTTTCTTGGTACTGTCTTGATCTTACGGGCCGGGATGGCCATGTGATCGGCGAGAAACCGCCGGGTGCTCCCGTTTTCTGGAACGAGGCCGGAAGGTGGGGTCCCAGGAAGAAGGGAATGCAGATATGTTCATCGAAACCCAGGCGACACCGAATCCCAATACCATCAAATTCCTGCCGGGACGTGTCGTCAGCCCCAACCGGTTGCTTGAGTTCACCGATGTCGCGGAAGCGGAGGCCCATGCGCCGCTTGCCGCCCGGCTGCTCACGGTGCCGGGGGTCAAAGCGGTCTTTCTGGGGCGGGATTTCGTCTCGGTGACGAAGAAAGAGGCGACCGACTGGGCCGCGATCAAGGCCGAGCTGCTGTCCCGGCTCGTCGATCATTTCTTGCGTGAAGCACCGATCGTCATCGATGACGGTGCCGCGGATGGAGATGCGGACGGGGCTTCGCTCGACGATGAGGCAGACAGCGATACGGTGCGTCAGATCAAGGCGGTGCTCGAGGAGAAGGTCGCCCCCGCAGTCGCGCGCGACGGTGGACATATCCTGTTTCACTCCTTCGCCGATGGCGTCGTCTATCTCGAGATGCAGGGCGCCTGCGCGGGCTGTCCCAGCTCGGTCTATACCCTGAAGCAGGGGATCGAGAACCTGCTGCGCTATTATGTCCCGGAAGTGCGTGAGGTCCGGCCGGTGATGTGAGACCGGGGCGAAACGTCACGCATCGACTCAGTCTTCGGCCACCGGTCGTCCACCGATCCGCTGATCGGAGGAAGCGGGCGGCATCTGGCGCGGGCGACGGTTTCCCGCTGCTCGTCTCACCGCCCGCCTTTTGCTCCCCTCAGCCCTTCTTCCCGGCCCGCGCTACACTTGCGCCGAGTGGAACGGCCTTGGAGCCAACTGGACACCCTGCCCCCCCCTCGCTCTTGGGGTGGTTTTGCGATTTCCTGTCGTTGACGCACGAGGGAGGGTTGTGGTGGCGGATCAGCGCGGTTTTTCGATCTGGACGAGTGTTGCGTGGCCTTGTCTAAGGAGGGCGCTCCGCTGGAGCGGCTGGCGACGGCAAAAGCCCCGCAAGGGCAACAGAAGCAACCGCCCGGCTTTCCATGCAGGCGAAACGGCAGTTCACGCCGGCGAACGGCTTGGCAAAGCGCAGTTAATCAAGGTGTCCAGCAGATTTCATGCCCGTGGAGAGCCGGTAGCAGATAAAGGTGGATTACATTCCCGTCTTCTCGCATTCGGCTTGAATCGGTTTTCTCTTCTTGGGCGGTATTCCCTCCGATGGCGGGAGATCGGTTCTGTTGTACTGATGCCCGCTTGCCAACTTGGCGGGAGATCACTGTTGGTCGTCGGGCAGTGTAAACTGAAATGGCTCCCGATCGCCAATGGATGTGCCGGCAAGCGCCAGCAAACCGACAACCGCGACACCACCACCAATCCACCACCATTTGCGGTTCTTGTGCTTTTTCTTTTGAGCCTGCTCGTGGTTCGGTGAATCCGCGCCTGCAGAAAATGCCGTGGGTCTGCGTAGCGGCAAGCCATTGAGACGTATGCTATCAGCGCGACCGGAGAAGCCGATGGACAATTGCACCCCCGGCCGCGCCCGGAGAGCGCGTGATGCCAATGGTTGTGGACCGTCTATGGCATATGTCTCCAGCTGAAGACCAAGGATCAGCCGAGTATCCGTGAAGACATGCTCGCCGCCCCTGCGATTCTGAAACGGCAAGAGCAAATGCACACCGGTGCTCCAAGACCGCCTCATCACGGGAGTGCCCCCTACACGCATGGCCATTTTGAGCCGCGTTGGCGCAAACGGCCCGCCCATGACCTGTGTTGGCACCTGAGGCAAGACCAATGCCGAAAACACCAAAGATGTGATGAGCCTTCGCGTGATCTTGCACCCTTTTCTGAAATTTTGCATTTGGTTTCCTCCCCCTTGCACCTCTGCATTCAACGTCTTTCGGCTCCTGCGCTACGCAACCGTCTTTGCCGTTCCTACCGCAGCACGCACTGCGGGCAGTCCGATCCACCAGGTACAAAATTGATTGTCGCTTCCGTCGGGAAACTCTTGAGTCCTGGGATGACAGGATTGGTTGAAACCACAAGGACCCGGGCGCCTGTATGAATATCCCTGGGGCCAATCCAATTGTTTCCGTCGGTTGTCGTCACCCGTCCGATGTGACCGCCTGTATCGAGATAGACATCGTAGGGTGGGGTTCCCCCAAACCAAGTAACGAGTGGATAATCCACCGCGACCACGTCATTTGGCGGAATTGAGCTGCCGGCAATCCGGATCAAGTGATGTCCGGCTCCGAACATATTCTCCCTGAGAACTACATCCAGTTGCAAAGAGGCAGGTTGCTGGGCCAGAAAAAGGAAATGATCGGCAACCGCTATGACTTTGTCCTTTACGGGTCCGTCCGGAACCACTTGATCCAATTTGGCAATCAAAGATCCAAGCGAGACCATCCTATCCAAAGATCCGAAGTTCTGGCGGTTGCGAAAGGCATTCTCGAAGTCCTGACGAAGTGCATCACCAATCCCTTTTTCGAAAATCTCCGCCAGCATGATACCCAATGGCCCTAAGACACCCGAGCAGCTGACATGGGTAATCTGGTAGCCGGGACGCGGCACGCTGAGTGTTTCGAGTGTTACGTCATTGGGTCGGAACCGCCCTGTTGCAGATATGTAAAGTTTGAGGGTATATTTAACTTCAGGGCAAAAAATTGCAGAAAATATTTCCTTTAATGTTCCAACGTTACCTTCATCCACTTTGAGTCTTGCCGTTACTATAAGGCCGGAAATGCGCACGCCAATGCCATTGGTCGTTTGGCGCAGGCGAATGGTCAGGGGGTCGGGGTTGACCGTGATCCACTTGATCAGCCGCGTGCGCGGGTCGCTCAACAGGAATCTGCCCACAAGATTTTTGGCATCTTCGCGTAAGGCCGTAAGGGAGGCAAAGATGTCATCAGTCGTCTGTGAGAATGTTGTGTCGCCAAGGATGGCATCGACCTGACTTGCCGTTACTTCGAGAGTCTTTTCAGGGCGATTGGCGGGATCATCCGGCACGGCAAGCTGCACCGTTACGTCTGCCCGTACAGCTTTCGTGTACAACCCCATGAGCACTGCGCAAGCGACAAGCTGCCATTGAAGAGAGAGAGAAAAGACTTTTGCGCCATTGCTATTGCCCCTCCATGTCCCCGGTCCGGTTCCCCCAGCTGTTATCCGACCTGGTCGTCGTGCCGACAACAGCACAACCACACCAATAAACTATGTTATTGGACGGAGTGCGTCAATAGAACGCATCAGAGCATGAAAAGCACTTTACCATGCTGCTGGGTACCGGGCGCGTCCTGGAGCAAAGAGGGGCGATTGGACGGGAACGTTGTCACCTGCCGCTGCGGGACGTGATATGGTCTTTGGTCGGCCATGCCAGGATGAAGCTGGGCGCACCGACGCATAGCTGCACAGGAAAGGGGGCGCTAGCGGGCCGGGAGGGCAAGCGGCAGCTTGGGGAGCGCGGGTGACGGCGGCAGTCCGGCGGCCTTGCGGCTGGCCAGGAGACGGTTCATGCGGTCATCGATCGCATCCCGGAAGCGGCCCACGAAAAGATTCCCGATCACCATGAGGCGCAAGGGAGCGGTCTTCGGCCGCGCGAGGAAGGTGACGGGCCGATCCTTGTCGTTGATGATGAGCGAATCGGTGATCTCGATGCGGTGAGGCCGGTCGGCCGCGAGCCCTTCGAGGCCGTAGCCAATCAGGTCACTGTTGACCGAAGCCGGCCCCTCCTCCAGCACGCTGCGGCGGATGACGAGCCGGCCGCCGTTCGCCACGTCGATCAGCCGGCTGTCCGCGCCGCCCAGAGAGGCGATGACGCTGTCCTCGATGATGGTCTCGATCGCCCGCGACTTGATCTCATGGCCCTGATCGCGGGCCGACAAGAAGAAGGAACGCGAGATGTGCAGCCGTCCGCCGCCCACATAGATGCCATGGGCGCGGCCGGCGCGCCCCAGGCGTTCGAAGCGGCTGTCCCAGATCGCGACGATCCCGGGATCCGAACCGGTGAGCAGCCCTTCCTCACTGTCATGAAAATGGACACCCGAGAGCGCGAGATTGCGGCCTTCGAGGCGCACGCAGGCGCCGTTGCGATCCGGTACCGCAATGCCGGAGCATGTGATGCCTCGGATCTCCACATTGTCGGCTTTGACGACAATGACCGCCTTGCCTTCGGCCGCGCGCCCCTTAAGATGCGCGCCCCTGCCCTCGATCACGACGCCTTCGGCGGTCACCACCGCTGCTTCCAGCCAGTCACCGGGGCCGATGCGGATGCGGGAGAAGGGGCGCGCGGCCTCGAAAGCCGCCTTGAGGCTGTGGAAGACGGCCCCATCCACCAGCACCTCGCCGGCTTGCGGTTCCCGGCTCTCCCCGGCCTCGGCCAGGGGGAAATCCAGGCCCGCCTGCGTGGCGAGGATCAGCAAGACACACCAATACGGCCATCGCCCGAAACCGAACCACCAACAGGATGGATATCTGCGGATCATGCTCCGTGTTCTCCCGCTCCCGAGGCTGGCATGGCAGGTGCCCTTGACGCAAGAGGGTCTCCCGCGAGGATGGCCCTGTGATCATGAAGGCGCTATGAACGACGGCGGCTGGAGCAAAAGACAGGGGAGAGCCGTGATGGCCCATGAGTCTCTGCGCGCCTTCCTCACAGCGCTGGAGGAACGCGGCGAGCTGAAGCGGATCGCGCATCCCGTCTCCCGGGATCGCGAAATCACCGAAATCCATCGCCGCGTGCTGGCGGCCGGCGGGCCCGCGCTGTTGTTCACACATGTCACGGACCCCGGCGGGCGGTCTTACGACATGCCGGTTCTCGCCAATCTCTTCGGCACCAAGGAGCGCATCGCCTTCGCCATCGGCCGCCGGGTGGAGGATCTGCGGGCGCTGGGCGAGATGCTCGCCTTTCTGCGCCAGCCGACACCGCCGAAGGATATGCGCGCGGCCTTGGACCTGATGCCCGTTGCGCGTCAAGCGATGGCGATGCGCCCGAAGACCGTGCGCCGGGCGCCTTGTCAGGAGGTGGTGCTGGAAGGCGACGACGTCGACCTCGGCCGCTTGCCGGTCCAGATCTGCTGGCCGAACGAACCGGCACCGCTCATCACCTGGGGCGTGGTGGTGACCCGTGGGCCCGATCCGGCCGCCGACCGCGAAGACGACTTCAATCTCGGCATCTACCGCATGCAGCTGCTGGACCGGAATCGCACCGCGATGCGCTGGCTGAAGCATCGCGGCGGCGCCCAGCACCATACCCGCTGGGCGGCGAAAAAGCGGGAGCCGCTGCCGGCCGCCGTCGTCATCGGCGCAGAACCCGCAACGTTGCTCGCCGCCGTCACCCCGGTTCCGGATACGCTCTCCGAATACGCCTTCGCCGGCCTGTTGAAGGGGTCCGCCGTGCGGCTCGTGGATTGCCGCACCGTGCCGCTCAAGGTGCCGGCCGAGGCCGAGATCGTCCTCGAAGGCCATGTCAGCCTCGACGAATGGGTGGACGAGGGCCCCTACGGCGATCACACCGGTTACTACAATTCGGTGGAGCAATTCCCCGTCTTCACGGTCTCGGCGATCACCATGCGGGCCGATCCCGTGTATTTGACGACATACACCGGCCGCCCGCCGGATGAACCCAGCATCCTCGGCGAGGCCTTGAACGAGATCTTCATCCCCCTCATCCAGCAGCAGTTTCCCGAGATCGTCGATTTCTGGTTACCGCCGGAGGGGTGCAGCTACCGGGTTGCTGTGGTGGCGATCCGCAAGCGCTATGCCGGCCATGCCAAACGAATCATGATGGGGGTATGGTCGTATTTGCGGCAGTTTCTCTACACGAAAATCGTCATCGTCGTAGACGACGACATCGACGCGCGGAACTGGAAAGACGTCATCTGGGCGATATCGACGCGCGCGGATCCGGTGCGCGATACGCTGCTCGTCCCCGATGCCCCGATCGACTATCTGGATTTCGCCTCTCCGACGGAAGGCCTCGGCGGCAAGATGGGCATCGATGCCACCAACAAATGGCCGGGCGAGACGAGCCGGGAATGGGGGCGGTTGCTCAAGATGGACGAGGAAACCATCGCCAGGGTCGATCGGATCTGGGACGCGCTCGGTCTCGATTGAGCGCCATTTCGTCGGGATACGCGGAAGAGGAATGGGGCATCGGGCGCTCTTCTCGCGCGCGCCGCATATTGCAAAGCAGGAGAGGGCACCGGTCGCCTGTCCTCGCGTTTCATGGATATTTCATGTATAATATTGTGGTCGAGCACGGACGGCCGCAGCGCGGCGCAGACAAGCGCACACAGAACCGTTGCGGCAGAGGGAAGTGAGCACCACCATGCCCAGGAAACTGACGGCCCGTCCGCTTCGGTACCATGGGGCGGGAAGGGGCCGCAGAACCGGGGCGGCCGGGCTGCGTGCCATTCTGGCATGGAGCGCTTTCCTGTTGCTGCTTTCCGCGATCGCAGGGCCGACGGCTGGTGTGCCGTCACCGGCAGCGGCCGCGCAGAGCGAGGGGCCGGGCTTTGCGCCCATGGCCGCCGGGCAGGCGCCGACCATGGGCGGGATGCTGCCCTTGGGACGGCCCGAACGAATCTTCGCCGCTGCGCGCTACGCGGCGGGAATCGAGGCGCTGCAAGGCAATCGAAAAGTTCGCAGCGAGCAATGGGGCGCTCTGGTGCGCTTGCTGCGGGCATTGCCCGTGACGGCGCGGCCGGGGATCGTGCTCGCCTGGCTCAAGGGCCGCGTCTATCGCACGGACCCCGAGCTGTGGGACAAGCCGGACCATTGGGACGATATCGACGGATTTCTCGCCCATGGCGGGGATTGTGAGGAATTCGCGATCGCGGTGTATCGGCTGCTCCATGAGAGCGGCGTGCCCGACGAGGATTTGCGGATCGTGCTGGCGCGGGCGCCGGCGGCGGGACGCGACCATGCCTATGTGCTCGTCGATATGGCCGGCCGAACGATGAGGCTCGATCCCCTTTCCAGCCGCAACGCCGCCGCTTCCGCATCCACCTATCTCGAAATCGTCGCCTTCAATGCCGAACATGTCTGGCTGCTGAGCGCCCGGCCAGCCGTCGGTCCCGCGCCGCAGGCGGAAGACGACGGTCCTTGACACTTTGTCCGGCTTGGGTGGAAGGCGTCTGCCCGCGGCATGCGTAAACGGAAGGCGGCGATCATTTCTTCTCCGGCGTCCGCTGCCGAATCCAGGTGCCGGCGGCATCGAGCGCCGTACCGGCTGCCGGGACGAGTCCGCCCATATTGAGGAAACCATGAATGAGGCCGGGCCAATCGCTCGGCGTGACCGGCACGCCGGCCGCCGCCAAGGTCTTCACATAAGCTTGCCCCTCGCTCCAGAGCGGGTCGAAGCCCGCGGTCAGCACGAAGGCGGGGGCAAGACCGCGATGATCCTGCGCGCGTAGGGGGGAGGCGCGCCAGTCCGCCCGTGCCGCCGGATCGGGGATGTATTTGTCCACGAACCAACGCATCGTCTGGCTTTCGAGAAAATAGCCTTCCGCAAAACGGCTGCGCGATTCGTAGTCGCCCGCCAGATCCACGGCCGGATAGAAGAGAAGCTGGCCGGCGAGAGTCGGGAGATGCGCATTCTCGCGGGCGGCGAGCGCGGCGACGGCGGCCAGATTGCCGCCCGCCGAATCACCGGCGACAAATATGGCGTCTGGGTTGCCGCCAAGCGCGTGGATCTGCTCACCTGTCCAAGCGAGCGCGGCCAGCACATCCTCGACCGCTGCCGGAAAGGGATGCTCGGGAGCCAGGCGGTAATCCAGCGAGAGCACGATCGCATCGGCGGCCGCCGCCAGTCGGCGGCAGACGCGGTCATGGGTCGCGATCGAGCCGATGACCCAGCCGCCGCCATGGAAGAACAAGACGACGGGCGCGTCTTCCATTCCGGCGTGCGGCCGATAGATGCGGATCGCCCGCGCGCCGCCGGGGGTCGGAATGCTGTGATCGGTGACGGCCGCCATGGGCTCTTCGGCCATGTCGAGCTGGGGTGCCATGGCTTCGAACACGGCCCGTGCTTGGGCGACCGGCAGTTCATGGACCTTGGGCGCGCCCGCCTGCTGAAGGAAGGTGAGCACCCGGGCGGCGGCCTCATCGAGGGTGTTTTTGGCGATGGACATCGTGATCTCCTCCTCCCGCGGCTCCCGGGGGTGCCGAAGCTGAACCCGGCCAGCATGGCGTGCGAATGCCCGGCTTCTCAGCTCCCCGAACCGGCAGGCGATTCCAGCATCCGCCGCCCGCGCGCAAGAAACCAGAACAGCTGCGCAAACCCGCGCAGGAGCAGAAAGACGGTGAGCGCGAGCCACAGCCCCCGATTGCCGGCCGACGCAAGAGCAAGGCCGAGGGTCAGGGCGTAACCGGCAAAGGCGATCGCCATGGTCGCGAACATCGCCCGCGCGGCGGCCAGCCCGATGAAGACCCCGTCCATGTGATAGGACAGAAATCCGGCCAATGGCAGCAAGGCGACGAGACCGGCGACCGCGCGTGCATGAGCGAGCACCGCCGGCTCTGCGGTAAAGAAAGCGAACAGCGCATCCGCGCTCGCCGCCCACAAGGCGGTATATCCGATCGCCAGCACCGCCGACCACAGACCGGTCACGAGAATGCGGTCTCTTACCGCCGGCCACTGGCCCCGCCCCACCGCTTCACCGACGAGCGCTTCGGCGGCATAGGCGATTCCATCCAGTCCGAAAGAGGTGAGCATGAGC
Organism: uncultured Sphingomonadales bacterium; assembly: GCA_964547755.1. Classification (GTDB taxonomy): domain Bacteria; phylum Pseudomonadota; class Alphaproteobacteria; order Sphingomonadales; family Rhodothalassiaceae; genus J084. The sequence goes on from CAZJPA010000035.1 coordinate 9,532, forward strand.
AGATTGATGGCCACCTGGTTGGCCGCCAGAACGGTCGTGCCCAGCGCGGCGGACGTGCGCCAGAACAGGCCGAAAGCGGCCAACAGCAGGAGTGTACGCAGGAAAATGAAGCCGTTGACCTGCGCGATCAGACGCAGATCGGCCGGCAGGATGGTCTTGGAGGCGGTCAGAACGCTCCTGATGTCCAGGGCAAGCCGGCGCCGCAAATTCCAGACCAGGAATGCGGCCGCAAGAAGGACAGCCATGATCTCGGCGATGAGCGAGCCCCAGGCCGCACCCGCGATCCCAAGCCCGAAGTGGACGACGAGCAGCAGGGTCAGTCCGGCATTGAGCAGGTTGAGTGTGACTTCCACCACCATGGCACTGCGTGCCGCCTGCAGCCCGATAAGCGCCCCCACCATCGCCAGCCGGACAAGGATGGCGGGCGCCGCCCAGATCCGGATGTCCCAATAGCGGGCCGCTGTCGTGCGCACGGCCTGATCCAGGTCGAGAAGCTGCGCCAGGCCGGCGAACAGAACCGGCGCAAGCAACACCACGACGAGCGCGACCGCCATGCCCAGACTCACGGCGGCTGCGATCGTGCGCGCCACCTCGCTCGGACGCCCGCGTCCCATCGCTTGGGCGACGAGCCCCGTCGTGCCCATGCGCAGAAATCCAAAAGCCCAGTAGAGCACATGGAAGGCGTAGCCACCGGCCGCGATCGCCGCCAGATAGAGGGGGTCCCCCAGATGGCCCATCGTCCAGCTGTCCACCACGCCCACGAGCGGACCCGAGACATTGGCCACGATCGCAGGCAACGCGATCGCCCAGGTCAGCCGATGCAGGCGCGGATCCGTCAAACCGGTGGTGAGAGAAGATCTGCGTGGCACGACCTGCTCCTTCCAGGCGGCACCGGCACCCCTTGGCGCCCTGCAAGAGATGCGCGGAGCGGCGCATGGTCAGGAATTGCGGCATTCCTAGAGCCGGGCGTCCACGACTTCGCGCGGCCAGACGGCTTTGATGTCGTAGACGACGGCGGACTCTTTCGCGAGAGCGCGAATCTCGTCGGTTCCCATGCGCCGGAACGCGTCATGCGCGACCGCCAGCACGATGGCGTCGTAACCGCTGCCCGGTTCCGGGGCGAGCCGAATGCCGTATTCGGCCTGCGCCTGTTCGGTATCCACCCAGGGATCATGGACCGTGACTTCGGCGCCGAAGTCCTCGAGCTCGCGCACAAGATCGATCACTTTCGTGTTCCGCAAATCCGGACAGTTTTCCTTGAACGCGAAGCCGAGCACCAGTACCCGCGCGCCGGAAGCCAGGATCCGCTTACGGTTCATGAGCTTGACGATCTCGCTGGCGACATAGCGCCCCATGCCGTCGTTGATGCGTCGGCCCGCGAGAATGATTTCAGGATGATGGCCGACCGCTTGCGCCTTGAATGTCAGGTAATAGGGGTCGACGCCAATGCAGTGGCCGCCTACCAGTCCCGGGCGAAAGGGCAGGAAGTTCCACTTGGTCCCCGCTGCGGCCAGCACGTCGGTGGTATCAAGGCCCAAGCGATGGAAGAGTTGGGCGAGCTCGTTGACGAGGGCGATGTTGAGATCTCGTTGGGTGTTCTCGATGACCTTGGCGGCTTCGGCCACGCGGATGGACGGTGCCTTGTGGGTGCCGGCTGTGACAATCCGGCGATAGAGCGCGTCCACGAAATCGGCCGCTGCGGGCGTGGAACCGGAGGTGATCTTGACGATGGTCTCAAGCCGGTGTTCGCGGTCGCCGGGGTTGATACGCTCGGGACTGTATCCGACGAAAAAGTCCCGATTGAACCGGAGTCCCGAGACCTCCTCCAACACGGGCACGCAGATCTCCTCGGTGGCGCCGGGATAGACCGTCGATTCATAGATCACCACATCGTCCTTGGCGAGCACACCACCGACCGTGCGGCTGGCGGCGATCAGGGGACCGAAGTCCGGTCTTTTGTGGATATCGACGGGGGTCGGCACCGCGACGATGAAGACATTGCGATCCCGCAAATCGGCCGGATCATGCGAGAAGGTGAGGAAGCGCGCCGCCGCCAAGCCTTCCCGTTCCACCTCTCGGGTGGCATCCACGCCGGCCCGCAATTCATCCACGCGCCGGGCATCGACATCAAAACCCAACGTGTCGAAACGCTTTCCGAAGGCCACCGCGAGCGGCAGGCCGACATAGCCCAGCCCGATCACGGCCAACCGGATCCGCTCAGGATCAACCGACAACATGTCTCCATCCCTGCTTGTCACGCAGGCGGCCGACAAACAATCGGAGGAATCTCATTGCAGGCGGCCACGCTCCCGCCTCACCTCTTGCTGTCGGACGCCGATGTTTCCTCATCGATCAGCAGTCGGGGTTTGTGCGCCCAGTAGAGGCAGAACAGCCAGCCCACCGGCGTCCAGCCCGCGACCACATTGGTGAACACAAAGAGCCCCGCCTGCGGATGGCGTCGCTGAATCGCGATCAATGTTGGCAGAAACACCACGATCGCGACCACGGTGGCATGCAGCATTTGCTGCCACGGTTCCGCAGGCACCCCGTAACCTGCAAGCCGAATGATCTGCAAGACATAAGCTTGTGCGCCTGAGACATTGAAGAAGATGGCAAGAAGCGCCACGGGCGCCACATAGGCAAGATGGCGGCGATAGAGGCGGAACAGTCGCTCGCTCAAGGCCGGCAGCTCCTCGCGCAGGCTTTTTTCCGCCATCATCCAACCCACGAACAGCGCGATCAGCAAACCGCCCAGGGGCATGAGGATATTGTTGGTGAGAAAGTCGAGATTGTCGAGGAAGGTGCCGCGCCAGAATGTCAGATCGCTCAGACCGTTGAACGACAGCACGGAAAGAATGCCGAGCACGAAGGCACCACCACCGCCGATCAGCGCTCCTTTCGCTCGCGAAATGCCGCGGTGCTCCTCCAGCCAGGACACAAGCGGCTCAAGAAGCGAGATCGAGGAGGTGAGTGCGGCGATCGATAGCAACAGGAAGAAGCCGCCCCCCACGATCACGCCGGCCGGCATTTGCGAGAAGGCGATCGGCAGGGTCACGAAAATCAGCCCCATACCCTGGCCCGGATCGAGGTGATAGGCAAAAACGATGGGAAAGATCGCCAGTCCCGCAAGCAGGGCCACCGCCGTATCCGCGCTGGCCACGATCATGGCCGAGCGCGGCAGCGAGACGTCCCGCGGGACATAGGCGCCGTAGACCATCATCGAGCCCAAGGCGAGCGACAGCGAAAAGAAGGCCTGACCAAGTGCCCCCAGCACGACATCTAGGGTCAGCTTCGAGAAATCCGGTTTGAAGAGAAAGGCCCATGTTGCCGCGGCGTCGCCTACCGAGAGCGCATAGATCACGAGAAAGAGTAGGAGGGCGAACAGAGCCGGCATCAATGTTTTGGCCGCTTTTTCGATACCCCCCGTAATCCCGCGGGCGACGACGAAGACCGTCAGCCCCATGAAGGCCGCATGCCAACCGAGCACGCTCCAGAAATTGCCAACGAAGGCCGCAAAGAAGTCCTGAGAGGCTTCCGGCGCCGGTAATGTGGTGGCCTGTCCCAGGAAGCTGTCCACCATATAGGCGACCGTCATGCCCGCAATCACGGAATAGTAGCTGAGCACCAGGAAGCCGCCGATCGTGCCCATCCAGCCGATGATCGACCAGCGCGCATTGCGACCTTCCATCTCGGCGACGCGGCGCACAGCATTGGGCGGGCTCATATGTCCTCGCCGGCCGAGCGTCCATTCCGCGATCATCACCGGCACGCCGATGCCGAAGACGAACAACAGATAGACGACGACGAAGGCGCCGCCACCTCCTTCTCCCGCCTCGTATGGGAACTTCCAGATATTGCCGAGACCGACGGCACTACCAACGGCGGCCAGGATGAAACCGAGCCGGGACGACCAGTTTTCGTGACCACCCTCCTGGACGACAGCCATAGACCTTCCTCCCCTTTCCTCACGCGTGGGCAGTGCGGATCAGACCCGCGCATCCGCCAACCGCACACGGCCGAGTCTTCACCACCTCCCCGTCATGGCGCAGGCGGCCCGCCGGCCGTTCATGCGGATTAGAGCACAAGACATGGGAAAGGCAAGGAGCAGCCGTCCGCTTCCGCCAAACGAAGGCTTTCGTCAGGATGGGCGAGTCGGCGGGATCATTCTTCGGACCACCGCTTTCGGTTTCTTGTGCTTTGCGGCCGGGAATGAGGAAAATGGTGGGCGCGGCAAGATTCGAACTTGCGACCCCTGCGGTGTGAACACAGTGCTCTACCCCTGAGCTACGCGCCCGGTCTGTCCGGCCTCCGCCGGCCGGAGCCCGGCAAACCGATCCCCCAATGCTTCAGCATGCACGGGGGCCTTGCCTGCGGGCGCCCCGGCTTATAGCGAGAGCGACAGGCGGAGGCAACGGCTTTGTCACGGCCGCAGCGATCGAAAGAGAACCCTTCCATGGACATCCTGACGACATCTGTGGTGTTGGCGGCGAGTCTGGCGATGATCGTCCTGGTCGCCTGGCGTATGCGGCGGCCGTCGCGGGTGTATCGGATCCCACTGGTGCCGAGAGAGATGTGGCTGTTTCTGCTCGTTCTTATAGCGCTGCTTGCGGCCGCCCATCTGCTGCATCTGTTGGGCTTGCGCGGTCCGCAAGCGCGCTGGCTGCGCTAGGAGGCAGCCGCTCGCCCAAGAGGGGGCGTCCGCCGCCGGTGCATGTTCAGTCTTTCTTCTGCCTGCCGGAGAAGGAGAAGGCGCGATGCTCGAGAAAACGAATGCCGAGATCGCGATACAACAGGGCCGAGACCAGCCAGGGGAAAATCCGCCGCCGACCGTGACGGCCGCGCACGATATAAAAGCCGTCCGGATGCCGATAGACATTCGGCAACACCTCCCGGGATTCCAGCATCAAGGCGTTCTTCTGGGTGGAATCCAGCGGTGGCAGGGGCTTGGCGCGACGCGACAGAATGATAACCGCCGCCACGATCGCCACCACGATCGCTGTCGCCAGCAGCAGATTCGCCGCGCTGCTGATCAGGATCCACAGGCGGGAATCCGACGCATCTTCTTGGGGGCGGTGTATCTCGCCGGCGAAAATACCTTCCGCAGGCGGCTGGTCGAAGCTCACGATTTCGCCGTCAGCGGGGCTGAAGGGACCAACGAGGCCGTCACCACCCACTATCCGCATACGGAATCCCGTACCGCGCTCGATCCGAACGCCATAGAGCGGCATGCCTGGGCATTTCGCCTTGAACAACAGCCGATTCGCCGAGCGATCGACGATCTGGTAATCGGACACCCAGGCGCATACGTCGCCGGCACCGCGAATCGCCTGCTGGAGAAGGCGGGCGATCGCCCGGCGATCCCGCGAGCGCTCGGCCGCCTGCCACAAGGCGGCGGCGGTGATCTCACGCAGGCCATCTTCGCCGCTCTGGAGAGCATGCGACGGCCGTATGCCATGGCCCGCCGCAAGAAGGCAGAAAATCAGCATCCCGAACGCTGCTCCCGCCCGCCGGCGGCTCACGACGTGTTTGCGGATATCCCGCCAGAGGGCGAAAATGCCGCCCGCTCTTTCCCGCACCGCGTTTTCCCATCGTCGGTTTCGCATGGCGCCTCCCCAACCCTGCGATCCATATCCATCTGCTTGACAGAAGGCGAAAAGCGACGCAAGTCCTTGTCCGCGGCATCCGGTCTGGTGTTTGCCGAATCGGACGGTCCGCAGCGAGCGGGAGTGGAGGTTAAGGAGCGGTCATGACGGGCAAGGAGATCGAGCCGGGCATATACGTCTCTTCCCAAATCGCGCTTGACGACTTGCCGTCTCTCGCTGCTGCCGGCATCACGCTCGTGATCTGCAATCGGCCGGATGGGGAAGACCGCATGCAACCCACAGCCGCCGAAACGGCGCAGGCGGCCGAGTCCTTGGGGCTCGGGTTCCTGCATCTGCCGATCTCAGCCCTTCACGAGATCACCCGTCGGCCGCGTCTGGAGGAACTGGCGCAGGCGATTGCCGCGAACTCGGGGCATGTGCTCGCCTATTGCCGCAGCGGCGCCCGGTCGGCCGCGCTGCTTGCGGCCAAGCAGGTGGCGATAGACGGGGTGCCGGTCGAACATGCGGTCCGCAGGCTCAAGGCCATCGGCTATGATCTGCCGGCGCTCAAACCCGTGCTGGCGGCCTTGGCGGCCAAGGCGGGATGCGCCCGCGACTAGCACAGCCAAGACAGTCTCTTCCGAGACACGGCATCACAGGGCATGGCCGGACATCGCCACAAGTGAGAATCGGTTTTTCTGAAACGAGGAAGAGGCGATGTGGGAGACGCTCTGGGTCGAGATCCTGACGCCGCTCGCCCTGTTGGCCTCGCCGCTGCTCTCATTGGCCGCGAGCATCCATATCCTCTTGACCAAGGAGGACGTGCGCGCGGCTATCGGCTGGATCGGCATGGTCTGGCTCGTGCCGTTCGCTGGGGTCGTGCTCTATTTTCTGCTCGGTATCAACCGCGTGGCGCGCCGGGCCCGGCGGCGCGCGCGAACCCGTCCGACACCGGTGGGCCGGAGCGAGCCCGCCGCCCAGGTGATCTTGCGCGAGAAGCGCATGGCGAATCTGGCGCGCCTTGGAGGCGCCTTGACCGGCGCACCGCTGCTCGCCGTGCGCACCTGCGAGCCGCTGGAAGAAGGCGAGGAGGCGTATCCAGCGATGCTGGCGGCCATAGACCGGGCCGCGCGGCGCGTATGGCTGCAAAGCTATATCTTCGATTGGGACGAGACCGGCGCCGGTTTCGCAGAACACCTCCTCCTGGCACAGAAACGGGGGGTGGACGTCCGGATTCTCATCGACGGAGTCGGGGCCATCGGCACGCCCCACAAGCTCGCGCGGGTGGGACTCAAAGCGGCCGCCTTCCATCCTTTGAGCCTGCGTCATCCGGCGATCTTCAATCTGCGCTGTCATCGCAAACTGCTGATCACGGACGAAACGGCCTTTCTCGGCAGCATGAACATCTCAGCCCGGCATTTGCGCAGGCGCGCGCATCCCAAGCGTTCGCGCGACGTCATGTTCCGCCTGGACGGCCAGATCGTCGGCGGACTGGCCGAGAGCTTCGCGCAAGACTGGTGCTGGCAGACGGGAGAGGATCTGCCCCAGGAATTGCTTCAGTCTGGAAGGGAGGATGAGACGGATGCGGATGGGGCGGGCGGCGGCCAGGCCTGGGCGCGGGTGGTCGCCGATGGGCCGGATCAGGAATGGCGGATTCTGGCCTGGATGTTTGATGCCGCATTGTCCAGCGCACACCGATCCGTCGCCGTTCTCACGCCTTACTTCGTTCCGGACCGCGATCTGCTCGCCAGTCTTGCGCAGGCCGCGCTCAAGGGGGTTGCGGTGGACATCTATTTGCCCGACAAAAGCAATCAGCCGCTGGTCGATCTCGCCTCACGGGCGCTGTGGCCCGAACTGTTGGCCTTAGGCTGCCGGATCCATCTCACACCCCGGCCGATGGATCACAGCAAGCTCATGGTGGTGGACGGCCAATGGGCGATGATCGGATCCAGCAACTGGGATCTGCGCAGCCTCAGACTCAATTTTGAACTCAACGTCGAAATCTATGGCCGCCGATTGGCGCGGGTCGTCGAAAATTGCATCGCCCGCCACGCACAGGACGCCCGGCCGCTGCCAGCAAGCTGGGCGCGGGCGGTTCCCTTGTGGCGTCGTCTGGTGCACCGCGCGGCTTGGCTGCTCACGCCCTATCTCTAGCCCTATCTCTAGAACAAATCCGTCTGGGAGAAGGTGGTCCGGCCGTCCATGCGCTCCCGAATGGAAGACCGCTCATGAGCAGGGATAGGAGCGTCAGGTGGAATGCATGGATGGATCAGCGCACGCGCTCGACCGTGATTCCCTTCACCCGCAGCATGCCGATCAGATTGTCCGGCCCGACCAAATGAGCGCTGCCGACCGCGACGAAATGCACGCCGGGGCGCAACAGCAGTCCCGTGATCATGGTCACCCAATGACGGTTGCGCGTGGTCAGCAGCCGCGCGATCAGGCGGGGATGCTTTTCCAATTCCTGATCGAGCAATGCGGCCAGCTCTTGAACGCGTCCTTCGGCCCATGCTGTTTCCAGCGCGATGAGAAGGGTCTCATCCCGGGCGGCCTCCGCCAGCGCACTGGCTAGGAAGGCGATTTCGTCCTCAAGAGGCATGTCGGCGAAGAGGTCGATCTGTTCGCGTAGGGTCTCAAGGCCGTCGATCGACACGCCGCGGGCTTTCGCATAGGCGGCCAATGCCCGATCGATCCCATTTTCGGCTTGCAGACCCATCTGCCGGGCGGTCGCGATGGTGACCTGCAACGCTGCATACCAGGGGCGCATCCGGTCGAGCGCAGAAAGCGGCAACCCCAATCTGTCCGCCGTTTGCGCGAGGCGCGCGCGCACAGGCGCCGGCACCAGCCCCGTCAATGTCTTCTTGCCCGACAGAAAGCCCTTGTCCAGGACCAGTCTTTGGGCTGTGAGGGGATCGATCCGGTCCTCCGCCAATTCGAAGACGAAGTGGTCCACCTTCTCCAACACGGCGTCCAGCCCAGCATCGCGCCACCGGGTTTCGGGACGCAGGATGTGGATGGTGCCGAAGAGATAGATGGTGCTGTCCTCGTCTTGGAACCGCCACAGGGCCGGAGCAGCCCATGCCTTCCCGACGGAAAGAAGAAGCCAGGCGACAGCGAGCAGAACCAGGGCCGGGGGCTGTCTCCTGCCCCGTCTCCACCACCCCCGGTGCGTTGGTGGGGCGTGCCGGCCGTGGCGGCGCGCGCGCATGGGCATGGTCGTCCGTCTCCCGGTCTTCGCTTCCCGCTCTTTACCGAAGAACAGGGACCTTGACAGCGGCGTCTTGTCAAGGCAAGCCCCGCTGCGTGCGGGCCGGTCGACCGGGAATGGCTCATGCAAGGACGATTGCCATCGCGCCGGCTTTCGGCTAGGGTCCGCGCGGACGCAGGACGCCCATGGCAGATCCTGTGCGCCGCTCTTAAAGGCAGGCACCCGTAGCTCAGCTGGATAGAGCGCTGCCCTCCGAAGGCAGAGGCCAGAGGTTCGAATCCTCT
>CAZJPA010000036.1:0-18468 GCA_964547755.1 uncultured Sphingomonadales bacterium
GAGCATTCGCTGCGCGTTTGGCTTCTGTCGTGGTTGCTTTTATTAGTGCCAGCTTGTGCTTCGTAACAAGATCGTCACGTGCTATCTCTTGTCTAGCGAGCAGGCGTTCGCGTGTGCCACGTGCCAATGTGTACAGCCTGTGCTGCTTACTAAGCTTTATGAAATCGGCGGCCTGCTTCGTAACACTCTCGCTGCGCTTACGTGCAAGTGAGGCTATGCGCTTACGCTCCGCTGCCGCAGCCTTTTCTTCCTTACTTTTCTTCTTGGCATGCTCCTTATCCACAAGCGCGCTGAACTCAGCGAAGTTCTTAGCGAATAGCTGAATGCTCTCCTTGTTGAGCTTGAGTCGTTCAACCAGTTCCGTGCGACGGATTTCCTCTTTCTTCGTAAGGACGTGTGTTGCGGCCTTGTCCTCTAGCTTAGTCAATTCATCGCTGAACCGCACGCGGGCATTATGCAAAGACTTCAAATGAACCACGGTAGCCTGACGGAAACGCTCCATGCGTGTTAACCGCTTCTTGAGAAGGGCATCATCCATCTTGTCCAAAACCTTGGCTTCGGAAGCAGAGCGCTCGACGATTATGTTATGTGAGCGCAGGTCTAGCTTGAGACGTGTTGCATACAACCCGGCCTGCTTCTTAATATGTGTGGCAAGAAGTTCGCTACGTTTACGCAACGATTCGGCTTGCGCTTTATCGCCACGGGCCAAAGCCGCATCAGACAGTCGAGACAACTCTTTAACTCGCAGTTTCTCCTTATCAAGCATCGCCTGTGTTGCCTTATTGAACTTGGCTTGGTCTCGTTTAATCTTTGCATTAAGGTTGGCGTCCTGCCTGTCAAAGTATACACCTATACCGGCAGCCGCCGCTGCGGTTGCTGCGGCGATGGCTGTAATAGGCAGGCTTACAAGCGAGGCAAGACCGCCAAGCAATAAACCTAATGAACGCACGGCCCCGCTCATGGAACCAAACGAACGAATAAACGGCCCAGTAGCTTTGGCAGCAGACTTGGCGACGTTGGCGATCTTGCTGCCAAACGACTTAATGCTACCGGCAGATGCAGCAGCAACCGCACCAACACCTGCGGTGGCTGTGGCCGCCTCACGTAACTTGCTAATGTACTTGATTATCTTGAACGCACCATACGCCTCGGCAATAGACACTAGGTTACTGAGCAACTCAACCAACCCATCACGTTGCCCGTTAACCCCGGCTAAATGTTCCTCTAGTGATTGCAGCAGGGTTGTCATACCCTCGATTGAACTCGAGAAGGCATCCAGTAGAGACGGGCGCACCAACGTGCCAAAGAAGACATCCACTTCCTGACTAAGCTTATCGAGTGCTACACCAAGCTTACCAGAGGCACTTTGTGCGGCGTTGCCGTAGTTCTCCTCTAACGACTTGGCGAGTTTAGGTAACAGGTCTTCTGCCAGTATCTTGCCACTGGCAAGGGCTTTACTGAACTCGCGTGTTGTCATGCCAACGGAGTCGGCAGCAAGACGGAACGCACCGGGCAATCTCTCACCTAACTGCTGTCTCATTTCCTCAGACGCTACCGTACCTTTCGATATCATCTGTTCCATGGCCTTGATAACACCGCTCGTCTGGTGGATATCCAAACGCAGAGCAAGACTAGCCGTGTTAATGCCGTGGAATATCTTCTTTATTGCGTCGCCCTCAAGCGTCGTACCACGGGCGGCGGCGGCAAGCTGGGCATACGACGCGGCAAGCCCGTCTAGATTTGCGCCAGTACGTCGTACCTCAGAAACAACAAGTGCAAATGATGCATCTGCGTCCCCCGTGGCAGCAGCCAGCGTAGCCATAACACGTTGTAGTTCGATGGCTGCTGGAATCGCACGCTCCACGCCAGCCTTGAACGCACCAACACCAAGCCCCAGCCCCAGCATTTTAACGCCCATGGTGCGTACGGCAGATGCCGCTGCCGTCAATCGTCCAGCAAACGGGCCAAGCGGCCCCTGTATGACAGCAACTATGCGACTGAACCGAGTCAGCCCTTTGATGGCCACAGCGTCGGCCTTAGCGAAAGCCCTCGTCTTGAGTGTTATCTTCTCTACGGCCTTGGACTGCTTAGTTATTGCCGCAGCTACGTCGTGTGCGGCCTTGGCCTCATGCTTGGACGCTGCCGCGAATATCTTGGCTTCTTCGTGTTTACGGCGGGCAAGTTCCTGCGCGGCCTTGCTTCCCGCAGCAAGCTCCTTATCCAAGGCTGCCTTTGTTTGCTCTGTGCGTCTTGCGGCAGTTGCCGCAACCCTGTCGGCCAAATCAGCCTTCGCGCGCGCTTCACGCGAAGCGGCAGCAACAAGGAGTGCTTGCTCCTCTGCCGCTGCCCCCTTGGTTGCGCTAAGTTCCTCGCGCTTCTTCTCAATGAAACGGTTTACCTGTGCCTGTCTGCGCTTGGTTGCCGCAGTAAATGCAGCAACTTCTTTATCTTCGAGCACCTTACGCTTCGCCTGCTCCTGCGCCAACGCTGCCGTCTCAGCTTTAGCGCTTTGTATAACAGCATCCCGCCGGGCGCGTGCCTCCTCCACAAGCCGGCGCGCAGCGTCCCCTGCTTTTGTGTGGGTATCACCTGCGCCACGGGGCACAGGCCCAGCCTTCCTTGCACCGGCACTCACAGTACCACCTACACGCCGCGAGGCGCTCAGTGAACGCCGTGCCGCTTCCTCAACAACCTTGGCCGCAGCAGCATTGGCAGCAGCGACACCCTGCGCAACATCTGCGCTCTTTTTCGCTGTACGTACTAACCGAGCATGCGCAGCGAAAGCGCTGTCCGACATTGCCTTGTTTGACTGCATCATGGAGGCAGCAATGCTGTCGTGCAGATTCTTAACCTGTTTTATCTTGAGTGTGAACTTACCGAGTGCGGCAGACTGGTCGGGAAACAGTGGGATGTTCTTGCCCTGTAACTGGTCTATAATTGTCTGTGCAAGACGTATGTCGTCGGCCAACCCGCCCGTATCAACAGGAAAGGATATAGGCAGAACTACATCATTATTGTTGCCTGCCATATATCCTCCTATTCGACTTCCTGTGCTTCCTGTGTTTCCTGTCTACTGTTTACAGCAACACGGAGTTGTTGTAGTTCCGCCGACTCAGCAAAAACTATATCCAAACCATCAATCAGGTTGGCGGGCTGTTCTGCCCAGCCGCCTGCGAATGGCAACAGGCCGCGCTCTGCCCAAACAAACGAGGTAAGTAGGAAGGAGTAGTCGTTGGTATACATGACCGGGCAACTATCTGTAACCAACCCCTCGACCCACTCTTGTGTGCCGTGGCACCCGCCTTCCGGCATCTTGCCCATGTCGGACATGGGGCAACGCGAGCACTTCTTGTCACCGGACAACCATACTCGCGCTGCCGCCCTTATTTTTTTGTTTCTTCTTCCGTATCGTTGTCAAGACCCAGTACAGCGGAAACAACAAGGTTTGCGCATGTAAAGTACACTTGCGCTGTGTCTGTGTCAGACAGGTCAGCATCCAGCATAGCTGCTGGCTCAATAGGTTCGCCGTTAACCGTCAACGAAATGATGCAGTTCTTGAACACGTACTCCGCCGTTCTTACACGCGCAGCCAATGAATCGTCGGAACCCAAATCATAGATAGTGAACCGGGCCGCGTTCGTAGCTGGCCGCATCACTAACTCAATCCCGCACTCTTCGTCCTTCAGTACAACATCCGTCTTTGTAATAAACTTCATATAACGCCTCTAGTTATAGGGGGCCGAAGCCCCCATTATTTCAACCAATCAGGTAAACACAAAACTGTACTGGTTGTTGGCAGCAGACTCGTACAAACCGTACGTTACATCAAGTGTGTCGCGCTCTGCGCGTTCGGCATAAGCAACAGCAGTGCGGCGCGCAGCAGGAGCGCTAAAGTTCAACGTGTTACCTGCACCGCCCGTAGTGAAGGCTCCGGACACAACAGCGTTTGTGCCCGCTGCCAGTGCTGCCCATTCTGCTGGAGTCCCGATGGAATCTTTTGTTACGGTCAGCGTAGGGTTGCGGTTCGCTACAGAGAACTGGTGGTCACTTGTGACGTAGTGCTCCTGTACATCGTTACCCAAATCCATTGAGAACGCCGCTGCTTTTATTGTTGCGCCGTCAGAGATGATGTCCGTTACATCGCCTACGATTGGGCTGGTGGTGTCGTACGGTACAGTAGCAAGGTTGCCGATAGGTGCCACGACAGGAGCGGCGTAAGCCCCCTGTAACGTCAGCGTTGCGATTATGATACCGCCGATTGTCATGTTTACCGTACCAGTACCGGCACAGCCAGTTATCTCGTACAACATACCATCAGTGAATACGCGCAACGTCACGCCAGCGCCCAGCGTAGTCAACGTGTCAGCAGGGGCAAACGTCACGCTAGTTGTAGCCGCCAGTGTTGTGGACAACCCGCAAGCCTCCAGTATTGGCGTGTACTCCGGCGCTGTCCCCGCCGTACCGGAGCCACGGAGTTCGATCTCGAGGTCGACCTGTATGGTCTTCTTGCCGATAACATTCGGGGCGGCGCCCATCGAGCCTTTTATCAACGGGCGGCTGATGGATGTCATGTTGGGCTGAACCTTTACAGAGCGTACCTTGACGGCCTGCATGGTTGCGTTGGTGGGGGTTGCTGTGATTGCGCCAGTCACATCAGTGAGCGTGCTGGCAAATGTTTTTGTTGCTGTAAACGGACTGACGCCCTTGGTTGCTTCGCGACCGCAAAATACGACACGATCAAAGATAGTTGCTACTGCCATGATTATCCTTCCTTGCCGGTCGAGTTATTGCCGGGCTTGCTTTTTGATTTTGCTTTTTGTTGCTCTGCTGGTTCTACCGTGCCGCCAAAAGCATTCCCCTTGTGGGCCGGAAGTTTATTTATGTTGTTAGTAGCCATTTGCTGCGCTCCCTTCGTACAATATTGTAACAGGCCGAATCGACATCCCGTAGGGCGCGAACTCGGTACCTAGTCGTTGCGACTCCGGTTCAGGGCGCATGCTTGTACATGTGCCGTTGAGTCGCGGATTAGCTGCAAGCACCTTCTTGACAAGCACGTCAAGAGCGGTAATTGCGGTGGAGATATTACTCCTGTCCATGACACACAGGATAAGCGACAACTGGAAGGTAACATCAGCATACCCGCCACTTTTCCAAACAAAGCCGAGTTCAGGCAAGTCCTCCTCAACAATAACACAAGGGAATTGCGCGGCGGCGATTGTGTCCAGTGGGCGAAACTGCCGGAACACTGTTGTGATACCCGGTTCATTGCCCAACACAGTGGCGAGTTCTGTTACGATGGCCTCCCTCATGCTCGAACCAGCCTACGTCCCATACGTTGCGGGCGTTCTCTGTTCTGGAACACGGCATCCTTGTTGAAGTCATACAGCGCCATCCGGACAATCTTCTTCCATTCTTCATTGTAGAAGGTGTTGTACCGCGCTGCACGACGGGTAAACAAATCGCCGTTCGCATCAGCGTCACTCGCGAGCATTGGCATTATATAGTGCGACAACGCACGGTACACCGTAATTTGCGTAAGTGCTGCCTTGTTCAGATAGTTCTCGTCCAATAGCGGCAGAACCGGCCAAACAAGGTCGACCCGCTCTTGCGTGAAACCGAAGTAGTTACCTAACGCGTTAGGCCACCACTCATTCAGCAGTCGCTCATAAATATCATCAGACGCAAGTGTACACTGTGTCAGAAATGTCGCTGTGCCGAACGACAGAACGTCCGGCATGTACACAGTTAGGTCACTGTCATTTATGAGCGGTGCTGAGAGTGGCATGCATTATGCCTTAGTGACTCGACCGCAATCGAACATTTCCGCTGCAACATCGGCATCCAGTTCAGCCACAAGAATGTGGAAGTCTTCGCCGTCTTGCTTAACCACTTCATGCGTGAAGTCCACGCCCCAAAGTGTCTGAGTCTCACCTTCCTCTACATCGCAGAAGGGGTACTCTGCCAGAACCTTAACCAACTTAGCTTCTTTCTTTGCTGCCATTTACGTCTCCTTTTGTTTTCGTAGTAACAAGTAGCAGGGGCCGAAGCCCCTGCATATTGATTCAATCTTAGTTATTGATTGAAGTAAGACGAGCCAGACCGCGACGGTTGAAGCTCGCGAAGTTGGTGTACTGTTTAACACGCCAAATCTGCGCGTCTTCACCTTCGCGTTCGCCAATCGGCGTGACGCTGATACCAACATCAGTGCCTTCTGGGTACAGCCCGGCAACACCGATCTTCTTGGAACCATCGTCAAACACGCCAGCCCATACTGAGGTCAATGCACCACCTGTAAGAGCCGCGCCGTTGGCCGTCTCAGTGGTAGACAAGAAACTGTTCTTGAATACCGGGATATTCTCATAGCCGATAGTGGTGCGGCCATCCGGAAGCGTGACAGCCCAGTCAGCGGTAGTGCCGCCCAGTGCGCGTAACAGTGCCTTGTAAGAACGGAATGTACGAGGAGCCATCATAATGAAGTCAACCTCACCATCCTTGGCCAACACCAAGTCCAGCAGTTCGTCAAGAACAGTGAACGAAATAGCCTGACCAACATTGGCCGTGGTGTACTGCGTGGCATCGCACAGCGTGTGTAATGAGTTCATCTCGTTACCAACAGCCGTACCAGTGGCCATACCAATCTGGAACTTACGTGCAATAGACTTGGCCTTGGAGCTGATTTCAAAAGCAGTCTGGTCTACGCCAGCACTCTGTGACTCAGCGGCCACCAAGTTATCCATCACAACGTCACCAATCAGCTTGGTGGCGCGAACAGTGGTCTGCGTAGGTGCGCCGGTCGGGGTTTTGTAAACCGCGTTAGCGTTCAGGTCAGTGCCCACACCGGCAGTGGCGGTGATGGCGTCGATGTTACCCGGTTCGCGGTTGATGATGGCCGCCTGACCGGTGTACGAGTTGAATGGGAGAATAGAGTAAATCGGATTTACTGCAATGATGTCCTCAGCGACACCGCTTACGATTTCGTTATTGATGAAGTTTGCTGCGACAGCAAGAGTTTGACTAGCCATAGTATTGCCTCCTTATGGCAAAAGTTAATTTACCAATCTGGAAGCACCCGGCCTCTTTTCGATTTGGTGGCTACGTTGGGGCCTGCCCGAACGGTGTCCTCGCCAAGTAACACCGTGTGCAGCACTTATGCCTGCTGCCAGCATGCGGTAAGATACAGGCTATGCTAGAACCATGTCAAGCGTTAAAGACGTACTTACCACACCCGTTGTTTTCTTTCGCATATTGAAACCAAAAATGATTGTTGCCACAAGAATGCCGGGGAGCCACCCCCGGCTTGTCTTATGTGCCCCGCCGAAACAGTGGCGTTACGTTGCTACCACATCAAGCATTCGCAGCACGCTTACGCAGAGCTGCTGCAATTCTTGCGGCACCATGAAGATTCGTGTCAGCATTATCGGATGAGCGTCCGGGTGACTTGGCACCACGGCTACCGGTTCCACCACCTGTTGGCTTACACAGGTACGGGCGCTCTTCCAAGAACTTGGACATGATGGCCTGCGGTGTCATGGTGTTACCGTCTTCGTCGAACAGCGTCTCACCATTTGCGCTGGTGATTTCGACATCGCCTTCGTCATTCACACCAAACGTATAGTTCGCCCGAATCAGAGTGACGGCCTCAGACGAACTGACCGCCTTCTCGTTGGCGGCTGACAATAGGACATTATCAATCACCTGACGTTCATAACGCTGCTTCCAACCAGTTATGGACTCTTGCGCCTTCTGCAACTGCGCCTCGCTCTTGCGTTTATGTTCCTCGACAAGGCGGTCGTACTCGCCCTTCTCCTCCATCTTGCGTCGTTCGAGCTCAGCTTCCTGTTCGACAAGCGTCTGATACTTGTCAATGTCTACGCCATCAATCTTCTCCTCCAGTTCACGAAGCTTACGGCGGTATGCTGCGGCCTCCGCGCGTGTGCTTTTGAGGTCTTTCTTTAGGCGTTCAGTACCGAAGTCGTGCTCATCTTCGCCCGTGCCGCCTGTACCGCCACTTGCTTCTCCGCCTGCGCCGCCACTTGCTTCTCCGCCTGCACCTTCACCATCGCCTGCACCTTCACCATTGGCCCCATAGATGTTGGGTACAATACCGCCATCGGGCATATGCCAGTAACGTCCAATCAGGACTGGTTCTTTTTTAATCATATCGCTCGCTCTCCTATTTTAGCGTCACCCACGGGTGCGCAGTATCTCCTTACCAATACTGACCCGCATGTTGCGAATGAACTGCTTGGTAAGAATCTCTTTCTCCCCGGCTGTTAAACCGAGGAAAGGTCTTGCCGGCATCCTGCCTGTACCGGAGTTAAGGATGTCTGCCAAACCCTTATTGCCCGGTGCCGTTATGCTTACTCCGGGAGTCTTACCTCCTATCGCACGCGCCCGCAACGACCGTTGCAGCTTACCGGTAAGGAATAGATTCGACTTAGGTGGGCGTACACTACCAGAAGGTACCTTAACTACACCTTGTCGGATGAACCGCCGTTTCTTCTCCGCGTAACTGTGCTTCCCGCCACGCGATGACAATTGGGCAAACGGACGTTCGTCAAGGTCAACGCCTCGCCGCATGCGTGCCCGAAGCATCCCAACAGCGCGGTTGCCCATGTTAGTCAGTAACGGTGTTTCCGTTGCCCCCAAGTTCTCCGCAAACAGTTGTATGGCATTCAGTTTACGGAAGGACAGGTTACGTCCAGTTGTGTCAACTTTGAATGTTATAAGCGGCCCCTTGCCTACACCTATGTGCCTACGCGACGCAGAACTTCTTTGTAACTGGCTGCGTCTGTGCGCCTGTCTTTGTGCCGCGGTCATCTGCCCGAGCCGGGACTTCTGCGCCGCCTCCGCACTACTTACATTGGATAGCTGTGTACCAACAAAGTCAAAGAACGAAGGCATCAGGCGTTACTTCCCTCAGACACACCTGCGGCGGCTGCCGCCCTGTCCGGGTTACTGTCGCCGCCCTCAGCGTTACCTGCGGCCATGGCCGCCTGCATTGCCTGCACTTGCTCCTTAGTCTGGATTACAGACGTGCCGTTCATACCGCCAACATTCTGCAACATCTGAGGTGCAGGGACATAAGGCATATTGTCAATGTCTTTCTTCACATCCTCAATAACTGCGCCAGAGTAACCCAAGTCGCTCAGTGAACGTGAGGCAAGGGACTTCTGCACAAGCTTGTCATACTCTGGGCTGAATATAATGCTCTTGGCGCGAAGGGCTGAATCAAGGTCAGTAACAACGTCACGAATCCCGAACTTGCGCGGGTAGCGTACAGACACATTGTCGTGGTTCTTATTCTCCCACATAAGAGCATAACGCAGTATACTCTCCTCTGCGTGCTCCATGGAGGTCGCCTTTGCCGCCAACACAGCATTCAACTGTTGGAACTTGACCTCCATAGCGACACCACTAAAGGCTGCTGAACCCTGTCGTGACGTGCTCTGTGCCCCACCCATCTTGGCGATTTCGCGGATGTCCTGCACAGCCTGATTGCGCCATTCCATGATACGCCCAAGGCTGGCATGCGCCGGTTCAATCCATCTATGCCCCACACGATCGTTCACGTCACGCTCAAGCACATTGCCTGTGCCAACCACAACGTCCTCATTGCTTGGGCCGCGTAGCTGGTCAACAGGAACCTCCAAGAAAGGGAAAGCAGTCCCTGCAATAACCTCATAAGCCATGCTGTCGATGCGGTAGATGTAACGGTTTATCTCCGCAATATCCGTCAGGTCTGACACGCCTGACATTTCGTCGAACGCGTCCTTGTTAACAACCAGCGTGAAAGGTATGGCGCCAAGCCTGTTCTCCCCCTCCATAATGAACTCGGGCTCCTGTTCACGCCCCTTGCTCTCGCGAATAACCCACAACTCCCATGTGGTCTCTGTCCATATCTTGTACACAGACTCGTCTTCGTTAATCTCCTGCTCCTTGAGTACGAGCGTGGATAGGCGCGGAGGCCCGATGTAGTCAGAAGAAAACTTCCAGTTTATGATACTGGTTGGTGCGTAATATGAGATGTACGGACGTACATCGTTCGCCAATTCAGTGGCCCTGTTCGGAGCAGTGTCAGATACGGGCTTGTCTGTGATAATGCCCATGTAACCAAACACACTCGCCCACTTCGCGACTTCTCGCATAAGCTCTGCGAACGAGCGGCCACGCATATCTGCGTCGTTCAGGAAACGGGACATGGCTGGGTCGTTATCAGACCCGGCGCCAAGTGAACGCTGCGGGCGCTCGCGGAACAGGTAGGAAGAAAAGATGTCCACGATAGGCGCACAGTAGTTTGTGTAAACGGCCTCCTTTACACGGCGGTGGTACGCACGTTTCTTCTCTTTCTCATGCCGGATAAGGTAGTCACCGTCGCGGTACTCTGAGCCACCCACATAGCTACGCCGAAACAACTCAAGCGAATCTTCCTTGTCTTTCAGGTCATCGTGCTTGGCCAGCAACTTCTTCGCTTGTTCTACAGTAAGTGCCACATCAGCCTCCGTGGTGCGCAGGAAAGAGAAACATTACAGCGCAACAAATAATATGTCCAGCGAGCGTGTGGTCAATACCACTGCCGTAACCGCTGAACCTTGTTCGTGATTGGGTTCTCCAGTTCACAAAAATAAGTTGCACTGTCACTGTTCGACACAACAATGCCCCGTAAGGAGAAGCAACCGTCAACCGGCACTGTCGGACAATACGCGTCTTCGTCTGGCGCGGCCTCTATTAGAACAACCGACACAGCAGTATTTTTGTTTGCTGTACTTGTTAGTTGTGTAGTCTGAACCACACACGCAGCATGTTCTGGTCTCGTTATCCACGCCAGTGTTCCTGCGGTGTGCCGTACAGCACCTCGCGCTACAGAACATATTACCGTTGCTGCGGTTCTTAACAGCCTCATACTCACACCCACAATTCGAGCACTTCTTTTTCTCTTTAGCGAACAACTTATCGCGGATATTAGCGAAATGCGTCCTATGCCACGTGCGCCCTGCTTCGGAGGCGTGCCATAGTTTCGCGACCGCTTGTGCCTTTTTGAGTGGGGCAGACCAGCACTCAGTTCCGGTTTCCTTGCGCCGCGCAGCATGAATCTTCCTGTGCTCCTTCGGAGTGACCGCAACCAAGTTATTCGGGCTATTATTAAGCGGGTCAAAGTCGATGTGATGTACCTCGTAACCGCGTGGTAGTTCCCGGTTATTTGTGTGTTCCCACACAGCGACATGGAGTCTTTTATGTTTACCCATGAAATATGTCTCGCCGCGCCACAAGGTGTACCTAACCCCGTTATAGATGATGACATTACTTCCCTGCATATCTCGCCCGCCATGTCCTTTGCCTGTACCCAGCGCCCGTCTGCTGTCATAAACAGATGGTCTGGGGTGGCAGTAATACGCTTACCGTTAGACAGATACATGTACACCATCCGGGCAGCCGGCTTACGCACCACACCGCCGTTAAAATACGCTGCCCACGCACCGCCACTGTCGCGAACAAAACCTGTGCGTGACATGTCACGCATACGCACAACACCCTGATGCAGTGTTTCCACCAACGTGTCACCAGAGAAGCACTGATGATCGTGCCCGTCGTGTCGTGTGAAGCCCTCATACGTACCCATCGTAAAACTCTTTATCAAGTGCTTGCACCTTGGGTCAATAACAATCTTATCTTCACGAAACATCCCGTTCGTTGCGTTATATCTATCTCGGCGAGGAGGTGTTCTGCGTCGCGCCCTGATAGAGAACGGCTCAGGTGGTTTGCGGAGACGTATACCCGCCTGCTGTAGGATAGTGATGTCAGTAGTACCTACACGTGCCACAGACTTCCGTTGCGTACCTGACGGGTCGGGAAAGAACGTGGTAAGCTGCCCACGTGCAGCCTTCCATACCTCGTCGACCAAGTCATACGTGTCATGCCCGCCGGTTAAATGAACTTCGTCAAAGATGTTCATAACACCGTCGCCGGTTACATAGAAAAGCGTCGCGCATGCCGGGTCAAAGTTGAAGTCGACCCCGGCAAAAACCTCGACGTCGCGTGGTAACTTAACACTACGAACGTGCCTAGCCTTGTCGAACGAACCATAAATAACACCCGAACTCATGTTCACAAGCTTGCCGTGTATGTACGCTTCCCTTGTCTTCTCATCGTACGCGGACATCAACGACTCAATGAACTCCTTGGGCAACGCTTTGTTTTCTAATGTGCTGGCCTGATAAAGACCTATGTCGAAGTCCTTCTTCCGGTCACCCTCGAGTACGTCATACGCCCAACCGGCAACACCGTCCTCCGGCGTACCACATAAGAATAACTCACGAAGACGGGCGCGCGGGTCACGAATACGGGACAAGCAAATCTCAATAACGGTGTAGTCCAGCATGAAAGCCTCGTCTGCATAAACCGCAGCAAGGTTAGCACCCTTCAAGGAGTCAGGGACGTCGCCACTGCCTACCCATATATGCGCTGTGCGCCCGTGGTAAAACAACTCGAACATGGCGTCGGAACGGTTGTACTTGTACTTTATCTTGCGCCCGTGCAGAAGGCTGAGCAACGTGGGAATAACCGTGCGCTTGGCCTGCCGGTAACTGGGACTGACAAGCATTACAGGAACAGGCGCGTTATGTAACGCAGAAGCAATGATGCGCTTACATAAAAGCGTACTCTTGCCGCTCCCGTACCCGGCAAGAAAAGCCTTGATGTAGTTATCCGAAAACCAACAGGCCCGTTGCGTGTCCCACATGCCTCCAGCCTGCACAACATTGTTCTTGTCCAGTATGGGTGGGTCTGTTCGCCAGAAACTCACGTAAATGCGCGGTCAGGCAGACTTGTTTGCAAACATGTTACCGGTAGGCCCGCAACGCCCCACGGCAGAGCGCTCGTGTATACATAAAGGGCGTGCGCGCGTGCCAGCAATAACGTCCGCGGCAGAAACGTAAGCGTAACATTTGTGGTTCTGTGCATCCGAAGCGTCCCCGCGTAAATGATGGTGCGCGCAACAGCCACATAAACGCAAAACGTCCGTGGGCGTTTGCCTTCCACTAAGACCGTTGGACATAACTACACCAACACATAACTCCTTCAACCAAGACAGGACTCGCTTCATCCCGCCCACCCGTCAAATAAAGTCAACTTGGCCGCCTCTAACATGCCAAGCGTCTCTGCCATCGAAGCTGTGGCAGAACTCTTCGTGTAAATGTCGTCGCCCTTGCGCATACATAAAACAACCGTGTCCGGGCAAATGTCCAAAGCCTCCAGTAAAACCTCTTGCGCATCACGCGCGTTGCCGCCAATCGGTACAACCTTTATATCACGCATCCAATGCCTTCCTCATGTTCTCTTTGTTTCGGGACATGCGTTCCTCAACATGACGCCGGACACGGTGGCAGGCCGCCATGTACTTCTTGTTGCACTCGTCACAAAAACAGTTCGTGGCAGTAGCCTCGTTCTCACACACCTGCCCATGTACGCCAATACATAACTTCACAAAAACTCCTTACAAAAACTCTGCGTCAAATTCTTCGTCAGTAAGATCAAGGCCGTCACCGCCCCACTCGGAACCATTACGTAATTTCAGTATCTCCAGATACTTCTTGTACGAGGAACCGTCAGCCATGTTCAACTCGATTACCTGCGTGTAAATGTACGCGGCCTGCGCCTTCTTCAATAAAGACTGCGCCCATGTGTAGGGCTCTGAACCGGCGTTAGCTTTGCTCATCCAGTCACGGTAAACGTCCTCCGGGACACCCGCCATGTCCAGTGCCACGCCAATAGGACACCCCTGCTCCAGATAGTCCGCTAACTCCACAACAACACCACTGTCACAGATGGTGTGGACGTCAGGAGAAATGCCTGAGGAAGTGCTCCATTCAGATGCAATGCTGGCCTCAACCGCCTCTTGCGCTGATTTCTTGATGCGCGGCGCACTGCCAGATACAGCAGCGGCAGGACGGGAAGGCTCCGTGGCAGTTAGGTTGGGTTGCTTCAAGTGGGTGTTGGATAAGGCCACCGTGTCGCGTGACTTACGGCGATGTGCAGTGGTTTCAGTGTCGCCAGACATTTGCGCACAGTTGCATGAAAACTACATGAAGTCAATGAAAATTCAGTTTTCTGGGAAATGGGGTGGGGTGGTTACATAAAAGAAAGACTTGTTAAACGGTGCGGGCGGCTTGGCGTGGCTGATGTTATTGGTTAACAGAGTGGCGTAAGCTGTTGGTTTTATTCTGGTTTTGGTGTGGGAGAACGGGACAGTGGAACGGTGGGGGCGGGATATGGAGGACGGGATAGAGGGAATGGGATAGAGGGAATGGGATAGAGGGAATGGGAAGTGATAATGGTTATCAGTTGGGATTTCGGGGGCTGGGGTTGGGGGTGGGTGCCAATCTTCGCCCCTCATCGGCGAGGTCTAGTGTTCGGGTTGCCGGCGAGGGAAACCGCTGGCCATGAGGCGACTGGAACCTTTAAGGGGAAGGTGCGCACTATAAACGCCGGAAGGCGAAAGGGCAAGCTATGCCCGGAGGAGTCAGAGATGAACACGATCAAAAGTACAATCCGGAAGGCCTTACTTTTAGGCCTGCGCGCCGCGGAAGCGGAAGGCGGCGTATTCGCCGCCCTGAAAGATGTCGCCGTCGAGCGCGGCGACCAGTTCAAAGAGGCCGCGAAATCGGCCTATGATGAGGTTGTGGCTGACCTGAAAGAGTCAGGCCGCGAAGGCGTTCACCAAACACCCACGGCACGCGGACTGCGTGCCACCATCAGCTTGATCGCTGGTGCGATCGAGCATGGCGTCTTCGATGCTGAACTCTCCAAGGGCAAGCTGGCAGCCGCCCTGAAGGCGGCCAAAGCAGCCGCCAACGAAGAAGGCGGCGAAGGCGGCGAAGGCGGCGAAGGCGGCGAAGGCGGCGAAGGCGGCGAAGACTCCGGCGCGGATGAAACTGACCTGCCGGAGCTGTCCGGCGATGCGTTCGCCCTAGATCTGGCCGAAAGGCTGGTGCATCTAGTGGGCGCAGAGCGTGCCGCTGAGTTCGTTGCCATAGCGGCAGCCAACGTACCGGAGGCCGCCACCGCGTAAGCGGGCGGCAAGCAAGCTACCCTGCCAGCCATACGGCAGGGTAGCCTTTATATAGTCGTGCATGCGTGCGCGATTATATAAAGGCTATATGTAGCCTTTTATCCGCCCATATAGGGCGGAACAGGACAGGTGCGCCTTGACGTGACCTGTGAGTGTTACCGGTAACACTTTCCCGCAAGCGGCCAGCAAGCACGGCGAGCAAGCGGAAGTGTTACCGGTAACACACCAAGCCACCAACCCCGGCTGATTAAATACGGGTTGGCGCAGGCAGCAAGCGTGATTGCAGCAAGAAAGAGGTTACTCCCTAAGCAACACAGGCAAGCCTCAGCCGTTCCCGGCGTAGCGCAAGAAAAGCGTTTACCGGGTCTGGAAGGGTCGCGGAATACTACTGGCAAGCGTGAGAGAAACGCTAGCAAGCGTGCGATGCACGGGTTGACTGATATAGTCCTCCTTTCAAAGTGTAACATGCTATGCGCAGACATCATGCCACTGGGTACCGTAACCAATGAAACAACGCCAACGTGCAAAGGTTATCACACCTTTGGTGACAGCGTTGGCTGTTTCATTATGTGTATGACAACGTACACATAATGAAGCATGATTGCTTCTGCCTGCCAGTGGGCATGTGCTGCCACACAAACACTGGATGCCGTGACAGGGTTATGACAGGCCGGACAGACGGCAGCAGGGATGGGAGCGCACCACAGGCAGGTGGTCTCATGGCATTGCATGGGTTCAATTCCCATGCCCCTGCATAGTTTCCCGCGCTACCACATAAAGGGGTGCGGCGCTTGAGCAAGGCGAGCGTGACGAAGCCTTGTGCGCTACCAGTGGCGCGAAATGCGAACCGGCAGGCGGGCAACGCCGTGCAGCTAAGCTTTACACTGGAATACAAGAAAGAGGAAAATAAATGCGTGACCGCGTTATTGATGCAATATGGTTGGCCGTGTTGTTCGGTCAACCCGTGCTTATGGTAGTAGATAAAATATTTACATAGGAGAGAGCTATGGTTGGATTGACAGAGAAAGAGATCAACGCCGTAACGCGGCGTGAAGAAGTGAACGAGACGGCCTGTGAAGCACGGGCGGAACTGGCAGAGTTCATGGTCTTACAAGACTATGAACATGACCCACTGCCACAGGCATGGGGCGCTTGCGTCTGGCCTCATTTCTAGTGTGCACAGATAAACCAACAGCAAGCCAAGCACGGCTTGCTTATGAACTGACCTGCGCTTTGTGTCGCGGGTCTTTTGTTGCCATCATGCTGATAAGCATGTGGCAGATCATCCGGTAGTGTTACCGGTAACACAGGAGAAAGGCATGACAGAAGAAGAGAAAAAGAAGAGGAACATAGAAAACGGCAAGCGGGTTGGAAAAGAGGCGCGCCGCGTCATTAAGGAAACACTAGCAGCAGCAGGCGAAGCAGGCGAAGCAGGCGAGTTCATAATTTTCGCAACACATGGCGGCAGCGACACGACCGATGCTATGTGCAACGCCAAGGGGGCAACAATGCTGGATGCTGTTCTGCACCTGTTTGAATCATTGCCAACCACGGCAAAGATGTTGGCTGGCGTAAAGGTTATCGAAAGCCTCAGAGGGCAGCTTGGCGGCGCCGGGGCGGGAACAACAGAAGTACTCGATAAAAACAAACTGCATTAAGCGAGGCGTATATGAGACTCAACAACAGGAACATCCGCACACTAACAATCCGACAGAAGCACAAGCTGCGTAAACGCGTTGAGCGCATATTGTCCGAGGAGCTGGGCAGCGGGCGCGCAAACATCATGTTCTCTGAACACGACCTACGTAGGCTGCACCGGGCGCTGGCACTTTAATCATGGATGGCTTCACTGTATCACTAAAGGCACTCCTCGAAAGCCGCGGCACCGTGGTGCTTTCCGCACGGCCTATCGTTGTCATCGACATCGACGGGCAGGTGTGGAAAGAGCGGCCGCCAAACGGGCATGACACAGAAAAGCTAATGACCGCAACGAAAAGTAAGCAGTTGACATTGGGATATGTCTGGGCGTAGGTTCCGCGACCGTGCTTCTAGCGGCGCTGTTCTGCGCCCAAGCATAGTCCAGAAACACAGGCCCGGCCTGACATTAGTATCTTCTTAGTGACCCCAGATCACAATTCAGCCTTAGTTTTTAATGTTACCCGAGATGTTACTTCTTTAGGTAACAAAGTTACATCTTGACGTCGCAAGAAACATACTTAAGTGCTTGATCTTAAAAGAGAAACACGACTTGTGACGGATAATCACACACTGATAGTAAGGCCGAATGTGTTACTTTTACCCCATTTTGTGACGTAACATCACAAGGGAATTAAAAGTTACATTGCCACACTTTTTGTACGGCCATTAAGTTCAACGATTCCACAGGCTTACAGCATTTTATTATTCACTATATATAGGCAAATATATTTGCAGACCCTTGTCGGATTTCTGGGTGATAGTGGATGTTACCTCATATTTGTAACTCAGGTAACATGGAAAGTGTAATGGTTTCAGTAGGTTAAGTGCTGTTTTTGACGAATGTTACTGTTACTCGCTTAGCAAAATCCAGTGAAAACTAGGATTTGCCTATATATAAAAGGGCATTTTTTGGTGCGTCGCGGACACAAAAAGCCCAGCAAAACCGACCACTTAGAATTTTTTCTTAACGTAAAACTTTACCCACAATAAAAGTGTGCCTACCGCCCGCAAAACAAAAAAGTCCAATGAAATCAACAACTCCCGAAAATTACATCACGGAACGTAGGCGGAACAAAACTATCAGGTAACACCCCAGACAAAACCACCGGAGGAGATTACGCGAAAATAAATTTCTTTTAATAAGAAGATGAAGGGGATGGACTACTGTATTGTCCGCAGCCGAGAACAGGGCGTTATGTGTGGCTATGTCAAGACTATTATTGGGCGTACTGTTGTGCTGTATCAGGCACGGCAGATTTGGCGGTATGATAGTACGTTTGTACTGCCCGATATTGCAGAGAATGGCATGCGCGACCCAAGCAAGGTTATGCTATCTGCGGCCATGTCGCAGCAAATGATCATGCTGGAAGCATGTGGCGTCTTGACATGTACTGAGAAAGCGGCAGAGCAGCTTATCAACATCCCGGCAGTTGCGGCATGATAGTCTTGTCGAATGAATTGATTGGGTTGCCGGATGATGGCAATGGCGCTGGCTCTGGCTATGGCGCTGGCTATGGCTCTGGCTATGGCGCTGGCTATGGCGCTGGATATGGTGATGGCGATGGCGATGGCTCTGGTAAAGGGTAGCCACATAAACTCACATGCTGGCTCTGTGTATAAACCAGCCCTATTAGCCTTACGGTTAAGGGTGATATTAATGACCCTTTTGATCCGACCACAGGACCTGGCTGGGATGAAGGAAC
>CAZJPA010000037.1:0-18292 GCA_964547755.1 uncultured Sphingomonadales bacterium
GAAGTATCGTAACCTGATCGAGAAGAAGCACGGGATCCGGCTGGGCTTCATGTCCTTCTTCGTGAAGGCGGCGGTGATGGCCCTCAAAGAGGTTCCTGCCGTCAACGCACGTATCGACGGCGATGACATCGTCTATCAAAATTTCTACGATATCGGGGTCGCGGTGGCCGCACCGCAGGGATTGGTGGTTCCTGTGGTGCGGGGCGCCGACAAACTGTCTTTTGCGGATACGGAAAAGACCATTGCCGAACTGGCCCGAAAGGCGCGTGACGGGAAGCTGACGCTGGACGATCTCCAGGGCGGCACGTTTACGATCACCAATGGTGGGATCTTCGGGTCGCTGTTTTCGACGCCCATCCTCAATCCACCACAGTCGGCCATTCTCGGCATGCATCGCATCGAGGAGCGCCCCGTGGCCCAAGACGGGCAGATTGTGATCAGGCCGATGATGTATCTGGCGCTCACCTATGATCATCGGCTCATCGACGGGCGCGAGGCGGTCACCTTCTTGAAGCGTATCAAGGAGGCGATCGAGGATCCCAGCCGGCTGTTGCTCGATTTGTGAGGAAACGCTAAGGAGCCGCAGCGGCGCAAAGCCGGTGGCGGCTGCGGGCTTTGGGTGTTCGCCGTGGGCTGAGATCGGCCCAATGCATCGCACGCACAAAAGATCAAGGAGCGGGACGGATGGCTCAGGAATTCGATGTCGTAATCATCGGTGCGGGACCGGGCGGGTATGTGGCGGCGATTCGTGCCGCTCAGTTGGGACTGAAGACCGCTTGCGTCGAAAAGCGCGAAACGCTGGGTGGTACCTGTCTCAATGTCGGCTGCATTCCCTCTAAGGCGTTGTTGCATGCCACCGAAAAACTCGCTGAGATCAAGAGCGGACATCTGAAGGCATGGGGCATCAGCGTTGGTGAGCCGAAGGTCGATCTCAAGGCGCTGATGAAGGCGAAGGTCGAGTCGGTCTCGGGGCTTACCAAAGGTATCGAATTTCTATTCAAGAAGAACAAGGTGACCTGGATCAAGGGCGCCGCACGCTTCGTCGACCAGAAGACTCTCTCGGTCGCCCTCAATGACGGTGGCAAGGAGACGATAAAGGCGAAGAACATCGTCATTGCGACGGGTTCCACGGTGGCCAGCCTGCCGGGCGTGGAGATCGACGGAGAGCAGGTGATCTCGTCCACCGAGGCCCTGTCGCTCACAAAGATTCCCGCCTCCATGATCGTGATCGGCGGGGGCTATATCGGGCTGGAGATGGGCTCGGTCTGGAGTCGGTTAGGTACGAAGGTAACGGTGGTCGAATTCCTGGACCGCATCCTACCGGGTATGGATGGCGAGGTCTCCAAGCAGATGACGCGGATCCTGAAAAAGCAGGGGCTGGATATCCGCACCGCCACCAAGGTGACGAAGGTTGAGCGGCTGAAGACGAAAGTCAAGGTGACCGTCGAGCCCGCCGCCGGCGGCAAGGCCGATGTTCTGGAGGCCGAAAAGGTGCTGGTCGCGGTCGGGCGTAAGCCCAACACGGAGGGATTGGACCTGGCGAAGGCCGGGCTGAAGACGGACGATCGCGGTCGCATTCCGATCAAGGAGAATTTCGCGACCGCCGTGCCGGGTATCTGGGCGATCGGCGATGTCGTGGAAGGGCCGATGCTGGCGCACAAGGCCGAAGACGAGGGGATTGCGGTCGCCGAGAACATCGCAGGTCTGCAGGGGATGGTGAATCACGATGTCATCCCCGGTGTCGTCTACACGCATCCGGAGGCCGCGATGGTGGGCAAGACGGAAGAGGAGCTGAAAGCGGCCGGGGTCAAGTACCGCGTCGGTCTATTCCCGATGCTCGCGAACTCCCGCGCCAAGGCCAACAAAGAAGGAGACGGCTTCGTGAAGATCCTGGCCGATGCCGAGACCGACCGTGTGCTGGGTGTGCACATCGTCTCGACCATGGCCGGCACGATGATTGCTGAGGCGGCGCTGGCCATGGAGTTTGGCGCGAGCGCGGAAGACATCGCGCTCACCTGCCATGCGCATCCCACCCATCCCGAGGCGGTCAAAGAAGCGGCGCTCGCCGTTCACAAACGGGCGATTCATATCTAAAGCGCCTCGCGGACTGGACCAGATGACGACAAGGGGGTCGGGGCGCGATGCTCCGGCCCCTTGTGCATGGGCGATCCAACAGCAAAGACAGCAGATAGGAAGCGATGACGATCATGACCGACAGTCCAGACGATCTTGCAGCACTTGCGCGTCAGGCCCGGGCCTGGCCGTTCGAGGAGGCCCGCAAGATCGTGGCCCGATTCGGCGATCGGACGCCGGACCGCCCTGTGCTGTTCGAGACGGGCTATGGTCCTTCCGGACTGCCGCACATCGGCACTTTCGGTGAGGTCGTGCGCACGACCATGGTGCGCCATGCCCTTGGCGTCATGACCGGCTGGCCGACGCGGCTGATCTGCTTTTCCGATGATATGGACGCGCTGCGCAAGGTGCCGGACAATGTGCCGAACCGCGAGATGCTGGCCGAACATCTCGGCAAGCCCTTGACCCGCGTGCCCGATCCCTTCGGCACACATGACAGCTTCGGCGCCCACAACAACGCGCGGCTCAAGGCCTTTCTCGACCAGTTCGGCTTCGATTACGAATTCTATTCCGCGACCGAATGTTATACCTCGGGCCGCTTCGACCATGCCTTGAAGGCTATTCTCGCTCATTATGACGAGGTGATGGCGGTCGTGCTGCCGACATTGGGGGCCGAACGACGCAAGACCTATTCGCCCTTTCTGCCGATCAGTCCCAAGACGGGTCGGGTGCTGCAGGTACCGCTCATCGACCGCGATGTCGCGGCCGGCACCGTCACCTTCCAGGACGAAGATGGCGAGCTGTTCACGGTGCCCGTGACCGGCGGACATGTGAAGTGTCAGTGGAAGGTGGACTGGGCGATGCGTTGGTTCGCCCTCGGCGTCGATTACGAGATGGCCGGCAAGGACCTCATCGATTCCGTGCGGCTGTCCTCACGGATTTGCCGGATTCTAGGCGGCCGTCCACCGGAGGGCTTCATCTATGAGCTCTTTCTGGACGAGAAGGGCGAGAAGATCTCAAAATCCAAGGGCAACGGGCTTGCGATCGAAGATTGGCTGAAATACGCCAGTCCCGAATCCTTGGCGCTTTTCATGTTTCAGGCGCCGCGTCGCGCCAAGCGCCTTTATTTCGACGTCATTCCCAAGACCGTGGATGACTATTATCGCTTCCGCGCTGCGTATTGGCAGGAGGCGGATCCGGCCAAGAGGCTGGAAAATCCGGCCTGGCATCTCCATTCGGGTGAGGTGCCGCGGGTGAATCCACCAATCTCCTTTTCGCTGCTGCTCAATCTTGTGGCGGCGGCACATGCGCCGGACAAGCGCGTGTTGTGGGGCTTTGTCGAAAAGTATGCGGGCGAGGTGAGTGATGATGTCCGCGCAGAGCTCGATCGGCTCATGGACTACGCACTGGCCTACTACCGGGATTTCGTGGAGCCCAACAAGCGTTATCGGGCCCCCGATGATCTGGAGCGCCAAGCATTGGTTGCGCTGCTGACGCGCTTGCAGGCGCTGCCGGAGGGCACGGACGCCGAGGATATCCAGGCCATCGTCTACGAGGTGGGCAAAGCCTATCCTTTCCCGAATCTGCGGGACTGGTTCCGGGCGCTCTACGAGGTGCTGCTCGGGGAATCGTCGGGACCGCGGTTCGGGGGCTTCGTCGCCCTCTACGGGATCGCCAACACCTGCCGACTGATCGAACGGGCACTGGCCGGAGAGGATCTCCGGCAATAGCCAGGTGAGGCGTCCTCAGCCATCCAGCAGGGGCTGCCCCGTAAGGGGCTACCCCGTAAGTGGTTGGAGGGCGCTGTCTTTGTCCACTTGCCAAGCGCGGACATCCGGCAGGCGGGCGAGGAGCTGCTGGCGTTCGGCTCTGTTCATTACAGACAGCGCCGTGGATAAGGCGTCGGCCGTCGTTGCATCCCGGGCCGCCACCCACAGTCCGGCGGGGGTGTCGGCGGCTGGACGGGCCGTGCGGGGATCAAGCAGATGGTGGAAGCGTCCTGCTTCGTCGAAGCTGGCAGCGAACGGTGAGGAAGCCGCCAATGCGTGGGTGACCGGCAGGCGGCCCAAAACGCGTCCAGGATGGGCCGGATCGGCAAGTCCCAGCGTGAAGGGGCGCCCGCTTGGGTGCCGTCCCAAGCTGCGATATTCCCCGAAATTGACGAGCGCCGGCACCCATCCCCTGCGCACCAGCAGCGTGGCGACACGATCCGTCACATAGCCCTGCGCGATGCCGTTGAGCGTCAGGCGCGCACCGGTGGCCAGACGGACCATCCGCGACTCTCGGCGCAGCACCCGCCATGCGAGCAGATTTCGCATGCTCCCGAGCGAAGACGCAGACGGTCCTTCCTCATCTCCTGGCCGGGCCGAGAAATGGGCGAGATAGGCATCGAACAAAACCCCGACCAGCGGATTGAAAGCGCCGTGGGTCAGCCGATGGAAATGCTCGGCTGTCGCAAGAAGAGCAAGGAAATCCCGCGGCGGCGCATGAAGCCGCCCCGTCTCGTTGAGTACCACCAGCGCCGAATCGGAGCGATAGAGCGAGAACAATCCTTCCAACTCACGGGCAAGGGTAACGGCCTCTTCAAGGCTCTCTTCAGCTCGGTCCCGTTCCCGTGCGTAAATGGCCAGTGTCGCCTCCGCCCCCATTACGCGACCGTGCCAGACGACCGGTTCGGTCTCTTCTGCGAAGCTCCTTCCGGGCAGAAGGGCCAGCAGCGATGCCACCGCGACCATTTGGAGGACACGCCGCCGGGTCACCGCACCGGTCGGTGAGGTGGGGCCGAGTGGAAGGGACGAAGTGTCCGGTCGTCTCTTGACGGATCGTGATTTCGCTTGCGGATCCATCGTTCGCCTTTCCTTACGAGCCACTCGCAGTCGCATAATGTGGGATGTCGCCGATGTCGAGGGGGTTTTCATGAGCGCGCCGCGCGCAGCGGGTGACAGAGCCCCCCTGGGGCGCTAGAAGACGCCGCAGACGAGCGGCCCCCTTTCGGATGGGGGCTCGGCTCGGGCAAGCTGAAGCGGTGGACAGGGCAGGCAAGCAAAAGGGAGACGGGCGCATGCGGGTGCTCCTGATCGGTGGTGGTGGACGTGAACATGCTCTCGCCTGGAAAATCGCGCAATCATCCGAGCTGACGGCGCTCTATGCGACTCCCGGCAATGCGGGTATTGCGGAGGTGGCGGAGCTGGTCCCGCTCGACGTGCAGAATCATGAAGCGGTCGCCGCCTTCTGCCGGGAGCACCGGATTGATCTGGTGGTGGTCGGGCCGGAGGCGCCGTTGGTTGCCGGGCTCGCCGATGACCTCCAAGGGAAGACGGGTGTGCCGGTGTTCGGTCCCTCGGCGGCGGCGGCAAGGCTCGAAGGCTCGAAGGGCTTCACCAAGGATCTGTGCGCCGCCCATGGTATTCCCACCGCCCGTTATCGTCGTTTCAGCGAATGCAAGGCCGCTCTCGCCTATCTGCGCGATCACCCAACCCCCATCGTTGTCAAGGCTGATGGACTGGCGGCCGGCAAGGGCGTCATCATCGCCGAAACGCGGGCAGAAGCGGAACGGGCCGTGCAAGACATGTTCGCCGGCGCCTTCGGCCAGGCCGGACGAGAAGTCGTGATCGAAGAGTATCTCGAAGGCGAAGAGGCGAGTTTCTTTGCGCTCGTCTCCGGCGAGAGCGTTCTGCCGCTGGCTGGTGCTCAGGATCACAAGCGCGCCTTCGATGGCGACAAAGGCCCCAACACCGGCGGCATGGGCGCCTACTCACCAGCGCCCGTTCTGGGCGAGGATATGGTCCAGCGGGTGATGCGAGAGATCATGGAGCCGACCGCGCGGGCGATGGCTGCCCGCGGCGCGCCCTATCGCGGGGTGCTCTACGCCGGGCTGATGATCACGGCCGAGGGCCCCAAACTCATCGAATTCAACGTTCGGTTCGGGGATCCGGAATGCCAGGTGCTGATGCCGCGGCTGGCTGATGATCTCCTGCCGTTGCTGATGGCAACGGCTGAAGGACGGCTCGATACGGTTCCCGCGCCGCGATGGCATGAGAAAGCCGCTCTGACCGTTGTGCTCGCCACGCGCGGCTATCCGGGGGCTTACGAGAAGGGCTCCGTCATCCGTGGGCTCGAACGACTTGTGGGATGGGAAGATCTCGTGGTCTTTCATGCCGGCACGAAGCGCGCGGCAGATGGCGAGCTTCGGGCCGTCGGCGGGCGGGTTCTCAATGTGACGGGAATCGCCCCCGACATTCGCGTAGCCCGTGAGCGGGCCTATGCTGCGATTGCAGAAATCGATTGGCCCGAGGGATTCTATCGCACCGATATCGGTTGGCGGGCGCTGACACGCGGCTGCCCCCTTTCCTGAGAGTGGAGCGCCGCGCCTATTTGCGCGACCGCAGGGGCGGAGGCCCTTTGCGGCGGGCGGCCAATGTGTTGTTATTTCGTCAGAATCCAGTATTGGGCGGGTTTTTTCTGGCGGGACTTGCAATCTGTGGTCACTTTATCTCATAATTTGAGATGATAAATTGAAACTTCTCCCTCCAAGGCAAGAAAGTCTTTACGCTTTTGGGGAATCTTCGGAGACACTTTGCAAGTGGGCTCAGGAGGCGGGTAACATGGCCAGGGAAGGGCGAGATGCTACCGGTCTGTCCACGCTGCGCGGAACGCGCTCAGGCGCATGAGATCATTGGTAAATTTCCCCCGGCACCTGTGAAATGCCGGCGTTGTGGTTCGCCGCTGGCTCTTGTCTGGCGGCCTTTGACGTTGCTGGCCGTATGGGCGGGTGTGGCCCTTCTGGTATGGGGCATGTGGCAGAGTGTCACCAGCTCCGATTTGCGGGTGCTGGTGGTGATCGCAGGCGTCATGGCCGCAGGCGCTGGTTCCTTCGTCGGTCTGGGTCTCGCCGAACGTGACGTGGCGGCTGACGGGGATGGAGGGTCGGTAACCGGTGGTGATGACAGCGACGATGACAGAAGGGGCGCTTAAGCCGGGCCTGCCTGTTCCGATCACCTGTTCCGATCACTTGAGCAGGATGCCGGGGCTCTGCATTCGAGGCAGCGAGGCGGGCAAATGGTTCCTCGCTCTCGCTTTTCCGCAAGATAGAGGGGCGCCTGTACTCTGCTGACCTTCGCGCCTTGCGAGAAGGGCCGGGCTTGCCGTCAAACAAGAAGGTAAGGAGGCGGCGGCCGACCACGCCCTTCTTCCCAAACAGACGGGGCGGCTGCGCGTCGAATCAGTTCAAGTGTCGAATCAGTTCAAGATAAGAATGAAAATCCCCCTTCCGGCATCATGCGGAAGGGGGGCGCATGCCTGTTCTTCACCCCGCACTATTTGATCTTGGCTTCCTTGAACTCGACATGCTTGCGCGCGACGGGATCGTATTTGCGCAAGGTGAGCTTTTCGGTCATCTTCCGCGGGTTCTTTTTCGTGACATAGTAATAGCCGGTGCCTGCGGTGCTGACCAGCTTGATCTTGATGCTGTTGGGCTTCGCCATGGCTCTTTCTCCTTGGCGGCGGTGTCCGGATACGATCTGTGCGAAGACCGCCGATGACGGGCGCTCGGATAGGGACTTGGCCGGACGATGTCAAGGCTGGCTGGGATTTTGTGGAGCAACCATCTTTCTGTCCGCTCGTCGTTCACCAAATCCTTACTCCTTTCTGGCAAGGCCTTGCGGGTGAGCGGATGTGATCGTTGGTATGGTCGAACACGAGGATGCACGCAGCATGGGGCGTATGGCGATCTCGGAAGAAGCGGAAATTCAGGAACTCCTGGACGGGATCGAGGATAGGCTGACAGAGCTCAACGAGCTGCTGGATTCCGTTCGCGCCGGCCGCAGCGATGCAGGGGTGGCCGTCGGCCTGCTGCGTCAGCATGTGCATTCCGTCAAAAGCATGGCGGCGAGTGCTCAGGTGCCGATTCTGCATCGGATTGCCGCCCGTTTCGAAAACTATTTGGGACCGCTTTCCCGTCTGGACGAGGAGGCGATCGGGGATGTGCAGACATTCGTCGATCGTCTCGCAGAAGCGCTCGATGGGCGGCTTACGCTCGATGAGCAGGAAATCGAGGCGCGTCTTGCCCGGTTGCCGGGGGCGCCGCCACCCACGGCGAGCTTCGATCCGAATGAGATTCAGGTGCGCGATATCGACATTATGTTGGTAATGCCGCCGGGCACCGCTACGAATTTCGTCACCCGCGAGCTCGCCGAGTGCGGCTATCGCATGATCAACTGTTTTTCGACGCTCGATGCGCTGGTGCTCGTCGGGCAGATGCGGCCGGATCTTGTGATCGTCTCCAATGTGATGCCCGAACTGTCCGGCGTGGATTTTGCCTGTGCGATCCGAGCGATGCCCTCAACCAGGGGAGTCCCGGTCGCGATGCTCACCAGTGAGAAGAGAGGATCGCCGGCCTTGGCCGGGCTGCCCGACGACGTGCCGCTGCTGTCCAAATCAGGGCGTTTTGCCGATGACGTGACCAAGGTCTTTCAGGAGCTGAACCTGCTGTAGCGTTCTCGCGTCCGATCCGTCCGTCAGGTGATACCGCTTTCCGGCCGGTTTTTGCGCGCTCTCAGATCAACCCCAGTGATTTGAAGCTCATATGCCCCGAGCGGGAGACAACGATATGGTCATGCAGCCGGATACCGAGCCGGCGTGCGGCCTCGGCGATTTCCTTGGTCATCTCGATATCCGCTTGCGAGGGAGTCGGATCGCCGCTGGGATGGTTGTGCACCAGGATGATCGCGCTGGCATGCAGCTCCAGCGCACGCTTGATCACCTCGCGCGGATAGACGGGGGTGTGGTCGACGGTGCCTTCTTGCTGGACCTCGTCGGCGATCAGGACGTTCCGACGGTCGAGAAAGAGGATGCGAAACTGCTCTTTGGGCGCATGCCCCATGGCGACACGACAATAATCCAACAGTGCCTGCCAATTGCTGATCGCCGGTCGGTTGAGGACCCGTGCCTGCGCCAGGCGGCGCGCGGCCGCTTCAACCGCTTTGAGAGCGACGATCGCCGCTTCGCCCATACCGTTGACCGCGGCCAGTTGGGTCGGCTCGGCGGTCAGCACGCCCTCGAAGGAACCGAAGGCCTGGATTAGGCGCTTGGCTAAGGGCTTGACGTCACGTCGTGGAATCGCGCCGAACAATAGCAGCTCGATCAGCTCATAGTCCGCCAGACCCGTCCCCCGACTCGCCAGAAAACGCTGCCGCAGCCGCCGGCGATGCCCCTTGACGAGCGCGGCATCCGACACCGTCTTGCCGACGGTCTCAGCCGTTTGCGCCAAAGAAGCGGGCAGCAACTCTCCTCCCGCTGCATCCGCAAGGCGTGCCGACGAAGGCCGACGTCCTGCCAGCCGTCGGGAGGGTTCCTTCCTTTCACGCTCTGTCATGGCATGCCCCCCTGCAAGCCCCGTCGGTTCATCAGGGACCGTTCGGCCGCTTCTCCTCTTCCGTCAAGGGATAGGGCGGCTTGGTATAGCCCTTGGGTGAGAGCGTGAAGATTTCCACGCCCTCTTCGGTGACGGCGATGGTGTGTTCGTATTGCATCGACAGCGAGCGGTCACGGGTGACGGCCGTCCAGCCGTCATCAAGAATTTTGGTATCGGGACGTCCGGCATTGACCATGGGCTCGACGGTAAAAAACATGCCCGGCAGCAATTCGGGGCCGGTGTCCGGTTGGCCGTAATGCAAGACATTGGGCGCATCATGAAACACTCGGCCGATGCCATGGCCGCAAAAATCGCGCACGACGGAAAAGCCATGCGACTCCACGAAACTCTGGATCGCCTGGCCCACGTCGCCCAGACGTGCGCCCGGCCGCACGGTCGCAATACCCCGCATCATCGCCTCATAGGTCACGTCCGACAACCGACGCGCCTTCACCCCCACTCGGCCGACGAAATACATCCGGCTCGTGTCTCCATGCCAGCCGTCAAGGATCACGGTGACATCGATGTTGAGCGTATCTCCCTCCTTGAGTCGCTTCGGCCCCGGAATGCCATGGCAGACCACATGATTGACCGATGTGCAGATGGATTTCGGGAATCCCCGGTAGTTGAGTGGAGCGGGAATGGCCCCGTGATCCACGATATATTCATGGCATAGTCGATCCAGCTCCTCGGTGGTGACGCCGGGCACCACATAGGGAGTGATGAAATCGAGCACCTGGGCGGCGAGACGTCCTGCACGCCGCATACCGGCGAAGGCTTCGGCGTCGTGAATTTTGATACCGCGGTGACGGCCGATCACGCCCGCTTCCAGATGCCGCTTTCCGAAGGACAAGTCGATACGCATCCAATTTTCCGTGTATTCCGGCCCCGGGAAGGGCAGCGCCGCTCAGCGCTCAACATAGGGCGGATCGTCGCAATAGGGAAGGGGGCCGTTATCGAAGATGGCACAAGATGTGAGCTTGAGGCGCCGGGCGAGGAAGCGCACGCCGGCGGCCTGCGCTCTTTCCGCCGCTCGGGCGTAGGCGGGGTCGATATCGGCTGCGATGGTGACCTGGTTCCCGTCAGCGCGCTGTGCCAGATAGAATATGGCCGCCTGCTGTTTGCCAGCGGCAACCAGCCGTGCGAGATCATCGAGATGCCGGCGGCCGCGTGTCGTCGGAGCATCCGGAAAGGCGAGAGTCGGCCCGCGCCGTAATGTTACGGACTTGACCTCCATCATCAACGGCGGGTGCCCGCCTTGCGGGTCCTCCAAGAGGAAGTCCAGGCGCGTCTTCTCATGCAGACGCACCTCGCGCGTGATCCGGTCATAGCCGGCAAGCTCCGGCACCAGCCTGCGCGCAAGCAGACGATGCACGAGAAGATTGGCGAGGCCCGTGTCAACGCCGATACACACGCCGCGCGCGGTTTCGGAGAGAACCCAGCGATAGGGAAGCTTGGCCCTTGGATTGTGGACGGGTGCCAGCCAGACCCGCATGCCCGCTTCGGCACAGCCCGTCATGGCCCCGGGGTTGGGGCAATGCACGGTGATCGTCTCATTGTCGCTGTTCACCTCCTCCAGCACGACATCGGCAAGAAAGCGTTTGTAGCGTCGGACAAGCCGCGCCGGCACGAGCGGGGGATCAAAAACATACAGCGGATCACGTGATGATGGCATACGCCTTTCCTGTCCAGACGACCGCCTGTTTGTTTCGCTTGGCGGGTTCCGGTCATAGAACGGTCATCAGGCCAAGGGAAGGCGGATCGGCTGCGGCCATGCGGGGAATGTCGCTGTTCTGTTCAATCCTCCGGTCCTGTTGCCTTGCCGTTGGTTGCTGCGGCGAAATCGTCAATCGCACGGGCCATGGCCAGATCCCGCTCCGTCACGCCACCGGCATCATGGGTGGTGAGTCGGATCTGCACACGATTGTAGACATTGGACCATTCGGGATGGTGGTCCATGCGTTCGGCGAGCAGTGCCACCCGTGTCATGAAAGCGAAAGCCGCATTGAAATCCGTGAACCGGAGATGGCAGCCGATCGCCCGGCCGTCATCGGTTGCGTGCCAGTTGCCGGTTTCCGCCAGGAAAGCGGCTAGCTGTGCGGGGTCGAGCGGTTTCATCATTCTCGCCCTTTCACTTCTTGTGGCCATTTTTCCTTTTCCTGACTGCGGATGGAGGGTTTTTTTGAATGTTGTTGTCGCTTTTTCCGTTCTATCTTTCGTCGGTGACAGGTGGATCGGATAGAGAAAGGTGGACGCCTCCTCTTTTTCATCATAGACTTTCTTCACAAGCGCAGGAAAGAGATGCCTGATACTGGAATAACAAGGGGGGCGGCAACAGGGGCAAGCGAGGACCCCTATGCGCGAGACAGACATTGCCGGAACCCCGGGATGGGTGGATTTCACGGCCGAGGAACTGCCTCATGAGAAGGCGCGCCGGCTGTTTGCGTTGTGGTCCGCGCGTAAGGGGGACCGCTTGCTGCCTTCCCGGCGCGACTTTTCGGTACGCGATTTGCGCTTCTGCTTGACGGAATTGGCGTTGGTTGAGGTCGTCGATGGCCCGCCGCATTTTGTCGTGCGCGTCTTTGGCTCCGATGCCGCCGATCTATCGGGACGCGAACTCACCGGCCGTCCCATGGACTTCAAGGGGCCTCGTGAGCGTGGCTTCTGGATCCTGCGACACAAAAAGCCCTACTTTGTCGAAGATCAGCGGGTCACCTGGTCCGATCGCTTCTATCGCCATTACGACGCGCTTGCCCTGCCCCTGGCGCGCGACGGCAATACGGTCGGTCATATCCTCTACTGGTTCCACTTCTATGTCGGCGCTTTGGAGATGACCGAAGCGGCCAATGGGACCAATGGCCACTAGGCGTGGATGGCACCCACGGTCGTTCGCGCATGCCGGCTGTTCGGAATCGGTGGACCCATTCCTGTGCTTGGAGCTTCTTGTTGAACGGAGAACAAAACGCCTTCCTATTAGCGCATCCGTTCGGCTTCGAGCTGGATGCGGGTGGGAATGCGGCCGGCCTTGAGCCGGGTGAGGTAGCTTTTGAGATCCTGTTTGATCTCACCGGCCATCAGATAAATACCCAGGATATTGGGAACCGCCATCAAGAAGAAGAAGGAGTCCATGATGTCGAATACCTGGGTGACGGTCAGAGCCGCGCCCGGAATCAGGGCCCCGCAGAAGACGATCTTGAAGGCGGTCTGGCTGGCCGGCGAGAACCCGAAGACGAAGGTCCAGATCTTGTTCGAATAATACCCCCAGGAGATGATTGTCGAATAGGCGAAGAGGAACACGGCGATCGCCAGCACGATGTCGAAATGCGGCAGCACCGAATTGAAGGCATGTGACGTCATCTGAATGTCCGTGAGCCCCTCGACCTGGTAGGCCCCGGTGACC
This sequence comes from uncultured Sphingomonadales bacterium, assembly GCA_964547755.1. GTDB lineage: Bacteria > Pseudomonadota > Alphaproteobacteria > Sphingomonadales > Rhodothalassiaceae > J084. The sequence continues at coordinate 12,885 of CAZJPA010000037.1, forward strand.
ACGATCACCAGCGCCGTCATCGAGCAGATCACGACCGTGTCGATGAACGGTTCCATCAGCGCGACCATGCCTTCTGAGACCGGCTCGCGGGTCTTGGCGGCGGCGTGGGCGATGGTGGCCGAACCCAGCCCCGCTTCCGTCGAATAGACGGCGCGGCGCATGCCCCAGACGAAGGCGCCGATCACCGCGCCGATCCCGGCTTCGGGTTTGAGTGCGTCCTGGAGGATCAGCGTCACCGCCGCCGGCAGATCGCCGAGGTGTTGGATCAAGATGAAGAGCCCACCGGCAATATAGACGGCGGCCATGAGCGGCACGAGCCGTGCCGTGACTCGGGCGATGCGGGTGATCCCGCCGAAGATCACGGCCGCCACCAGCACGGCCAGCAGCACGCCGTATGTCCAGGGCGCATCGATGCCTGTGACCGCCGAGAGCTGACTGTAGGACTGATTGACCTGGCCGATCTGCAACAATGCCGGCACCGCGAACAGGGCATAGGTCCAGCCCAGCAGCTTTCCCAGTCGGGGCCAGCCACGCGCGCGCAGGCCATACCACAGATAATACATCGGCCCGCCGGAGACCGTGCCGTCCGCATGCTCCCGGCGGTATTTGACGCCCAGCGTGCATTCGGCGAATTTGAGCGTCATCGCAAAGAAGCCGATGACCGTCATCCAGAAGGCCGCGCCGGGACCGCCCATTGCGATCGCGATGGCGACACCGGCGATGTTGCCGAGCCCCACCGTTCCCGAGAGCGCCGTTGCAAGCGCCTGAAACTGCGTGACTTCTCCGGGGGCGGTGCTGTCATGATAACGACCGCACACGATATCCCAGGCGATGCGAAAGCCGCGCAAATTGACGAAGCCGAAATAGATGGTGAGCAGCAGCATGGGCGCCGCCATCCACAACACGATCAGCTCGACCGGCTGGCCGAAGATGGTCACCTGGGCGAAAACCACGCTGCTCAAGACTTGCGAGAAGCGGTCCACCCCCGCCAGAAAATCCGCGCCCAACTGCTCCAGCATGTCCGCCATGGTCTGCTTGTCCTCCCCGAATGGGTTGTCTTGTCCAGTTGGCTCCCGCTGCTCAAGAACCGCCGGCCGGTGCCAGGCTGCACGGCGCGCGAGCTTGCCTGAAAGCGGGTGAGGATGGCAAGAACGCGTATGGTGGGAGGAACGGGTGCCGCCGGTCTACCGGCTTTCGACGGGATCACGACAGGGAAAGGGGAGGGGAGAATGTCTGGCTCTGACAAACGGGACGGCGTCTCGGCGGACCTGAGATCGTCTGCCGCTGCTCCGGAGGGACGGCGTTTCGCTTCACCGCTGGGCTTCGTGCTGGTGGCGGTGGGCGCAGCCGTCGGACTCGGCAATGTCTGGAAATTTCCTTATCTGGCCGGGGCCAACGGCGGGGCGGTTTTCGTGCTGCTCTATCTCCTGTTCCTGGCGCTTGTGGCATTGCCGATTTTGGTGGCGGAGGTGGCGATCGGCCGCCGCGGCCGTGCGAGCCCCCCGCACGCACTGGCGCGTCAGGCCCGGGAATTCGGGGCGCGGTCCGGGTTCTGGAAGGGGGCCGGCGTGGTCGGTGTGTGGATGAGTCTGGTCGTCATGAGCTTTTATTCGGTGGTCGGCGGCTGGACGATCGCCTTCCTCGCGGAAGCCGGCTCGGGATTTGCGGCCTTCGCGGACTCGGCCGGGGCGCTTGCCCATCAACAGGCGCTCCAGAGCGATCCACTCGGCATGCTGGGGCTGCAGGCGCTCTTCATTCTGGCCACAGTTGCGATCGTCGCCGGTGGTGTCAGACGGGGGATCGAACGCAGCATGCGCGTGATGGCACCGCTGATGGCGGTTCTGCTCATCCTTGTCGTCACCTTCGCGCTCATCAATGGTGCCGGCGCCAAGGCGCTCGCTTGGCTGTTCGCAGCCGACTGGACGAAACTGAACGGTTCGGTGGCGCTGGCCGCTTTGGGCCAGGCTTTTTTCACGCTTTCGGTCGGAATCGGCGGCATGATGACTTATGGGGCCTATCTGCCGGATACGGCCTCGCCGCTGCGGGTGTCTCTTGCGGTCGCGGCCGCCGACACGGCAGTGGCATTGCTGGCCGGCCTGGCGGTCTTCCCGATCGTCTTCGCGCATGGACTCGATCCCGCCGCGGGACCGCCCCTGATCTTCATCACCCTGCCGATGGCTTTCCACGCCATGCCGGCTGGCGCATGGGTGGGTGGTGCTTTTTTCCTGTTTCTGCTGCTGGCCGCCTTGACCAGTGCGGTGGCGCTTTATGAGCCCTTCGTCGCCTGGCGGATCGAGCGGGGGATGAGCCGGACTCGCGCGACCATGCTGGCGGCGGCGGCCTCCTGGGCGATCGGGCTTGTGACGGTGGCCAGCTTCAGCTTTGCGCGCGATGTGTATCCCCTGGGCTTCTTAGGCGGCGCCTTCGCGCAGATGACGGGATTCGACCTGATCACCCACGGCATCGACAAGCTGGTCCTGCCGATCGGCGCGTTGCTGATCGCCTGGTTCGCAGGGCGCATCATGATCGCACGGGCATTTGCCGCCCTCTTTCCCGGTGATCCGCCGTCGCTTGTGGGGCTGATCCGGCTGGCGCTGCGCAGCTGGGTGCCGCTTGCGATCCTTGTGCTGTTGGTGGGGGGGCTGATGCTGGGCTGAGACCGGTTGGCCTCCTCCTCGTGGCTCTTCACGCAGCTGTCATCGCGCGTGAGCAATTCGTGATTGGCCAGGGACCGGCCTGGCCGCCTATGAATATCAGTATGCGGCGTGTGGTGGTCATATCCATCTTGTCCGCCCTGTTTGCGGGGGCTGCTCTGCGATGGGGGGCGGCCGTGCCGGCGGTGGCGTTGGGCGTGGGCGACCGGCTCAGGCAGGAATTCCCGAAGACGGATTTTTCGCGTGCTGTCGTGCCGCTTGAATCGATCGTCTCCGGCGGCCCGCCGCGGGACGGCATCCGTGCCGTTGACGAACCGCACTTCGATCCCGTCTCCCAGCCACGCCTTGAGCTTTTGGCCAGCGATCCGGTCATCGCCTTCGTGCACAACGGGCGCGCCCGCGCCTATCCGCTGGCGATTCTGGCTCGCCACGAGATCGTGAACGATACGTTCGGCGATCTGCCGGTGGCGGTGACCTATTGTCCCTTGTGCAATGCGGCGATCGTTTTCCGCCGGGTGCTGCCGGATGGCAGGGTCAGCACGTTCGGCACCACGGGCCGGCTGCGCAATTCGGATCTGGTGATGTATGACCGGGCGACCGAGACATTCTGGCAGCAGTTTACGGGACGTGGCCTGATCGGCCGTTTCGCCGGGGCCCATCTGGAGCGTCTGCCGGCGCGGATCATGAGCTTCGCCCGCTTTCGGACCGCGCATCCCGACGGCGTCGTTCTGGCACCGCCCTATCCCTGGTTCGACTATGAGCGCCCGCCCTATGCGGGGTATGACCAAAGCGATCGGCCCTGGTTTCCGGTGCGGCGTCTGCCGCGGGCGGTGCCGCCGATGAGCCTGGTGGTCAGCGTCGGTGATCGCGCCTGGTCGCTCGATTATCTCCGCCGCATCGGCCGGATCGAGACGACGGACGGCCTGGTTCTCACCTGGCGGTCCGGTGCGCGTTCGATCTTTCGGGCGCCGGCGGCGGGTGAGCGGGACGGGCCGTCGGATGTCTGGGGCGACGTCACGGTTGCGCGCATCACACCCGACGGCCGCCGCGAGGCGGTCGCCTACGGCCTCGATTTCGCCTTCGCCTTCGCCTCCTTTCATCCTGAGGCCCGGATCGAGGTGGGCGCAAAAGGCGCGTCCATGTCGGGAAAGGAGGAAGAACAGTAAAGCCCCTGCGCAACCCGTCAACCGGCCCAGCTGACCCCAGAACCCGCGGGTCCCGAAAAGAGATGGATCTAGAGCTGTTCGGATATTAGGCGCTGTGGCCTTTTCTTTTACGAGCCCGCTGAAAGACAGCTTCAAAGCGATCTGCGATGCAGCCGATGTCGAAATGCTGTTCCGCATAAGCGCAGGCTCGTTCGCCCAGTCGAGCGCGCAGATCCGCTTTCTCGAACAATTGTCGTGCGGCAGAAACGAGCGCGTCCGGTCGGCTCGGCTCCACCAGCAGACCGGCCTCCGCGCGTGTGACGATGCGGGCGGCAAGATTCTCAGGTGGGATAGAGAGCAGGAGGGGGCGCTTGGCACATAGATAGCTCAGCACCTTGGACGGCACTGAGAATTCTGCGGCCGCCGGCTCAATCAGGGCCACGAGGACATCTGCTGCCCCCAGCATGTCGGCAAAGCGTTCCATCGGCTGGAACGGCAGCAGGAGGAGAGTGTCGAGCTTTTGGGTCTTTTTTTGTGTGCGCAACCAATCAGCACCGGTGCCTTCGCTGGCGACAACAATGCGGACTTCAGGGTGTGCCCGCATTGCTTGGGCGAGCGCGACAAGCAAACTGGGATCGTGCTTCAGGCCGAGCGTTCCCGAATAGAGATAGACGAATTTGTCCGCGAGATCGTGTTCGCGCGCCCAGGGGTTGTCCTTGGGCCGGATGGGAATCTCTTCGATCGCGGCCCAGTTGGGGATCACATGCACGCGCTCGGGTGCAACGCCTGCGCCATGTGTGATCGAACGAAAGTCGTCAGTGATCAGCACCACCGCATCGCTGGCTCGCAGCATCCGGTTTTCGAGTGCCTTGTAATGGGCGGCGATCAGTGAGCCGAGGCCGAAGAACCGCCCACCGAGAACGCGCTCGACGCCGATCCCATAAGAATCCTGAAACCAATAAACGAATGGACACTTATTCTTTTTGCACTGATGAATGAGTATTCTGTCTACATCCGGGGGGGGGATGTTCCTGATATGACGATATCCGGTTTATTTTCTTTAATTATTTTTGCAACATGTTTTCCATAATATGTATCAAGAATCGGCCGCTTAAAAAAGATTTCTTATCATATTTCATATTTATATGAACAGGGATAATCTTAATCCTTCTTCTATAGTGATCTTTTAGGCTTCCTTTCGGGCCCTTGTCTCCAGCAAAAAAACATATGTTATTTCAGCTCCCCGCTTTGAGAACTCTTCCGCAAGATTCATAGAGAAAGCATGGCCAGAATAATAATGAATGAGTACTTTTGCATTCATCTTTTAATATCCTGACATTTTCGTCAATTCTTTTATTGTTCTAAATAATATACTAAAATCTAATGATAGGCTCCACTTTTTATAATAGTAGACATCGCATGCAACCCGAAATGTGAAGGGTCTATTGGGGCCACCAGATATCTGCCAGATGCCCGTAATCCCCGGCTTCTGCTTATAATAATACCCTCTATGTTTGCCAAAAAGAGGAAATTGTTCGGGGGTTGCTGGCCGTGGGCCGATGAGAGCCACCTCTCCACGCAACACATCGATGAATTGCGGAATCTCATC
>CAZJPA010000038.1:0-18079 GCA_964547755.1 uncultured Sphingomonadales bacterium
CTGCCTTTTCGTCACAATGATTGTTCCGATATCGAAACAAAATTGGCGGCCGGGCGTGCCGGCCATCGTCACGCCTGGATCGTGACCGAGGGTGTCTTCTCCATGGACGGCGACCGCGCACCGCTCGCTGCGCTGCACAGGCTCGCGCAGCGTCATGACGCTTTCCTTTATGTGGATGACGCCCATGGCACCGGCGTGCTGGCCGGCGGGCGCGGCAGCCTGGCCGCGGCCGCTGTGCGGGCCGATGTGCAGATGGGGACGCTGTCAAAGGCGCTCGGCAGCTATGGTGGGTTCGTCGCCTGCGCCCGGCCGGTGGCCGAGCTGATCCGCAATCGCGGCTGGGGCTTCGTCTATACCACGGGGCTGCCGCCGGCGGCCGTGGGCGCCGCATTGGCGGCGCTTTCCATCCTGGAAGTCGAACCTGAGCGCAGCGCCCGTCCTCTATACCTGGCGACGCGCTTTGCGGCCGCTCTTGGGCTGCCCAAGCCGGCCAGCGCGATCGTGCCCATCTTGCTGGGGACGGCTGAGGCTGCGCTGGCGGCCCAACAGGCCCTCGAAGACCGTGGCTTTCTGGCGGTGGCCATTCGCCCGCCCACGGTGCCGGAGGGCACGGCGCGGCTGCGTCTGTCCTTTTCGGCGGCGCATCGCGAAGAGGATGTGGACGCGCTGGCGGCGGCCGTGCGCGATCTGGGGCTGCTGGCGGAAGAAGGATCATGGCGGGCGGCTGCTTCATAACCGCAAGCGGCACCGAGATCGGCAAGACCTTCGTCACCTGCCGCCTGCTGGAGGGGCTGCGCGGCCGCGGCCGGCGGGCGGCGGCCATCAAGCCGGTGCTCTCAGGTTGGGATCCCGAAGACAAAGCCAGCGATGCCCACCTTCTTCGAGCGGCCCATGTTTCTTGCGCCGCCGCGGCCCAGGGCCAAGTTGCGCCCCCGCCCGAGATTGCAGAGATTGCCCCCTGGCGGTTGACGGCGCCGCTGTCTCCCCACGCGGCGGCCCGCCGGGAAGGCAAGGAGATCACGCAGGAAGCAGTACTCGCCTTCTGCCGGCGCAAGCTTGCCGAAGGCTGGGAGCCGCTGTTGATCGAAGGGGTGGGCGGCGCATTTGTTCCGATATCGAAACAATTCCTTGTCGCCGACTGGATCGCGGCATTGGCGTTGCCGGTTTTGCTGGTGGTTGACAGCCGGCTCGGCGCCCTTTCCCATGGAATCGCGACCTATGAGGCTTTGCGCGCGCGCAGGATCGCCATTGATGGTGTTATCGTCAGCCAGTCGCCCGCCGAGCCGATGCCCTTTGCCGAGACGGTGGCCGGCTTCGCCGTCTTCCTGAAGACGCCGATTTTTGCCCTGCCGCGGATCGCTCAGGCGGCATTTCCTGCAGCCGCTCAGGCATTGGCGGACTGGTATGAGGCGCTCGCACGCGGCCAAGCGCCGCCGGTAAGCGGTCTATCTTGTTCCTGAATCAGAATTCTTGGTGATGGCCCGTCCTTTGCTTGCGGTGTGTCAGACCACCGCGAGCGCAAAGACGGGAGACAGCCATGACACCACAGGAATTCGATCCGACGATCTATTATCGCATCGCCGCACGCAATCTCTATCGGCTCTATGGTCAGGATGCTTTGATGCTGTGCGATCGCGCCCTGTCCAAGATGCAGGCGCTCGGCGATCCGGAAGGCTTCGACATCTGGCTCGGGATCCACAAAGCTCTGGTCGAGACCACCGTGGCCGAAGAGCGCCCGCAAGGGGCGACTCTGCATTAGCCTGCATGCGGCCGCGTGGGGTTGTTTACGGCTCATGGGAGATTTCGTTCCTGGCTCCTCGGCGGACGGTGCGCCGCACTGGTGCCTGGGAAAGGCGAAGTGCCGTCGGTCCGGGGCAGGATGCGGCTTTGACAGGGGCGCCCGGCGCTCGCTAGGGCTCGTGAACCCGGTTCGATTACGAGCGTGAAAGAGCGATTAGATGGCCCGTTTCGTCAGCCGCCTGGTTTGCAGCCGCACCGGAGCCGCCCTCGATCCGGAACGGCTCTGGAATCTGTCGCCCGCAGGCGCGCCCATTCTGGTCGAATATGATCTCGAAGCCGTCCGGCAGGCGGTGACGCGCGCGGCGATCGCCGCGCGTGCCGACGGTTTCTGGCGATGGCGCGAACTGCTGCCGCTTTACGACGAAAGCGACGTCATCGATCTGGGGGAAGGGGACACACCCTTGATCCCGCTTCCTCGTTTGGCTGCCGCCGCCGGCGGCGAATCGACGACCCTTCTCGTCAAAGACGAGGGACGGTTGCCGACCGGTTCCTTCAAAGCGCGCGGTCTGGCGCTGGCGGTGGCGATGGCGCGGCGGTTCGGCGCGCGGGCGCTCGCCATGCCGACCAACGGCAATGCCGGCGCAGCACTGGCGGCCTATGCCGCACGCGCGGGTCTGGAGGCGCATGTCTTCTGCCCGGCGGACACGCCGGCCATCAATATCCGCGAAATCGCGGCGCTCGGCGCCCGGGTCTATCGGGTCGAGGGGCTCATCGATGACTGTGGCCGGCTCGTCGCGCGTCATGGGAGCGAACAGGGCTGGTTCGACGTCTCCACCTTAAAAGAGCCCTACCGTATCGAGGGCAAGAAGACGATGGGGCTGGAGCTGGCCCAGCAGATGGGCTGGCGGTTGCCGGACGTCATCTTCTATCCCACCGGCGGCGGCACGGGGCTGATCGGCATGTGGAAGGCCTTCCAGGAGTTGAAAGCGCTCGGTTGGCTCGAAGACGAGCGTCTGCCGCGCATGGTGGCGGTCCAAGCCGCCGGCTGCGCACCTATCGTGCGCGCATTCGAAACGGGTGCAGACCGGGCCGAGCGCTGGGAGAACGCCGCCACCGTGGCCGCCGGTATTCGCGTGCCGGCGGCGATCGGCGACTTCTTGATCCTGCGGGCTTTGCGCGAATCGGGTGGTTTTGCGATTGCCGTCTCGGACGAGGCGATCCTGGCCGCCCGCAAGCAGGCGGCCGCGAAAGAAGGCGTGCTGCTGTGTCCGGAAGGCGCGGCCACGCTGGCGGCTTGGCGAAAGGCGGTCGCGGCGGGGCTGGTGAGCCCGGACGAACGCGTCGTTCTGTTCAATTGCGCGACCGGCCTCAAATATCCCCTGCCGGATCACAGCCGCCCCTATGATCCCACCCTCTTCGCCGGATAGGGGGGCGCATCCATTTCGCTGCGTGAAGACGGGACGCCGCCCGGCCCGTATCAATGGGCGGCGGGCGTATTCTCGGGCAGCGTCGGCGCCGCCCACAGTTTTTCCAGATTGTAGAAAGCGCGCACCTCGGGCCGGAAGAGATGGACGATCACATCGCCGGCATCAATCAAGACCCAGTCGGCCTGCGGCAGCCCTTCGACCGAGACGCGGCGCACACCCAAGGTGGACAGCTCTTTCATGGTGAGTTCGGCCAGTGCGGTCACCTGACGGTGCGAGCCGCCGGAGGCGATGATCATGAAATCCGCGATGGCCGACTTGCCGGCGAGCGGAATGGTGACGATCTCCTCCGCCTTGCGGGCATCGAGCAGGTGAACGATGGTATCGACGATGGTCCGAGGTGAGACGGGATGCGCCGGATTGCGGCGCGGAAGACTTTGTGCGTCTGCCTGCAAGCTAGAAGGCCTCCTCATCTGGCGCTTCGATCGCTTCCCACCAGCGGGATCCCAGCCGGCGACGCAGGGCCGTCGCCGACTCCCGCGGCAGATGATGCCGCAGGAACGTCCATGCCGGAGGAGATGTCTCGATCAGCGATCTGCGCGCGGTTGCCATCACCTGTCTGTCGCGATAGCGGGTTGCGAACCACCCATGCAACCCCGGCCAAAAATAAGGCGGCCGAGCGAAGACCGCAAGGGGAATCCGCTCCGCCACATCTGTCGGCCGTCGCCAACGACGCCAGCCCTGGATAATGTCGAGTCCGGCCAGCCACAGGAAGTGCCCTCCCCGCCGCATGGCGAAGAGATGGTCCAGAAACTCGGCGGTATAGCGGGTGTCGAGCGCGGCCTCGATGGCGAGAACCCGGATCGCGGGATCCTTGCGCGCAAGATGCCGGGCATGGGCGATGCGTGTCTCCAAGGGGGCGATGCCGGCCGGGTCCTTGAGCGGATTGGCCGGCGAGACCAGCCACCAGATCTCGTCCAGCCCCAAGAGGATGCGGGCCGCGCGCGAAAGAGCCAAATGCCCGCGGTGGGCCGGGTTGAAGGAGCCGCCGAGCAAGCCGACACGGCATCGGCGCGCCAGGACAAGCGGCGCAAAAATCCGGGACGGCGGTTCGCCATGCTGAGGGCGGGGAAAGCGCCCGGCGGTCGTCCTGCGCGCCGGGTAGCTGCGCGCCGAATAACGGGCGCGGCGGGCGATGGCGGAAGATTGGTCCCTTCTGCGGGCGATGGCACCCTCCTTGCCGACTTGAGGCGCGGAACGGTCGGGGCTATGGCCGCACGGCCCCATCCGCGCGCACGACATATTTGAAGGTGGTCAGCTGCTCCAGCCCCACCGGGCCGCGGGCATGCAGGCGGCCCGTGGCGATTCCGATCTCGGCGCCCATGCCGAATTCGCCGCCGTCGGCGAACTGGGTGGAGGCGTTCCACATGACGATGGCGCTGTCCACCCGCTTCAGGAAGACGGCGGCGGCGGCCGCGTCTTCCGTGATGATCGCATCCGTGTGCCCCGAGCCGTATCGGGCGATATGGTCGATCGCCTCCTCCAGCCCGCCGATGACGCGCACCGCAAGGATGGCGTCCAGATATTCGGTCCGCCAGTCTTCTTCGTCGGCCGGATCCATTGCCGGATGAATCGCCCGCGCCTGCGCACAGCCCTTCAGCCGGCAGCCGGCCTCGGTGAGTGCGGATGCGATCTCCGGCAACAATGCGGGCGCGATCCCGGCGTCGATGAGCAGGGTCTCCGTCGCCCCGCAGATGCCGGTGCGCCGCATCTTGGCGTTCAGCACGATCCGGCGCGCCTTCTTGGGATCGGCTTTCTCGTGGACATAGGTGTGACAGATGCCTTCGAGATGCGCAAAGACGGGCACGCGGGCTTCCTGCATCACGCGCCCGACCAGCCCGCGGCCGCCGCGCGGCACCACGACATCGACCAGGCCGTGCGCGCCCAGCACCACGCCGACCGCCCGTCGGTCGGGGATGTCGAGCAGAGCGACGGCTTCCGGCGGCAGGCCTGCCTGTTCGAGGCCGGTGATGAGGGCGGCATGGATGGCGCGGGCGGAGGCGAGCGAATCGGAACCCGGCTTCAAGGCCACCGCATTGCCCGCCTTGAGCGCGAGCGCCGCTGCATCCGCCGTCACATTGGGACGGCTTTCGTAGATCACGGCGATCAATCCCAGCGGCACCCGCACACGGGCGATGTCCAGCCCGTTCGGACGCTGCCATCGGGCGATCTCGGTGCCTACCGGGTCGGGTAGGGCTGCCACTGCCTCGATCGCGTCGGCGATGGCCGCGACCCGGCCTTCGTCGAGCCGCAGGCGATCGAGATAGGCCGCCGTGCGTCCGGCCCGCCGGGCCAGCGCCATGTCTTCCTCATTGGCGGCTAGGATGCGGGGGGTGGTCTCCCGGATATGTTTGGCTGCGGCGAGAAGCGCGGCGTTCTTGGCGGCGGTTGTGGCGTCGGCAAGACGCATGCGGGCCGCGCGCGCGGCCGTCAGGCGGTTTCTGACCAGTTCCGCAACTGCCGCATCGCTCATCTCTGCCGCTCGGCGGCGGGGTGCCTGTTCGTCAGCCATCGTTTTCATCCTGCCTTTGCGATTGCGAAGAGGTGCCGGATTCGCTCGGCATCAACACGAGGTCGTCGCGATGAATGGCGGGGCGATCGGCCGCCGGGCCCAGGCAGGCCGCAATTTGCGCCCGGCGCTTGCCGGCGATGCGGCGCAGCGTCGCGGCGTCATGGCCCACCAGCCCCTGGCCGAGTACCCGACCATCCTCACTTTGGACCGCCACAAGGGCGCCGATCGCAAACTGCCCCTCGATCCGCCGGATGCCAGCCGGCAAAAGACTTGCACCGCGCGCAAGAGCAGCCGCCGCTCCCTCGTCAACGACGAGAATGCCATCGGTGAGCATGCGGCTCTTCAGCCACTCCTTGCGTGAGCGCCCGCGTCGGCCCTGGGGCAGGATCAGCGTGCCACGCTGGCCGCCGGCGCGCAGAGCGGTGAGCGGATGCAGGATCCGTCCATCCGCGATGCCGACGGCGACGCTGGCGCGGGTGGCGATTTCAGCAGCCTGGATCTTGGTGAGCATTCCGCCTGAACCAATGGAACCCCCGGCCGGCGGCCCGGCCTGGCGGCGGATCGTCTCGTCGATGGCCGGGATCACCGGCACATGCCGGGCCGTCTCGTCGCGTCGGGGATCGGCGGTGTAGAACCCGTCGATGTCGGACAACAGCAGCAGACCGTCGGCCTCTGCCAGCACGGCGACGCGGGCCGCCAGGCGGTCGTTGTCGCCGAAGCGGATCTCCTGGGTTGCGACCGTGTCATTCTCGTTGACGATCGGCAGCACGCCACGCTGGAGCAATGTTTCGATCGTATTGCGGGCATTGACGTAACGGCGGCGGTCCTCGAGCTCGCCGATGGTGAGCAGGATCTGGGCGACGGGTTGCGCGAAGGCCGCAAACGCCTCCTGCCACGCGCCAAGAAGCCCGATCTGGCCGACGGCCGCGGCCGCCTGACGCTCCTCGAGCCGGAGCGGGCGGGCATTCTCGCGAGCGATCACCGGACGACCGAAGGCGATTGCGCCCGAGCTGACGAGGACGACATCACGGCCCTCTTGGCGCAGACTGGCCAATTCGCCGGCAAGCGCCCGCATCCATTCGCAACGCGGCCGACCGTCGCCAGGATCGAACACAAGCGCCGAACCGACCTTGACGACAAGCCGCCGCCAACCGGCGAGCGCCTGGCCAAGAGGAAACGCTTTGCCCCCATCTTGGGGGAGCGGCCTGCGTTTCTGTTCGGCGGTCGTGGTCATGGCGCCTCCTCCGTGGCTGACGCTGGAAGCGGAGGGTGCAACTGGGCGGCGGCGTCCTCGTCACGCGCCAGGCCGGCAAGCTTGTCAGCGATCGCCTGTGTCAGCGCCGACAGACCTTCGCCGCTTGCCGCTGAAATCGCGAAGACGGGACCAGGAGCAATGCGCGCAAGCACCGCCTTGTGCGCGGTGATGGTGTCGTCGTCCACCGCATCGATCTTGTTGAGGGCGATGAGTGCCGGTTTGTCTGCAAGTCCGGCGCCATGGGCTGCGAGTTCCGCGCGCAGCGTCGCCAGGTCACGGCCGACATCCGCGCTGGTCGCATCGATGACATGAACGAGCAGCCGGCAGCGTTCGATATGGGCGAGAAAGCGATCGCCGAGACCACGGCCCGCATGCGCGCCCGCGATCAGGCCGGGGATGTCGGCGAGAACGAAGCTGCGCCCGCCCGCCTCAACGACACCGAGCTCCGGATGCAGCGTGGTGAAAGGATAATCCGCAATTTTCGGTTTTGCAGCCGAGACTCGGGAGAGCAGTGTCGACTTGCCGGCATTGGGCAGGCCCACGAGTCCGGCATCCGCCAGCAGTTTGAGACGCAAGACGAGCTCGCGCGTCTCGCCTTCCTCACCGGGCGTCGTGCGTCGGGGCGCGCGGTTGGTGGAAGACTTGAAATGCGTATTCCCAAAGCCGCCACGTCCACCACGCGCGAGGAGGACACGCGCGCCAGGCGTCGTCAGATCGGCGATCAGAAACTCACCCGCCGCATCCCAGATCTCGGTACCCACCGGCAGACGGATGGTGACGTCGCGTCCAGCCGCCCCCGTGCGGTTCTTGCCTTGGCCATGGCCGCCTTTGCCGGCACGCACGAGGGGTTCATAGCGGAAATCGACAAGCGTGTTGAGCGCGGGGTCGGCTTCGGCATAGACATGGCCGCCGCGCCCACCGTCGCCGCCGTCGGGCCCACCGAATTCCAGGAACTTTTCACGCCGGAAGCTGAGGCAGCCATTGCCGCCGCGACCGGCGATCACCGTGATCCGGGCCTCATCCACGAAACGCATGGGGATCCCTGGCCTTCACCTGCTTGCCGCGCATTGTCAGCGCAATACACGACGGCACAATACACGAAACACCGCCCGCCGCCCGCACCGGCAGGCGATGGTTGATAGACAGATAGGCACGCGCACCGGCCGATGCCAAGTGCCGATCCGTCACTCCCCATGGGGATCCCGAAGAAAGGGGTGCGTGATGATGGCCGATCTCACCCGCGCAGCCGGTGTTTACGCGCCGTCAACGGGGAGCACGTCCACCACCGTCTTGCCGCCGCTCTTGCGGAACGAGACGGTTCCGTCGATCAGCGCGAAGATCGTGTGATCGCGGCCCAGCCCGACATTGCGGCCCGGATGCCACTTCGTACCGCGCTGGCGGACGATGATATTGCCGGCCAGCACCCGTTCACCACCGAATTTCTTCACGCCCAGGCGGCGCCCGATCGAATCGCGGCCGTTGCGCGAGGAGCCGCCCGCTTTCTTGTGTGCCATGGCTTGAACCCTCTTCGTCTGCTCGCCCGTCGTCCCTCGGCAGCACGCAAAGGAGCCGTTGTGCCGGTCGGACTGCTTGGACTATTCGCTCTTGTCTTTCGCGGCTTTCTTGGCGCTTTTGGGCTTCTTGGTCGTGCTTGCGGTGCTCTTGGCGGCCGTCGCCGTCTTTTCGGAGGCCGCAGCCTTGGCGGATTTGGCGGCGCTTTTCGCCGGTGCCTTCTTCTTGGTTTCGGCGCCCGCCTTCGCCTTGGCCGTCTTGGCTTTCGCGGTCTTCTCGCTTGCTGTGCCCTTGGCCTGCGTGGCTCCTTCGCGCCCGATCTCGAGAACCTTGAGCACCGTCACATGCTGGCGATGGCCGCGCTTTCTGCGATAGTTGTGGCGGCGCTTCTTCTTGAACACGATGATCTTGGGCGCGCGGGTCTGCTCTAAAATCTCGGCCTTGACCACGGCGCCGGCCACCAGCGGCGTGCCGAGCGTGACGGTTTCGCCATCCGCCAACAACAACACCTGATCGAGGGTGACCGTCGCGCCCGCCTCGCCATCGAGCCGTTCGACCTTGAGAATGTCTCCGGGAGCCACACGATACTGTTTGCCGCCCGTCTTGACGACTGCGTACATGGCGTTGTCCTTACGTCTTTTCTCGCCGCCCGAGCCGGACGGTCCCGCCGGACCGTGCTTCGTTGTCCATCATGACGTTGCGAGGGTCGTCGCAACTGCGGCTTGGGGCCGGCTTATCGTTTGAATCCTGTGCTCTTACACCTGCCTTTGCGGCTGTTGGCAGCGATTGCCCGTGGCCGCAAAAAGCGGTCCGCTGCATAGCTGCCGCGTGGTGGTCTGTCAAGGCGCTGGGAAGCGTGGACAAAGAGGAGGGCGCCTCGTTACTGTGTGGAACACGGGCGATGCGCAGGAGAAGGATCAAGGCGGATGGAGTTCATCAAGCGTTACTGGGACAGTCAGGGCAAGACCCACGGCTCGGCAGCCGATGCTTCCTGGGCGGACCACGGATGTATTGCGTTGGAGGTGCGCACGCTCATCGACGTCTTGCCGCGGCAAGCGCGCCTGCTCGATGTGGGATGCGCCAATGGCCATGCGACCTTCCGCATTGCCGAGGCCGTCGATCCGGCTGAGATGGTGGGCGTGGACTATTCCGAGCCCATGATCGCCGCGGCTCGAACGCGGTTGGAGAAAGACGGTGCGCGTCGGCCGCTGCGTTTCGAGGTCGCCGACGTCAAGGCCCTGCCGTTTCCGGATGGCGCGTTCGATGCCGTCTACTGCACCCGGGTGCTTATCAACCTTCCCAATTGGGAGGAGCAGAAGAAGGGGCTCCAAGAGATGATGCGGGTCTGCCGGTCAGGCGGGCGGGTCGTGCTGCTCGAGGCCTTCCATGAGCCCTTGATGCGCCTCAATGCGGCCCGGCTGGCGGCGGGGTTGAAACCGCTCGCCGAACACGATTTCAATCGCTACCTGAAGGAGGATCGATTGAGCGCCTTTCTCGAGGAAAAGGGAGTCGCGTGGTCGATCCGCCCCTTTGCCGGAATCTACTATGTTGGCACGCGGCTGCTGCGCGAGCTGCTGATCGGAGAACGGCTCGAGGGGTTCGACAGTCCTTTTCATGACGCCTTCCGCGCCCTGGACGAGCGCTACGACGCGGGCGCCTTTTCGGTCCAGCAGGCGGTGGTGATCGATCTGCTGTAGATGTCGCTTGGGCAAGCAAGCGGGCGCAAGACTAGCGATGCTTCTTGCCGGCCTTCGCGAACACGGGTGTGGGACGGGTGAGGCGTTCGGGCTGTAGCAGCTGGTCGAGCAGAGCGCTGAGACTTCCCTTGCGGTTCGAGATTTCCCCCCAGCGTTTGCGCGCGGTTTCAGCGGCCTGTCGGCGGCTGTCATCATCGCGGCACCATTGCGTGATGCGTTCCAGATAGGCTTCGGCCGTCGTGACACGGAAGTCGGGGCCGGCGGCGAAGGCGCCGTCGCCCTCGGCGAAGGTAACGACTGGCAGACCGCAGCCGAGCGCATGGGCCACCGAACTGCCGCCACCCGAGCGCCGGGGATTGAGGTAGAGATGACAGCGCCTGAGTGTCGCCACGATATCGGCCTGGAACCCAAGAGCGATCGCGCGGGCGGCGAGCAGGGGATATTGCCGCGCAAGCTCCGGAAAGCGGCGGAAGGGGCCGGCGAAGACGAGATGAAGTCTCGGCGCCGCCTCCAGGCAGGCGAGCAGGAGCCGCAGATTGTCGTCCGCGATTTCCTGGTCGAGCCGGTTGCCGACGACGACTCCGATCACCGCGTCCTCCGGCAGAGAAGAAAGGGCCTCCGGGGCCTCGTCGCGGGTCTCGGGCAGGCGGTAGCTGTAGCGGAAGGGCAGGAACCGCTCGGCCCCCAGATCGAGGGCTTTCTGGCTCTCGGCCGGCCCCAGGCCATGGACATGCTCTTCGCCGATCGTAGCGATGAATGTCGCTTCGGTGATCGGCGGCTGGGCGGCCAGCGGCAGGGCGAGCGTGGTGGTGATCTGGCCGGCAAGATCGGCCGCCAGGCCATTGCCGCCGATATCGATAACCGCGAGCGGCCGGCGTTCGGCCACATAGTGGAGAAAACGCGACAACCCCTTGCCATGGGGCATCTGGCCTTCGATCTGCCAGAAGGGAAAACACCGGTCCTTGTAAGCGAGCATTCGGCGGCCGTCGAGTTTGGCCGCGTGCTTGCCAACGAAAGGCTGCGGGAACGCCATCAGCAGCTCCCGTGGCATTTCGGGGCTGATGGCGAGCTCCACCTCGTAGCCCAGCTCGCTTAAGACGTCGGCATAGTCGAGCAGATCGCGGGTGGGCGCGTGAAAGATGTTGACGAATTGCTGTGACACCAGGATGAGGCGGCGTTCCGCCCGCTGCCTGGGTGCAAGCCAGCGACAGCGCATGGCCACCTTCTTGCGCCAGGCCATCACCCGCTGGCGATAGATCTGGCGCAGGCGTATCCCCCCCTTCTCGGGAGCGAATAGATCGGGATGGAGGAAGGCCAGCCGCACGAGCTGCCAGTAGAGAAAATTCTCTTCTTGTGCAGACCATCGCTCCTTTTCGATGGCTGCGATCAGGCGGTCGCACGCCGTGTCACTGGGCGCCTGCTGACAGGCGAAGGCCTTGAGCGCGACGTCGGCCTTCGGGTTCCGGGCGTCCCAGTTCGCCAGGATCCGCTCCGTGATGCTGCGCCGGCAGCCCGGATCGAGGACGGCAAAGTCCTCGGTCAACTCCTCGAGCGTGCGGTAGAGCGGCTCGCCGTCCACCTGGGTGCTGCCGGCGAGATCGGCGGCCAATCCCGCAAGCCGGGTCTCGGCAAGCTGTGCCGGAGACGTCAGCCCCGCATGCCATCCCAATGCCATCGCCATGGCCTCGCCTTCCCTGTCTGCCCATTCCCTTCCCGCCGCCGCCGGACCGGTCGCCTTAGAGGATGCGTCCGTCAAGGGCCACTTCCTTGACCAGGCGCTCCGCCTCGATCAGAGCCTGATACCAGCGCACGGTATAGGCTTGCGGCTCCTCGTCGATCTCGCCCCGCTTCAAGGCTTCATAAACTTCCCGAACGCCGTGGGCCGGATCACGCGCGGCCGTAAATCCGAAATGCTTGCAGGCCTTGCCGGTGTCCACCCGGTAGTTGCGGCGGTCGGGATCATCGGGGGCCATCGTGATCTCGACCATGAAGGGGAGATTCTCGCGCACCAGATAGGCCAGCGCGCGGATCTGAACATTCGAGTGGGCGATGTTGAAGACCTCGCCCGCCACGCGGTCTGCCGGTGCGTCGAGCGCCAGGAGCGCCGCCTCGACGACATCGCGGACATGTACGAACGGCCGCCACTGGCGCCCCCCGCCCATGACGATGATCCGGCCGTCGCGCACGGCATGCAAGGTCATCAGATTGATGGCGAGATCGAAGCGCATCCGAGGCGAAACACCGAACAGCGTGGCATTGCGAAAGGCGATCGGCACAAAGCCGTCGCCCGCCAGCGGCAGGATGGCGTCTTCGGCCAACAGATTGCACCGGGCGTAGGTGGTCAGCGGCTTCGGGGGCGTGGTCTCGTCCGCGACCGCATCGCCGGTGTCGCCATAGACCGAACAGGAGCTCATCAGCAGATAGCGCTTGACACCGGCGTCTTTCGCCATGGCCGCAAGCCGGGCGCGGGCTTTGAAATTGATCGTCTGAGTGAGCGCGGGGTCGAGCTCTCCGGCCGGGTCGTTGGACAGGGCCGCCATGTCGATGACGGCGTCCACACCGGCCAGATGATCCGGTTCGACCGCGCGCACATCCGCCCGCACCGGCGTAAACGCGCCCTTTGCTCCGCCGTTGAGACGGTGCACGGCCTTCTCCAGCCGCTGGCGACCGAAGAAGAACCGGTCGAGCGCGATGACGTCGTGACCGGCTGCCAGCAGCTCGGGCACCAGCACGCTGCCGATATATCCGCCGGCTCCTGTAACCAGAATGCGCATCGCCAGATCCTTCTCCTCTGTGATCTTGCGCGCCCGGGCGCTCACGCTCTTTCTGCCTCTTCACGCAAAAGCCGTGCCAGGGTG
The DNA here is from genome assembly GCA_964547755.1 of uncultured Sphingomonadales bacterium. Lineage (GTDB taxonomy): Bacteria > Pseudomonadota > Alphaproteobacteria > Sphingomonadales > Rhodothalassiaceae > J084. The sequence continues at coordinate 13,059 of CAZJPA010000038.1, forward strand.
GCGATCACCTCATCCTGTTCTTCTTTCCGAAGATCGGGGTAGAGCGGCAGCGAGAAGGTTCCCGCCCCCCAGCGGGTGGCGACGGGAAAGGCCGTATCCGCCCGCTCTTCACCAAGGAAGCGGCGCCAGTAGCTGGTCTGGGGCACGGCCCGGTAGTTGACGGTGGCGCCGATGCCTGAGGCCGTGAGACGGGCCAGCAGGCGGTCCCGTCTGGCGGGATCGACCCATATGGGAAACAGATGGTGGGCATGGACCACATCCTCCCGCCAATGCGGGAAGGCGATCTCAAGCGAAAGAGAGGCAAGTTGTTCCCGGTAGCGTCGGGCCAGAGCCTCGCGCCGGCGACGATTGTCTTCGACATGGGCGATCTGGTCCGGCAGGAGAGCGGCGAGCAAGTCCGGCAGATTGGCCTTGGTGCCGAGCCGCAGCATGTCCCAATGGCGATAACGTCCACCCGAGAAGCGATCGGCCGCGCCGGCCGACATGCCGTGAAGCCGCGTCTGGCGAATGCGCGCGGCCAGTTCCGCATCACGGGTGACGATCGCCCCACCCTCGCCGCAGGTGATGTTTTTCGTCGCATAGAAGGAGAAGATCGCAGCCTTGGACAACGCACCCGGACGCAAGCCTGCACGGCTGCCTTCGAAACAGTGGGCGGCATCCTCGATCAACAGAATGCCGTGGCGTTCGGCGACCGCCGCAAGCGCCTGCATCGGAGCCATCTGGCCATAGAGATGCACGGGGATCGCCGCCCGCGTGCGCGGCGTGATCGCCGCCTCCAAGGCCTCGGCCGTCATCGTCAAGCTGTCGGGGTCGACGTCCACAAACACCGGCTTCGCCCCGACGAGCGCCACGACATTGGCGGTGGCAATAAAGGTCATCGCCGGCACGACCACCTCGTCGCCGGGACCGATGTCGAGAGCGAGAAGCGTGGCAATCGCGCCATTCGTCCAGGAATTGGTGAGCAGGGCATGGGGGGCGCCGAAAAAGGCGGCGATCTGCTCCTCCACTTCCCGCCCGACAGGCCCGCTCGAGAGCATGGGGGTGGCAAGCACACGCGCGATCGCTTCGGCCTGAGCGGGGCGCAAGCCATGGCGATAGAACGGCACGGGCATCACGGCCTTCCTTCGTTGACGGTTTCCGCCGACACAGGCCGCCGACGGCGTTGCAGCCGACGGCCCTTGGGTCTCTGCTAACCGCCGGGCCTTACCAAGCCGTTAACCCTTCCTCCGTCCTGACCGCGTGCACGCGCCATGCGTGCTTTGAGGAGTATGGACTCGACATGTTCTGAAAAGGGATATCTACTGTCTAGACATATTCTGTTGCGTAAAAGTCACATATTAAAATTTCTTTTTGAGGCGACGCAGTTCGTCCTTGTCACTTTCGATTATACTGACTACGCTGTCAGCTTGGGGAGGAATGGGCGTGTCAGAGGATCCTGGCCTGTCGTTTGGCGGGAGGGTCGGCGCCGGGAGCGGGAAAAGGTTCCGGGCAAGAGGTGATGGGTTGGACAAGGCTGCAAGCGAGGAGGTAGGCCATGCGCGTCAAGAAGGAAGGCAAACGGCTGTGGCTGGCCCAGCGGTGCGCGGGGGTCGGCCTGTGGGTGTTGGGTGGGTGCTGTGCGGCTCTGGCGCTGGGTGTGGGCCTGGCGCAAGCGGCGCAGCCGGCAGGCGGCCTTTCCCGGGGCGATCTCGCGCAGCCATCGGCCGGCGCCCAAGATGCCGCTGAGGCTCCGCAGGATGCTGGCGACGAGACAGCGGAGGGAGAGGCAATCGAGCAGATCGTCGTCATCGGCACGCGCCGCCGCGACCGGACGGTGGCGGAAAGCCCGGTGCCGATCGACGTGATCTCGGCCGGCGACATGCTGGCGGACGGCTTTACCGAGACCAATCTCATTCTCGCCAATCTCTTGCCCAGCTTCAATTTCCCGCAGCCATCCATCACGGACGGCACGGATTCAATCCGCCCGGCCACCTTGCGCGGATTGGGGCCGGACCAGACGCTGGTGCTTGTCAATGGCAAGCGCCGCCATACGTCGGCTTTGCTCAATGTCAATGGCTCGGTCGGCCGTGGGTCGAGTGCGGTGGATCTCAACACAATCCCGGCGTCCGCCATCGAGCGGATCGAGGTGCTGCGTGACGGCGCCGCCGCGCAGTATGGGTCGGACGCCATCGCCGGCGTCATCAACATCGTGCTCAAGGACTCCCCGCAAGGCGGTTCGCTCTCGGCCACCTACGGGCAATTCGTGACGACCCTCGACGGGGTGCCCGATATCGCCGGGGTGGCGCTGGATGAGAACGGCCTGCCGATGATCGACGAGCGCGGCAATATCGTTCTCGTTCCCACCGGCAAGAACCGCAAGGCGCATGACGGCGAGACGATAACGGTGCGGGGTGATCTGGGCCTGCCGATCGGAGAGAGGGGCTTCTTCCACATCGCCGGCGAGTGGCGGGATCGCAACCCCACGAACAGGGCCGGGTTCGATCCGCGGCCGCAGTTCCCGGATCTGAGTGATCCGCGCGAGATCACCTTCAACAGGCTCAACCACCGTTTCGGCAATTCGGATCTGCGCGACATCAATCTCTTCTACAATGCCGGTGTGCCGATCACGGATTCCTGGGAATTCTATTCCTTCGGCTCGCTCGGGGACCGCCGCAGCGAAAGCGCCGGCTTCTATCGCCGCGCCAAGGACTCGCGCAATGTGCCGGAGATCCATCCCGACGGCTTTCTGCCGATGATCCTGATCAATGTGACCGACTGGTCGGCCGCAGGCGGCGTGAGAGGCGAGACCCATGGCTGGAATGTCGATACCAGTGTGGTGTGGGGGGTGGACGAGGTGAATTTCGGCGTCACCAACAGCCTCAATACCTCGCTGGGACCGACAAGTCCGACCGAGTTCGATGCCGGCGCGCTGCGCTTCCGGCAACTGACCTGGAACGCCGATTTCCAACGCGCCTTCGCCGTGGCGGGGCTGGCCTCGCCCCTGTCGGTGGCATTCGGCGGCGAATATCGGGACGAACGCTATCAGGTGATCGCGGGTGAACCGGCATCCTATATCAAGGGACCATTCCCGGGTGCGGCCGGTTCGCAGGTTTTCCCAGGCTTCCAACCGTCCAACGAGGTGACGGGCGATCGTCATTCCTGGGCGTTCTACACAGAGCTCGACGCCGATGTGGTGCCGGATTGGAACGTCTCGGTGGCCGGTCGTTTCGAAGACTATTCGGATTTCGGATCGACTCTGAACGGCAAATTCGCCACCCGCTATCAGCTCCTGCCCGAGCTGGCGCTGCGCGGCTCGATATCCTCGGGTTTCCGGGCGCCGTCGCTCTCGCAGCGCTTCTTTACCTCGACAGCGACGGTCTTCATCGGCGGCGTGCCGTTCGAGGTCGGCACCTTTCCGGTGGAAAGCGCCGTCGCCCAGGCCCTGGGCGCCAAACCGCTCAAGCCGGAAAAATCCCTCAACCTGTCTGCGGGACTGGTGGCCGATCCGACCCCTGAGCTCAACATCACGCTCGACTACTATCGCATCACGATCGACAAGCGGATCGTGCTGACGGAAAATCTGTCGCCTTCCGTCGTGGTGCCGATTTTGACCGCGGCTGGGATCACCGGCGTGCAGCGGGCGCGGTTCTTCATCAACGGTATCGACACCCGCACGCAAGGCGTCGATCTGGTGGCGACATGGAAACGGGATCTCGACCGCTGGGGGCGGATCGATTTCACCGCGGGGTTCAACTACAACACCACCAAGATCACCCGCTTCCGCGCGGCGCCGGGGCCATTGGCGGCCGTCGACATCACCGGTGAAGACCTCTTCAGTCGGCGCGAGCAGCTGCGCTTCGAAAAAGGCCAGCCCAAGACCAAGCTCAACCTCACCGTCAATTGGTTCTGGCGGGCGCTGCGCGTGACCGTGCGCGCGAACCGCTATGGCAAGGTGCTCGATCCCGGCTCGCGCGCGGTGTTCGACGAACAGCTCTCGGCCAAATGGGTGACGGATATCGCTGTTTCCTATGACTTTACGGACTGGTTCACTCTGGAGGCCGGCGCCAACAATGTGTTCGACACCTATCCCGATGTGTCGCCCACGGGCCGGCGGCCGGACGGAGGCTTTTTCTCGGTCTTCAATCAGATCTTTCCCTATTCGAACTTCTCGCCCTTCGGCTTCAACGGCCGCTTCATCTATGCGCGGGGCACCGTGCATTGGTGAGGCATTGGTGATCGCGGGAAAGATGTGAGAGAATGCGTCTGGCGAATGATCGGGCGCACCGCCTGTCGGCCGACTGGCCGGCAGGCGGCGGCCCGTTCGGTTTAGGGCGCATGAGGTCAGATCGGCAGGCCGGGACAGGCGGCTCCATGGCGCGTGATGCGGCGCGGTCGGGGGTGGTCGCCGGGGCGGGACGGCCTCAGCCCGGGCCCGCCCGATGTCAGACGCCGCCCGAGCGTGTCGGGCGAAGGATGGCGGCCGCGCGGCAGTCCGGGCAAAAAGGGAGGATGCCATGAAAACAAGACGCGTCGTTCTGCTGGCCGGCGGCGCTGCGATTCTTGCAGCTGCGGGAGCAGGATACGCATTCTTCCTGCGTCCGCTTGTCAAGGAGCCGGCGGCAGAGGTCGGCTTTACGCTCACGCCTGAGGAATTGGCCGCCGCGCAGGCGTTCATGGCCAGACACCCCATCGTGGATGCCCATGCGCATCCCGGCCGGACCTTTCTCGACGGGGCCCGGAATCTCAGCCCGCCGCTTCTCCTCTATCGTTGGTTGGGCGGCCGTTTTCCCGAGCGGACCATCGCCGACATGCGCGCAGGCCATGTGGACGCGGCCGTCTTCAACGGTGTGGCCGATGTGCAGCTCCTGACACTGGGAGACGGTGGCCTGCGGGCGCGTCGGGATTTCCGGCCTGGAGAGGCGTGGGCGAGCTATCGTCGCCAGATAGCGGCCTTGAAGGCGCTCGAGACGCGCGGTCTCGTCACCATCTGTCGCAGCGCCGCCGATGTGCGGGCGGCCAAGAAGGCGGGCAAGATCGGCATG
>CAZJPA010000039.1:0-18048 GCA_964547755.1 uncultured Sphingomonadales bacterium
CATCACCCCTTTCCCTTTCTCCCGCTTTTCCCGCATTCCCACGCCTAACGCCGCATGCCGCCCCGCTCAACGGCGATCTTGGTCTTGAGCGCCTCGGCCACGCGCGGCGGAATGAAGGCATCGATCTGACCGCCATAGGCCGCTATCTCCTTGACCAACCGCGAGGCGATCGGCTGATACTTCGCATCGGCCATCAGGAAAACCGTCTCGACATTCGGGTTCAGCACGGCGTTCATGCCGGCCATCTGGAATTCGTATTCGAAGTCCGAGACCGCCCGCAGCCCCCGGATGATGATCCGCGCGCCCACGGATTCGGCAAAGCGCATGAGCAGATCGTCGAAGGGGCGCACATCGATGGTGATGCCCTCCTCCTGGGCGATGGAGCGGGTTTCCGCGCGCACCATGTTGACCCGCTCATCCAGCGAGAACAGCGGGCTTTTCGCCGCATTGCCGGCCACCCCGATCACCAGCCGGTCCACGAGCCGCGCGGCCCGACGCACGATATCGAGATGGCCATAGGTGATGGGATCGAAGGTTCCCGGATACAGTCCGACATGTCGCCCGGCCAAGAGATGTCTCCTCATCTCGCGCGCCCGCTCCGCGCGCCGCGGCACGCAGCCCAACGGCCACTGTTACCGGTTTGCCCGCGCGCGTGCAAGGAAGGGGCGGCCGTCCCCGGCTACAGGGTGATCTGACCGATGCTCGTGCCGCCGCAGACATACAGCGTCTGCCCGGTCACGAAGTCGTTCTCAGGCGCGAGAAAGAAGGACACCGCGCCCGCCACATCTTCCGGTCTGCCGATGCGGCCGCGCGGGATCTGACGCCGGACCCGCTCGGCGGCCTCCGCGGTCGGGATGACGTCGTGGAACATATCCGTTTCGATCGGACCGGGAGCGACGCTGTTGACGGTGATCCCGCATGATGCCAGCTCCAGCGCCCAGGAGCGCCCCATGGCGATCATCCCGCCCTTGGTGGCCGCATAGGCCGTCCGGTTCGCCAGGCCGAGCGCGCCACGGGACGAAATCAGAACCACCCGTCCCGTGCCGGCCTTCTTCATTCCGGGCAGAGCCGCTTGCACCAGCAGAAGGGCGGCCGTGAGATGCAGGCGGGTGAGCGCTTCGAGATCCGCGGGTTCGGCTTTGTCCACCGGCGCCGGGCGGATCACGCCGGCATTGTGGACGATGCCGTAGACCGGACCATCCGTCACGATCTGCTCGGCGGCGGCGGCCGTCGCCTCGGGATCCATGAGATCCGCGATTACGCTTTCCACCCCTTCGCGTGTTTGCGCCGGATGCCGCGCGAGTGAGACCACCCGGTAGCCTTCCGCCAGCAGCCGTGCCGTGATCGCCGCACCGATCCCGCGGTTGCCGCCGGTGACGATCACGCGCCGCCCCCGGCCGATGGTTTGTGTGGCAGTCATGGCAATCTCCCGGATTATCCTTCAACCAGCAAGACCAGAAAGAGCTGACGACACCGCCTCGAGCCCGTCGGGATCTTGCGCCGCGATCAGGACATGGCGGCCGCGTCGATCACGGGCGACGGCAAGCAGGACGGGCTCGTCCCGATCGGACGGTGGCACGCGCCCGAGATGCACCCACACACACGGTCCCTCCTCCATCGCAACGAGCCCGACCGTCCAGCCCGACGGCCAGCCGCCGTCGGCCGCCATGCCGCGATGGAGCGTAACCGCGCTCAGCAACCGCCCACGGCCGCTCGTCGTGCCCCAGTCGCATTCCTCGCCGAGGCATCGGGAACAGAAGGGCTGCGCGGGCCAGATCCAACTGCAACAGCCGCGACAACGGGCAAACACCGGCGCCCGGCCCGGCTGCTGACGCTCCTGCCAGGCCGCACCGAAAGGGCTCCACGGCGGCATGGGCGGCGGCATGGGTGCCGGTTCGTGAGAAATGGCGCTCATGCCTGGCTCTCCTCTTGTGCACGTCCTGGAACCAGGATGGCCGCGGCATGGGCCAGCCCACCCAGATGGTGGACGAGCCCGAAACCGCTGACCAGCGCCCGCTTGCGTTGCCCGGCTGATCGCCCCGCCGGCTGCTTCGTCAGTTGGCGGATCGCCTCGACCATGCCCAGGAATCCGCCGGCTGCACCCGCCTGTCCGCAGGACAGCTGCCCACCGCCGGTATTGTGCGCGAGCGGGCCGGTGATCGCAGTTGTCCCGTCTGCGACAAGGCGGGCTGCCTCACCCGGTGAGGCCAGGCCGTATCCTTCGAGTTGCAGGAAGACCATGACGGGATAGTCGTCATAGGTCTGGACGAGATCGATTCCATCCAGCAGCCCCATACCGTCCAGCCGCTCCGCCAGATGCCGGAAGGCTTCTCCCAGCGGCGGCCGGTCGCGGCGAATCTCGCCGAAGAAGGCGGCCGAGCCCGCGTATCGCGCCCAGGCAAGCCCCCGCCGTTCGGCCTCCTCGGTCGTCATCACGAGAAATCCCTCACCCCCGGCGCAGGGCATCACGCAATCGAAGAGATGCAGCGGCCCCGCCACCGCAGGCGCATGCAAGTAATCGTCGAGCGTCATCGGCGCACGCAGCAGCGCATGGGGATTGGCGGCCGCATGCCTGCGCTGCTCGATGCATAGTCGGCCGAAATCGGCGTGCGTGACATCGTAGCGACGCATGTAGTCCTCGGTGATCGCCGCAAAGAGCGCATTCGGCCCTGCCTCGCCGTAGGGATGGACGGCATCCTTCCACACCCAGCTGAAATCGGCGACGAGATCCTGGAACGCGCCCTTTCTGTGGGTGTCGGCGGCGATACAAGCGACGATCCGGGCCTGCCCCGCGGCTACCGCGCGTGCGGCTTCGGCAAGCGCCATGACCCCGGCCGCGCCGCCAACGGGCAGATGGCTGAACCAGGAAAGCTGCAAGCCCAGCTCGGCGACGAGCGCAAGCGGCGCGTCGCGGCTGAGACCGAAGCTTGCGACCGCCAGCCCGTCGATTTCTGCTTTGGAGAGATTGCCGGCCGTGCACAGCGCGCGCAAAACCCGGGCAAGCCATGTTTGCGCGGGGCTGTCGCTGTGACGCTCGTAGCCCACCGTCACGGGGGCGGCTGCGGCGATCGCCTCGGGGTGCAAAGCCGCCCTCGTCATCCCGTTTTCCGCCTGTTCGGCCGCATGGCCGCCTTGTGCGCGCGCAGATCGATGAAGCGCTCCTGCGCCGCCATCTCCCGCCCGAGTCGGCGCACGGCACCGCGGTCGATTTTCTGGGTGGCGGTGGTGGGCAGGGAATCGACGAAGGCGATCCAACCGGGCAGCTTGTAATAGGCGAGCGCATCGCCGACCCCACGCAACAGCGCCTCGGCCGCCGCCGCCGGGTCCTCCAGCCGTTCTGCGGGCACCACGAGGGCGGCCACTTCCTCGCCGCGCAGATCGTCTTCGAGCGGGAGGACCGCAACCGCCGCCACCGCCGGCAAGGCCAGGAGTGCCTCTTCCACCTCGGCTGCCGCGATGTTCTCGCCCGAGCGGCGCACAATGTTTTTGCGGCGCTCGACGAAATAGAGAAAGCCCTGCTCGTCTTGGCGCACGACATCGCCGGTATGGAACCAGCCGCCGGCCCAGGCGCGCTCCGTTTCGGCGTCGTCGTCCAGATAGCCGGCAAAGAATCCGGCGCGGGGATCACCGTCCAACCGACGCACCAACAGTTCACCCGGTTCGCCCGCCGCCACCGGTTCACCGGCCTCGTCCACGATGCGCACGCCCAGCCCCGGTTCCGGGCGGCCGAAGCAACGCGTGCCGACATGGCGTGGCTCGCGACTGGCGGCGATGCAGGCGCCGGCGCCCGTCTCGGTCATCGCCCAGGCCTCGATCAGCGGGAAACCGAAGCGGGCCTCGAAGGCCGCATGGTGACGCGGCGCGACGCCGGCCCCGAACCCGAAGCGCACGCCGGCCGCTGCCTCCTCGTCTGGGCCCGGCGCCATGTCGAGCAGGATTGCGGGCATCACACCCAGATAATGAATGATGGTGGCCTGCGCCTCGCCGACGGCCCGCCACCAGCTCTTCGGGTGAAACCGGTCGAGCGGCACGAGACAACCGCCAGCCGCCAGCATGCCCATGAAGGCGCAGGCGAGGGTGTTCATGTGGTGGGCGGGCAGCGGTGTGATCAGCCGCTCCTCCTCGCCCAGAGCCATCAAGCCTTGCTGACGCCCATACCAGCGCCCGAGAGCCGCGAAATAGCTGTTGGTCAACACACAGCCCTTCGGCCGACCCGTGGTACCGGAGGTGAACAGGATGGCCGCCTCGCGCGCCGCCTCACCGGCCGCCGGTGCAAAATTGGGTGGGGCGGAAACGGACGGCGGCACGAAACGGTCCGGATCCATACTGGCCTCGGCCGCCAGGAAGAACACCTGCGGACGCCTCGCCATCCTGGACAGCGCCGCCTCGAGGCGCTGGCGATGCGCCTCGGCCGCCACGACGAGCGGCGTCTTGCTCGCTGTCAGGCGATAAGCGACGCCCTCGACCTCCTCGTCCGGCCCGATGGGCACGATGCTCGCCCCCAGCCGGTTGAGGGCGAGGAAATGGGCGAAGAGATCGGGACGGTTGTCGAGCAACAGGCCGACACGATGGCCGGCCACGATCCCAGCCGCGCCATAGCGACGGGCAAGAGCCGTGCACACTTCCTCCAACGCGCCATAGTGCCAGACCGCCGGCGACCGCCCATAGCGTTCGGCCGCTGCCGGCACCAGATGCAAAGCCGGCGCCTGCGGCCGGTTCCGACAGGCCCGCGCGAACAGAGCGGCGGGGCTTTGCGGCTCCGCACCCGCCTGCTGGACCCGTGACAAGGTAAAGGGCATACGTGTTTCCCGCCTTTTCCCGCTTGTGCGCCTTCAGACTCCAGCTGTGCTCAGACAACGACCGGTTCGCCCGGCTGCACCTTGCGGTCTCAGAAATACACCTGGATCGGCCCTTGGGCCGCATCGCAATTTACCAGCTCGACCTTCTTCAGGCCGATGCGAAAATCGGGCGCTGCGCCGCTTAGCCGATGCGTGACCCATGCGCCGAAGACCTGTTGTTCCTCGCGCCGATACTGGATGAGCACAAGTTTCGAGCGCACCACGAGCCGTCCATCCCGGCGGCTGCGCCCTAAGATACGGGGAGCGGAGACCAGATGGAAGCTGCGCGGCATGGGTTGCAGCGAATAGGCGTCCTCATGGGCGAAGCGGCGGATCCGGACCGCTCTCAGCAGGCTGTCCTCGAACATCAGCGAAACATGTTCGTATGGATCCGGCTGGTTCGGTGTCGCCGGCATCCAATAGAGTCCATCTTCCTCGAACAGCGCCGCCCAATCGACGAAACGCCCATCGTCCAACAGATCAGCCTCGTGTTCCAGAAAGGCTGCGACATCTCCAACCGCCGGCAGATCGGTGTGATCGAAACTGTCGGCGGCGCCAAGATGCACGGGCGTGTCGGATGCAAGCGTGATGGTCATGACGCAGGCTCCTTCATGGCCCCGTGGGCGGCATAACCGCCGGTCATGTAGTAGCGCCAGGCCGCATATTGATTGCGGAAGACCATGTCGGACGAGCCGATGGCGCTCAACCCCCCTTCCTCGTTGGGCGCAGCCGCGTCCGGGTAGCGGTCCATCGCCACACGGGCGTCCGGCGAACCGGCGAGCGCCTGATGCTGGCGCCAGTAGCACTCCTCGTCGTCGGGGCCGACGATGCCCGCATGGGAGTTGATGAGATTGCAGTAGAGGATCGAGCGGCGCAGCAGCGCATCCGGTGCGCCTTTAAGACGCAGCGTCCAGGATTCGATGAGCGTGCGATCGACCGCAAGGGGTTTCACCACGCGGATGGTCTGGATCGGTCCCTTGACGGTCAGCGAGGGGTAGATGACGGTATTGTGCCGCTGCATGGACAGGATCTCGCGGGTGCGCTCGGGACCGTAGGCCTTCTCCAAGGCGGCCACATATTCCGGGATCTCGCGATAGCCAGAGTGGATCGAGACCCGCCCGCCCGAATAGCTGTGGCCATAGGCGAAGGCGTGTACACCCATTTCGTCGAAGAAACGGTAGGTGTTGGTGAAGGGGCCCAGGATCTCGATCGCCGGCGGCACCACGCGTCCGCCCGCCAACTCCTGTTTGGCGACGACGCGCGCCGTGCGCGAAGACGAGCGGTGCGCCACCATCGGATGCATCATGTCGTTGAGATTCTCGACGAAGAATTTCCAGTTACAGGCATGCACGTAGCGCAGCACGCCGCCTGTGACCTCCAACGCACCGTCCGGCGCGCGATCAACCATGTTGTCGATGGACGCCCGGGTGGCACCCAGCCAGTCGGCGAGCGGCGGCACGGATTCGGTGAGGCTCGCGAAGACAAAGCCGCGATAGGAATCCGTGCGGGCGACCGGCTCGAGGTTCCGCATGCCGGCATTCTCGGCGATGCAGGTGCCCTCATAGCCTTCAGGCAGTGGAATCGACCGGTTCGCACCGTCGCGCGCGAAGCACCAGCCGTGATAGCCGCAGCGCAGCACTTTCGCATGTCCCGGTCCGTCGGGTACCACCATCGCGCCCTTGTGCGGACAGCGGTTGTGGAGGACACGGATCCGGCCGTCGTCACCGCGGATCATGATGACGGGTGTGCGGCCGATGCGCGTCGCATAATAGTCTCCGGGTTCCGGCAACTGGCTTTCGTGGCCGACATAGATCCATGTTGCGCCCCAGATGCGATCGAGCTCCATCTCGAAGATGGTCGGATCGGTGTAGATCCGCCCGCGCACGCCGCCCGGCTCGATCATGGCCTCGACAAGCGCCCGCTCGTCCTGCCCCGTCGGCGTCTGGATCCTCGGTGATGAGGGTATGGAACTGTCCGGCATGACCGCTCCCTTCCTGGCTTGTCTGAGGCATCCTAACACAATTACGTGATATTTCAAGTTTCAACAAACGCATCCCTCTTGCATTGCCCCCGGACAGGGGGAATAGTTTGGGCATGGCGGTTTGGGATCGGCGCAACAATTCCCGGCGGGCGCCGATCCGACAGGCGGGAGACGAACGGAAATGACGAAGGAGACGGGTGTGGGCGAGGTCGCGGCCCTCGCTCAGGAGGAGGCTGACAATCGGGAAAACGGGCGCAGCCGCGGCGCGCGGGATGGCGCCGGGAATGATCGCTCCCGTTCGCTGCCCCCGGAAAGCGATCCCGGGCATGTGGCCTTTCGTATCAATCGCTATCCCTTTTATCTGATCGCCCACACGCTCGGTCGCTATGTGCGCCGGATGGAAAAGGCTTTGCGCCGTGTCGGGGCGGATCAGCCGCATTGGCGCATTCTCGTGATCCTGGGCGAGCGGGGGCCGTCACCCGTCAGTCAGATCGCGGATCTGGCGGTCTACAAGCTCTCGACCGTCACTCGTATTTTGCAGCGCATGGAGGCGGCCGGGCTGGTGACCATGCGCCGCAGCCGGCGCGACGGGCGTGTGACCGAGGTTTCGCTCACCCCTCAGGGCGAAGCGCAACTCCGGCACATCCGGGCCGTGGGTTCGGTGGTGGCCAATGACGCATTCTCCGGTTTTTCACGTGCGGAAATCCACGCACTCATCGAGCTGCTCACCCGTCTGGACGCGGCCCTCGAAGAAGAAGAGTGATCGGCCGCTGCGTGTCCTGGACGGCTTGGGAAGAGCGGTCCTGCCGCGGTTTGCCTGCAAGGCCTGTGGCGTTTTGTGGCATTGTTGACGGCGGCCGCGCGGGCCGGTCTCATTGCCGCGGTCTACCTGATGAGCCTTCCTTGATGCGGGCCTCGTTGTCACGAATGGCGTTGGAATGGACGGGCTTGTCTTGACCCAACCGACAGACTAGCTAGAACCCGTGGCGCGCAGCCGGAATCGCCTCCCTTGCGGACGGGTGGCAGAGTGGTTGAATGCACCGGTCTTGAAAACCGGCAGGGGTGTGCAGCCCCTCGTGGGTTCGAATCCCACCCCGTCCGCCAGATAATCCAATCATCGTATTGACAATACATCATTTTTCTATCTGGAAGTTTTCCAGGTCCACAAATGCGCCCACAATCAGGCGCGCGCTTGAACCCGTCTCGGCGAACAGGACGCGATTCGCCTAAGGCGTGTCCGCTCGGCAGGCCACCGCAAGGGAACAGGCGGATAGCTCGCCGCAGCCTCAGCACGGGGTGCACCAAGAGGTAGTCGCAAGTCGTTGCAGCGCACGGGCGCCGGCAAAGCAATATCTTTCATTTGGACTTCCCATCAAGTCGGCGGGAACCCAATGTACATGTCCGGCGACAACAAACCAATTTTCGAAGGAACCAGCCGCGAAAAAACGAGTGGGTGCCCATGATGATTTTGCGCTTTCCATTTTATCGACGCCTTTGCTTGCCTCTGCAATATCCCTCCGCCTTTCACCATTACCGATAGGGAATGTCATAAGGTGCATCTTTGCACTCCTATGGCAAGAAGACCGTGCATGCTCAAATATAATGCCGGCGGAGAAAGACTTGAATTTTGCATCGCTAGGGTCTAGGGGGATTTCCGCCCACTGTACCGTTTCCCAATTCGCCTGAATCGATGGTCGAAGCCGCCGGTCGTCGGGGCACAGTGGTCCGCCATGCCGTGGGACGACGAGGCGGACGGTGGCCGTGGCTCATGAATTCTTGTCGCTTCAACAATGCGGCTGAAGTCCCGGCTTGACCGGAGCGACGAAGATCTCGCGAGAGATCCGGGTTCGGTATCCAGGCACAGGATATTCGACTGAGGGAAGCCGTAGAACGGCCCTGTGGAGAGGTGATCCATGTCGCTCATCATCGTGCTGCTGGGGTGTGTTGCCGTGCTGCGGCCATCGGGGTGCTGGCGATTCTCCTCGCAGGCCAGACGACCGCGACGCGAATCGTGTATCTGGCGAGCGTCATCCCGTGCGGTTTGGCGCTCGCAGTCGCGCTCGCCCATCTTCTCAACGGCGGGGATTCGGTCCTCACCCTGACGCTGCCGCTGGGTTTGCCGTGGCTTTCCCTTCATTTCCGGCTGGACGGGCTTGGCGCCCTGTTTCTCGTCGTCGTCAATCTGGGGGGTGCGGCCGCCAGTTTCTATGGCCTCGGCTATGGCCGGCACGAGCCGGCGCCGGCACGTGTCCTGCCCTTCTTTCCTGCCTTTCTAGCCGGCATGAATCTGGTCGTCCTCGCAGCCGATGCCTATGGCTTTCTCGCGAGCTGGGAGTTCATGTCGCTCACGTCCTGGGCACTGGTGATGGCCCACAATGAACAGGAGGCCACCCGGCGGGCCGGCTATATCTATCTCGTCATGGCGACGTTCGGGACGCTGGCGCTGATGCTCGCCTTCGGTCTGCTCGCCGGTCCCGATGGCGATTACGCCTTCGCCGCCATCCGGGCGAGCGCCCACCCCGCCTGGCTGTCCGGCCTGGTGCTCGGCCTCGTCCTGCTGGGAGCCGGATCCAAGGCCGGAATCGTTCCCTTGCATGTCTGGCTGCCCCACGCCCATCCGGCCGCGCCCAGCCATGTCCCCGCCCTGATGAGCGGGGTGATGACCAAGGTGGCGCTCTATGGCTTCATCCGGATCGTCTTCGACCTCGCCTGACCGCCCGCCTGGTGGTGGAGCATGATCGTGCTGGCGCTCGGCGGGGCGACCGCCGTCCTCGGCGTGCTCTACGCCCTGATGCAGCACGACCTCAAGAAGCTGCTCGCCTATCATACGGTTGAAAATATCGGCATCATCTTCATCGGCTTGGGGTTGGCCCTCGCTTTCAAGGCCAATGCCCTACCCGTGGCGGCGGCGCTGGCGCTCACGGCTGCCCTCTTTCATGTCTTCAACCACTCCCTGTTCAAGAGCCTCCCGTTCTTTGGCGCCGGCGCGGTGCTGACGGCGACTGGCGAACGGGACATGGAACGCATGGGCGGGCTCATCCACCGCATGCCGCTCACCGCCTTCACCTTCCTCGTCGGCGCCGCCGCCATTTCCGCCCTGCCTCCCTTGAACGGATTCGTGTCGGAATGGCTGACCTTTCAGGCGGTGCTGACCAGCCCGGATCTGCCGCAATGGGGGCTCAAACTACTGGTACCCGCGGTCGGCGCCATGCTGGCGCTTGCCGCCGCGCTCGCCGCCGCCTGCTTCGTCAAGGCCTTCGGCATCACCTTCCTCGGCCGACCGCGCTCCGCCGTGACCCGTATGGCCAAGGAAACCGATCGCTTCTCGTTGACCGTCTTGGGTAGCCTGTCCGCCCTGTGTCTGCTGGCCGGCATCTTTCCTGGCTTTATCATTGACGTCATGGCTTCAACGACCCGCGCGCTCGTGGGCGGCGCCATGCCAGAGCAGGCGCATAATGCCTGGCTATCCATCGTTCCCATCGCGGCAAGTCGTGGATCCTACAATGGCCTGCTCGTCTTTCTGTTCATTGCAGCCTCCGCCACGCTCGCGGCCTTCGCCATTCACCGCCTGGCCTCCCGGGCAGTGCGGCGCGTGCCAGCCTGGGATTGCGGCTTTCCGGACGCCAGTCCAGCAACCCAATACACGGCGAGCAGCTTCGCCCAGCCGATCCGGCGGGTCTTCGGCGCCTATGTTTTCCACGCCCGCGAGGTGGTCGATATGCCGCCGCCGGGGGCCATGCGGCCGGCCCGCTTCACGGTCCGCGTTCGCGACCTGATCTGGGAGGCGCTCTATGCCCCGATTGAAGGCCTGGTCGCCTTTGTCACCGACCGCTTGAACCGCTTTCAGTTCCTGACGGTGCGGCGGTACCTCGTCCTCGCCTTCTTCGCTCTCGTAATCTTGCTGTTGGTGCTTGCGCTATGGCGATAATTCACGATCTTGCCATCCAGGGGGGGCAGATGCTGCTGGTGCTTCTGCTCGCGCCCCTGCTCAGCGGCTTCGTCCGCAAGGTCAAGGCCCGGCTGCTCCGGCGGCGCGGTCCCGCGCTTCTCCAGCCCTACCGCGACCTCCTGCGCCTTCTGAGGAAGGAGGTCGTGCTGGCCGAGGAGGCATCCTGGCTTTTCCGAGCCGCGCCCTATCTGATCTTCGCCGCGACCTGGGTGGCGGCAGCCCTGGTACCGACTTTCGCCGGCGGGCTCATTTTCAGTTGGTCGGCCGACCTCATTGCCATCGTCGCCCTGCTTGGCAGCGCCCGCTTCTTCCAAGCCCTCGCCGGCCTCGATGTCGGCACCAGTTTCGGCGGCATCGGTTCGAGCCGGGAAATGACCATCGCCTCGCTCGCCGAGCCGGCCATGATCATGGTGGTCTTCACCCTGGCGCTGGTTGCCCACTCGACCCAATTATCGACGGTCGCGCAAACCATACTTGCGACCGGCATCGGCTTGCGGGTCTCGCTCGCCCTTGCCCTCATCGCCTTGGTGATGGTGGCGCTGGCCGAAAATGCACGCCTGCCAATCGACAACCCGTCGACCCACCTGGAACTCACCATGGTGCATGAGGCCATGATTCTCGAATATTCCGGCCGCCATCTGGCCGTGATCGAAGCCGCGTCGTCCTTGAAGCTGTTGCTCTATCTGTCGCTGATCGCCAGCATCTTCGCTCCCTTTGGCATGGCGCAAGCCGGCGCCGGCAGTGTGGCCCTCGCGCTTGGCCTGGCCACCTATCTCGCAAAATTGGTGATCGGTGGATTTCTGCTGGCGTTCTTCGAAACAGCAATCGCCAAGATGCGAGTCTTTCGCGTGCCGGAGTTTCTAGGCGCGGCGCTCATGTTGGCCTTGCTCGCAACCTTGCTCATGTTCGTGACACGGAGCCTTTAGGGATGGAAAATTTCGCTTTCGACGTCGCCCATCTGCTGGCCGGAAGCATGGTGGTGGTGAGCTTCATGCTGCTCTATCAGGACCGCATGTTCGGCCTGCTCAACGTCTTCGCACTGCATGCCTTCATCCTGGCCCTTTCCGTCGCCTGGGAGGCGTTGGTCCAGAACGCGCCCCACCTCTATATCACGGCGGCCATTGCCCTGATCGTCAAGGCCATCATCATTCCCATGGCCCTGCGCCACATCGTCCTTCGGCTCGGCATTCATCGCACGGTCGAAACCGTGGTCGGGATCGGCCCCACCATGCTCGTCGGGATCGGGTTGGTCGCGCTCTCAATGGCCTTGATGCTGCAAGTAACCGGCGCGTCCGACCCCTTGGCCCGCCAAGACCTTGCCTTTGCCCTGTCGGTCATCCTGCTTGGCCTCCTGATGATGATCAGCCGCCGCAACGCGGTCGGCCAAGTGGTTGGGCTCATGTCGATGGAAAACGGCCTGATCCTGGCGGCCGCCGGCGCCAAGGGCATGCCCCTCGTGGTCGAGATCAGCGTCGCCTTTACCGTCCTCGTCGCCTTCATGGTCATCGGCATCTTCTTGTTCCGAATCCGCGAGCGCTTCGACACCGTCGATGTGCAGGTGCTTGACCGCTTCCGTGGAGAACAGCCATGAGCCTGCCACCGCTGGATGGCCTGAGCGCCGTCCTCGCCATCCCCTTTGCCGCCACGATACTGTTGGCGGTGCTGCCGAGCTACCGCAGATCTGCCTTCCTGAATGTGCTGGCGAGCCTCTTGACCATGCTCGCCGCGCTTACGCTCTTCGTTGAGCGGCCTCACTCGGGGAGGCTTCTGCTGGTGGATGATCTCAATATCGTTTTCATCTTCCTTAATACCTTGGTCGGCTTCACGACCAGCGTGTTCAGCGCCAGCTACATCGCCCATGAACTCGAGTCCGGGCGGCTGACACCCAATTACCTGCGTTTCTATCACTCCCTGTACCAGGCGATGATGTTCTCCATGAACCTGGCGCTGGTGGCCAATAATATTGGCCTGATGTGGGTGGCGGTCGAGCTTTCCACACTTACAACAGTGGTCATGGTCGGCATCTACCGGACGCCGCAAGGCCTTGAGGCGGCATGGAAATATTTCATCCTGGCAAGCGTCGGCATCGCCTTGGCATTGTTCGGGACGATCCTCTTCTACGTGGCGGCCGAACCGGTGGTCGGCCAGGGGCTCGACGCCATGACCTGGACCGTCCTCATCGCGCGGGCGGCGGCCTTTGACCCGGCGATCCTCAATGTCGCCTTCGTGTTCCTGCTGCTCGGCTATGGCACCAAGGTCGGCCTGGCGCCGGTCCACGCCTGGCTGCCCGATGCCCATACCGAAGGACCAACGCCGATTTCGGCGGTGCTCTCCGGCCTGCTTCTCAATGTCGCCCTTTATGCCATCCTGCGCTTCAAGCTCTTGATGGCGGCCAATCCGCAGGCCATCGCGCCGGGGCCCTTGATGATCGCCATGGGGCTCACCTCGCTACTGTTCGCCGCCGTCATGCTTTATCGGCGGCGCGACATCAAACGTTTCTTTGCGTATTCCTCGATCGAGCACATGGGGATCATCACCTTTGCCTTCGGCATCGGTGGCGCCCTCGCCAATTTCGCCGGGCTGCTACACATGACCATGCACAGCCTGACCAAATCGGCGCTCTTTTTTGCCGTCGGTCATATCGCCCAGATCAAGGGCTCGCAGAAATTCGCCGATATCGGCGGGCTGACCTCCAGCCATCCTGTCCTCGGCTGGGGATTCGTGATCGGTGTGATCGCGATCGCCGGGCTGCCGCCGCTCGGCATCTTCATGAGCGAGTTCCTCGTAGTCAGCTCGACCTTCGCCCGTGAACCCTTGCTCGCCATTCCTCTCGTGCTCGGCCTGCTGCTGGCGTTCGGCGCGCTGTTGCTCCGGCTCAACGGCGTCGCCTTCGGTCAAGCGCACGGCCGCATGACGCCGTCACATGCATCGCATGTGCCGATGTTCGCCCATCTGGCGCTGGTGCTCATTGCCGGCTTCTATCTGCCCGGCCCAGTGGTGCACTGGTTCCAGCACGTCGCTCATCTCCTCGGATAGACGAGCAGGAAGGTCTTCGCCCATGCCTGCGCTCATCGATCTCCTTCTCGAAGGCCAGCGAACCGCAATGGCTCGCCCCTGGCCGCGCACCACGGTGGACACCGACGTCTGGTGCTTTGCCACGGATCAACTCGTCGAGGGGCGCTGGAGGCTCCTGGGACTGTGGGGAGAGGCCACGACCGTGCACATGGCACTCCTCGACGAAGAAGCGAGACAGATCGGCATCATCAGTCTCGCTTGCCCCGACGGTCACTTCCCGTCCGTCGGCCGCCGCCATCCGCCGGCAATCCGGCTGGAGCGGGCCATCCAGGACCTCTTCGGGCTGACGCCGGAGGGCGCGGTCGATACCCGCCCCTGGCTCGACCATGGACGCTGGGGCATCCGCCATCCACTCGGTGGCCAGGAGACCGAACCCGCCGACGGCCGGGCTTATGCCTTTTTGCCGGCGGAAGGCGAGGGCATCCACCAGATTCCGGTCGGTCCGGTCCATGCCGGCATCATCGAACCCGGCCATTTCCGCTTCACGGCGAACGGCGAGACCGTCGTCCGCCTCGAGGAGCGGTTCGGCTATACCCACAAGGGAGTCGAAGGACTGATGGCCGGTGCCGAGCTTGCCCGGGCGGCGACGCTGGCCGGTCGAGTTTCGGGCGACAGCACCGTCGCCTACGCCCTCGCTTTCGCGCGCGCCGTGGAAGCCGCGCTCGACGTCGAGCCCCCAACTCGCGCCGTCTGGCTGCGCGCCCTGATGGCCGAACTCGAGCGCCTCGCCAATCATCTCGGCGATATCGGCGCCATCTGCAATGACGCGGCCTTCGCCCTTATGCACGCTCATTGCGGGGTCCTGCGCGAGCGGGTGTTGCGCGCCGCCGACGCGGCCTTCGGGCACCGGTTGATGATGGACCGGGTGATCCCAGGCGGTGTCCTCCAGGATCTGACGGCCGAGGGTGCCGAGTGTCTTCAAGGGCTGATCGCGGAAATCCGCACACGCTTCCCGGCCCTGGTCGCGCTCTATGACAATACGGTCTCGCTCCAGGATCGTACCGTCGGAGCGGGGATCGTTTCCCCCGATCTCGTCAGGCAATTTGCGGCCGGCGGCTATGTCGGACGCGCCTGTGGCCGCGGCTTCGACGCCCGACGGATGCCCGGCTATGCGCCTTATGACGAATTGGCCTTCGCGGTGCCGGTGCGCGAAGAGGGTGATGTCAACGCCCGCGTCTGGATTCGTATCGAGGAGGTCGAGCAAAGCCTCGCCCTCACCACCCGGCTACTCGAAGGCTTGCCGGACGGTCCCGTCCGCACGGAACTTTCTGCCGCAGCCGGCGAGGGCATGGCGCTCGTCGAAGGCTTTCGCGGCGACATTCTCTGCTGGGTGCGGCTCGGCGACGATGGACGGATCGTGCGTTGCCACTTGCGCGACCCTTCCTGGTTCCAGTGGCCGCTGCTCGAAGCCGCGATCAAGGACAATATCGTCGCCGACTTTCCCTTGTGCAACAAGTCCTTCAATTGTTCCTACTCGGGGGTGGATCTATAAGCCATGCGTAAATTGCTGCTCTCTGCCCTGATCCGACGCCCGGTCACCGAACCGGCGCCCATGGCCGATGACGCGGTGCTCGCCGAGCTTGGGCAACGGGTCGAACGGGCCGCCCGCAAGCGGCTGGGCCGCAGCCTCGCCATCCGGGCCGTCGACGCCGGATCCTGTAATGGCTGCGAGCTGGAAATCCACGCACTCAACAATGCCATCTATGACCTCGAGCGCTTCGGCATCCATTTCGTCGCTTCGCCGCGGCACGCGGACGTGCTGCTGGTGACGGGACCGGTGACCAAAAATATGCGCGAAGCGTTGGAGCGTACCTACCAGGCCACGCCCTCTCCGAAATGGGTTGTGGCGGCAGGGGATTGTGCGGTTGACGGCGGCTGTTTTGCCGGCAGCTACGCCGTGGTAGGCGGGGTTTCGGCGGTGTTGCCTGTCGATCTCCATATCCCCGGCTGTCCGCCGAGCCCGCAGCAGCTGCTTGCAGGTCTGCTCGCGCTCCTGGAGATGCCAAGGTAATCGGCGCACACGCCGGCTGCTTTGTGGCACCCCAGTGTGGCCCCCAAAACCTATACTGGTTCGGATCGTATTTTGTCGGTCGAGTTGCGGATCCAGCACAAGGTCGCCCCCTCACGCGCGAACGATACGAGATCAAGGAAGCACGGGATCAAGGAAGTCGACGAAGGCTTCTTCTCCGACTGACCAACGAGACGCCGACCGCTCCCATCTCGACAACGGCCGGCAGCTCGACGGGGACCGAGTGGCGGCGACAAAGGCTGGCAAGGCGGCGCTGGCCTTTCCACTGGACGGTCAAGTCCGAGAACTGCTGGAAATGAAGTCGGTGACCTTGATGGCCCTCCAGCGCTCGACGGCGCGGATCATGGCGCCGAACATGAGCTTGACTGAGGACGGCCCTTCTCGCCCCATGCGTTGGAGATGATCTTGAGCCTCCGGCGCTCCTCGACGAACAGGCGCTCGAGCAGATTCGTCGTGCGGATCGCCCGGCGGTAGGTGACCGGCATCCTCCGATGCGCGATGCAGGCTTCGAAGCCATCCAGGAAGCAGGCCACCGCGCTGGGCAGCTCGGCCTCGAAATCGGCGACGATGCCGTCCGCCAACTCGCGCCCGATGGCCCTGGACGGTACCTGGTAAGCCGCCGTGACGCGGGCGTTGAAGTCGGGCCGCAAATCTTCAGGGACCTTGGCCGCCAGACTGTGCGCATTCGATTGGACCAGGTAGCGTTGGCGCTCCGAGCGTGGAAAGCAGGCCTCAATGGCCCTGGATCGCGCCCGGTTATGGGCCGAGCGAGGCCCTCGTCAAGGAATGACAGGATCATGTGAAGACCACGACCGCACTCTACAAATATCCGCGGCGGATCGAATTCGTGGAAAGCGTGGCCCAAGACGGTGTCGGACGAGAGCCGGCGGATGGAGCTTCACGAACGGGAGTGGCGCCGGCGGCGCGAAATGGGCCGCTCCATGGAATCGATTCAACGCGCAGGCGCGGGCGGGGCGAATGACAAAACAAAAGAGAAGGGCCGGGGGGATTTCTCCCAGACCCTTGAAACTGGCTCCCCGCTTGCAACCCTCTTCATAACCACTCTCCACCGCCAGGATATAACCTAACCCGTTGATACACAACATCATTTCAAAGAGCGGCACATTCCCGAGGGGGCGGAAACGGCGTTGATTCGGATTTCCGCTTGGGTCTGGGCTGCCCGGTCCTGCGTGGGTCGTGTCACAGCAGCAGGTCGCAGCTTGTCACAGCTCCGTGTCACAGCTTGTCATAGCTCCCCTTCCGACAACCGGTACCGCTTCGTGGGATCCGTGGGACTGGTTCCCCGCTCCACGAGCAGGCCCTTTTCCACCATGCCTTTCAGGTCTCGCTGAAGCGTGCGCCGGTTGACATCCGGGCAGAGCGCCTCGAATTCCTGAATGTTGATGCTCCCGTGTTCGAGAATGTGCATCAGGGCCTGGGCCTGGCGGGGGGAGAGACCGTGCTGGTGGACGAGTACGTCGCGTCGGATCACCCGCTCCCCCCGTTGCCTGACCTCCATCAGCTGGGTGGCCAGTCCGGTGACGAAGTACTCCAGCCACCCGGTCATATCCATGTCGCGCTCCCGGACGCCCTGGATCGCCCGGTAGAAGGCGGCCCGGTCCCGGTCGTAGTACTCGCTGATGGTGAACAGGCGCTTGAAGTCGTAGCCCGCGCGGTACAAGCACAGGGTCGAGAGCAGACGCGACGTCCGGCCGTTGCCGTCCAGGAAGGGATGGATGTGAACGAGCTGGAACTGGGCGATGCCGCTCACAAGAACCGGGTGGGTTTCCCGTTCGCAGTTCAACCACTTCACCAGTTCCGCCATCAGGATCGGCACTTCGTGGGCCGGCGGCGGCGTGTAGATCGTCTCGCCGGTGGCGGAGTGGACCACGTAGTTCTGGATCTTGCGGTATTCCCCGGGTGCCGCCGCGCCGCCACGCACCCCCTCCACCAGGCGTTTGTGGATCTCGCGGATCACCCCTTCCGTGATCGGCGCGCCGCTGGACAGGTATTCCGAGACAAAATCGAACGCCCGTCGGTAGTTCAGAAGCTCCCGCACATCGTCGGGATCGGCTTCCGGGACCGACTCGCCGGCCATCAAGCGTTCGGCCTGGTCGAGGGTCAGCTGCGTGCCCTCGATGTGCGTCGTGTGATGGGCCTCGAGCACCAGCGCCCG
>CAZJPA010000040.1:0-17786 GCA_964547755.1 uncultured Sphingomonadales bacterium
GCTACGAACCCGGTGAGATAAAACCTGATTTTGAAATTGTTAAAAGTCATGTGCTTCAGTTTCGCAGCGAAGTCGGAATCGCTCCATGCACGGGCGATGAGTTGGCCATAGGCCTTAGCTTGATCCTGTACCATAGGTCTCTTTCTTTCCTGATTTCTCGTCACCAGCGGGGCACAGCATGCCAGCTGGCATGCAGCGTGCTGCCCGCTTCTTCCATGCCACCAGCAGCTGTCTGCGACAGCGCTGCCGGCGACGAAACACAAGAGAATCTCGGAAGGGAAATAACCCCCTGGACAGATGGGGGGCCGCCTTGCGCATGATCATAGGCGGCGCTAGCATCCTTGAGGAAATTTCGTTTCGAGAGCCCCTTTCTGTTCCGTAATGAAATTCCTACGCTTTACTGGACAGGCGAGTCAAGATATTTTAGACTCCTTTAACCAACCGCCGGTCGCGCAGGGGTAGGTATCGTTTATCTCCAGAGCGTCAGAACAATTGTCAAAACAGACAGGCGGGCACCCGTTCAGGGATTTCACTCCATTGGGCGTGAAACCTGGTGACGCCGGCAGGCCAATTTTCGCGCGAGATCGGGCGCAGGCTGCACGGTGAGGCGAGCTGCAAGGTGAAGGTGAAAGAAAGACGGTGTCATGTGCCGCTGTGCAATAGCCGATGCGCAATAACCGTCTAGACATGAGAAGGGCCGGTAAGGGGTCATGCCCAATCTTTTCCGGGAAGAAGCGGTGCGCGAGCTCAGTGATCCGCGCGGGCTGGATGCCGCGATCACCTTGGTCAAACCGCGCAGTTGGGTGGCGGTGGCAGCCCTTGGCCTGCTCGTACTGGCTGCTGTCGCTTGGGCGGTGTTCGGACGCCTCGACTATCGCGTGGATGGTTTGGCGGTCCTGTTGCACGACGGCAGCCGTATCATTCCTCTGACCGCTCCGGCCGACGGCCGGGTCGTCGCGGTGCATGTGAAGAAGGGGCAAACGGTCGCGAAGGGCGATCTGCTGGCCGAGCTGTCGTTGCCGGCACTCGAAGCCCAGATCGCTGCGCTCGATGCCTCTCTTGCCGCCCTCGAAGACGAAGTGCGGGTGCTCAGCGCCGGCCTGGCCGAACAGAACGCCGCCGATGCGGCTGAGATGCGCAAGGCGCTTGCCGCTCATGAGCAAGCCCTGGCGGCTGCGCGTCAGAAGGAGGCATTTCTCGCCAAGAAGCTGACTGAGGAGGAGGAGCTTCTCAAGAAGGGATTCGCCACCAAGGAAACGGTCGAGGCGACGCGGCAGGCATGGCTGGATGCGCGCGAGCAGGTGCTCGCTCTTTCCGCCCAAATCGCTGAGATCAAGGCCCGTTTCGCCCAAATGCGCACGGCCCGAGCGGCTCGTCTGGATGACCTGAAGCGCACCCTCATTCGCGAACGCGGTAAGAAGGCCGTGCTGCTGGCGACACAGGCCAACGACGGACGCATTCTGGCCGAAGAGGACGGGCTGGTGGTGGCGGTCGAGGCATTGCCGGGCCGGCGTGTGGAGGCGGGCCAACCCATTCTGACACTGGAAACGAAAGGCGGTGCGCTGACCGCCTATGCCTTCTTTCCCCTCGCCGTCGGCAAGAAGGTGCGGAGAGGTAACCCCGTCCTGGTGTCGCCGACCACGGTCGAACGCAGCATCTATGGCGCGATCAAGGGTCAAGTGAGGGCGGTCGCATTGCTGCCGAGCGATCGGTCGGACCTTCTCGCCCGTTTCGGGAATGATGCCTTGGTCAAGGAGATGCTGGCCGCGGGTCCACCATTGGCCGTCAAGGTCCGGCTCACAAAAGCGCCGCATACGCCGACGGGTTTTGCCTGGACGTCGTCGGCCGGGCCCGAGATCAAACTCACACCCGGCACGATGGCCGCGGCGACCGTGGTCGTGCGGCGTGTGCGACCGATATCGTTGCTTGTGCCGGTCATGGCGCAGCTCACGGATTTGGAGGATGCGCATGCGGCGCCGGCTGAGTGAATTCTGGCGTCGCCGGCGGCCGCTCGCACACACGCCCACCATCCTCCAGATGGAAGCAGTGGAATGCGGTGCGGCCTCGTTGGCGATGGTGCTCGCCCATTACGGCCGCTGGGTGCCGCTCGAAGAGCTGCGGGTCCAAAGCGGCGTCACGCGTGACGGAGCGACAGCCGCCGGCATCCTGCGCGCCGCTCGGTTTCACGGCCTCGAGGCCAAGGGCATGCGTCTTGAGATAGACCGTCTCGCCCAACAGCGGCTGCCTCTGATCGTCTTCTGGAACTTCAATCACTTCATCGTCGTCGAGGGGATCACCGAGCAGGTAGTCTTCGTCAATGATCCGGCGAAGGGGCGGTTGCGGTTGACACAGGATGAATTCTCGCGGGGGTATACCGGTATTGCGCTCGTTTTCGCGCCGGGACCGCAATTTGTCCGAAGCGGTCATCCGCCCCAGACGTTCAAGGTACTGATTTCCCGTCTGGCCCGATCTCCGGATGCGCTGGCTGCGATTGCGATGGTGAGCCTGTTTCTGGCCGTGCCTGGACTCGTGACCCCGCTGGGGCTGAAGCTGTTCGTGGACGATGTGCTGGTACGCGGCTATGCAGACTGGCTGTTTCCCCTGCTGCTGGGACTCGTGGTGGCCAGTGGCGTGGGGGGGCTGCTGGTCTGGATCCAGCAGCGGTTGCTGATCGCCTTGCAGACCAAGCTCGATATGGCGATTGCCAGCGAATATGTCTGGCATTTGTTGCGTTTGCCCATGCGTTTCTTCAGCCAGCGTTTTGCCGGCGATCTCGCCAGTCGGATGGTGGGCGCCCGGCGGATCGCCGCCTTGATGGCCGGACCGCTGCCAACCACGATGATCGCAATGGTCGTTGGCGTGTTTTTCCTGATCGCGCTGGTTTTTCTCAGTCCTTGGCTGACATTGGTGGCGCTGGTGGCGGTGGGGTTCCATATTCTGGTCCTGCGGCTGGTTGCGCGCCGCCGGCAGGAGCACAACAGCCGCTATCTCGTGGATCAGGGAGCGCTCGCCGGTGTCTCGGCGGCCGGACTTGCCGCGATCGAGACCATTCGCGCCAGCGGCAGCGAGCAGGATTTCTACGCCCAATGGTCCGGTCATCAGGCGCGGCTGGTGAACAGCCATCAGCGTCTGGGCCAGGCGACGGCGTTTCTCGAGATCGGTCCGCAGCTCGTCGCCGTACTGGCACAGGCCGTGATCCTCCTCGCCGGTGCCGAGCTCGTGCTTGCCGGCTCGCTGACGATGGGCGGGCTGATCGCCTTCCAGACCCTCTGGCTGCAGGTGGCGACCCCCGTCCAGCGTTTCGTGATGCTGGGCGGGCAGCTCCAGACGATCCTGGGCGACCTTCAGCGTCTGGATGACGTCTTGCGCTATCCCCTCGAAGAGGAATCGCGGGAGCCGTCCGCAATACCGCTCTCTACCCGGCCCGAGCCGCAGCCGGCACGGATCGCCGGGCGGCTGGAATTCAGGGGCGTCCGTTTCGGCTATGACCCGACTCGTCCGCCGCTCATCGATGGGTTGGACTTTGTGCTCCCGCCCGGCGGGCGGATTGCTCTGGTGGGGCCTTCGGGTTCGGGCAAGTCCACGGTCGCCCGTCTCATTCTCGGATCCCTCAAGCCTTCGGCCGGAGATATCCTGATCGATGGCCGGCCGCGCGCCGCCTGGCCGCAGGCGGTGCTCGAACGGGATATCGCAGCCGTCGATCAGCAGATCTTTCTGTTCGCTGGAACGGTCGCAGAGAATATCGCCTTCTGGGACACGGGGATCCCCCGCTCGGCCATGCAACGCGCAGCCGAGGATGCGCTGATCCATGAGGAAGTCGCCGCGCGTTCCGGTGGCTATGAGGCAATCGTAGAGGAGGGGGGACGCAATTTCAGCGGCGGTCAGCGCCAGCGGCTTGAAATCGCGCGCGCATTGGCCCGCGATCCCCGGATTCTGGTGCTGGATGAGGCGACCGCCGCTCTCGATGCCGCAACCGAGGAAGAAATCGACCGGCGTTTGCGGCGGCGGGGCTGCTCGCTGGTCATCGTGGCGCATCGCCTGTCCACCATTCGCGATGCCGACGAGATCATCCTGCTGGATCGAGGACGCGTCGCGGAGCGGGGACGACATGACGAACTGATCGCCATGGACGGCCGCTATCGGCGGCTGGTGGAGCAGGGATGATGGCGGAACGGGCGGATCACGAAAAGGGACGGCGGCTGACAGCGGTCGGCATCCCCTTCACATTGCCCGACGAGCCGGCCATGGTGATGGTCCATGCCGGCCAGGTGCTCTTGTTCTGCGTCGAGCCGTCCGGGGTGCGTCATCTGGCCGGCGAGGCCGGGCCGGGCGAGCGGTTGCTGTATCCCGGGAAGGGGTTCCAAGAAGAGGGTGGAACCGCGCTGTCTTGGATTTTGGTTCCCCTTCAAGAAGCCGAAATCAGCCTTGCCGCCCTTCACCCCGCCAGTACGGATCCCGATGTCCTGGCGCAGGCCGCCGCGCTCTTGCCGCCGTGGGCTGTTCTTATGGAAGAGCAAGACGACCAGAAGCGTCCGGAACGGCTGGGGGAGCTGCTTGCACGCCTGGCCGCCGCCTGGCGCGATTTCGTGCAACAGGAAGACCGGCGGGCCAGACGTGACCTTCGGCATTGGGAGCAGGCGCGCCGACGGGGGCTTGCCCGTGCTCTCGTCCGCTTGGCCGAGACCGTCGGCGGGCAAGGACCGTCGCGGCCGGTCGCGATGCCGCATAGCGAGATGGATGCGCGGGTGGCCGTGATCGCCGAAGCCTGTGTCGCCATGGGCACGCCTTTGCCGGCCGACCGGCTTGTGCATCTTGATGCGGTGGCAAGACAAGAAGAACCGACGAGCAGCGCGGATGGGCAGGCGGCTGCCGCCCTCTTCGAACGGCTGCTGATGACAGCCGGTCTCTTCTTTCGCCGGGTGCGGCTGGAGGAGCACTGGTGGCGCGCCGATCATGGCCTGGTGATCCTGGGGGCGGAAAGCGGGAAACCGCTTCTCGCGAAGCCGACGACCAAGGGGTATGCGGTATTCGACGCGGATGGGGTCACGCGGGCACTCGGTGCAGAGCAAGCGGCTCGGCTCGGGCGGGAAGCATGGGTGTTGGCGCAACGCCTGCCGGAGAAGGCCGCCTGCGGTCTTGGCGATCTGTTGCGCCATGCGGGCTGGGATATGAGACGCGATGCTCTGCGCTTTGTGGGTTTGACGGCTGTCGCGGGGCTGCTGTCCCTTGGCACGCCGCTCGCGACCGGGCTGGTCATGAGCCGGGTGATCCCGGATGCCGATCACCCCTTGTTGTGGACCCTTTTCTTCGGTCTTGCCGCCGCCGCGTTGGCTCAGGCAGGCGTGAGTCTGGCGGCCGGCTTTGCGACCGTGCGCGCCGAAGGGCGGGCGGGAAACCGCCTCCAAGAGGCCGTCTGGGATCGGTTGCTGCGGCTGCCCGTCTCCTTCTTCCGTCGTTTTGACGTTGGTGATCTGGCGAACAGAGCCCTTTCCGTCGATACCATCCGTGCGATGGTCGGCATGCATGCGGTCACAGCCATCACCCATGGCGTATTCGGACTGTTCTCGCTCGCATTGATGATCTGGTACGATTGGCGGCTCGGTGCGGTCGTCGCGGCGCTTGGCCTGCTGTTTGCCGGGTTGACCTGGCGGATCGGACGCATCGTGCTGCAGGAGGTCAAGACCATTACCGACGACACGGGCCGATTGGAAGCGCTGATCTTCCAGTTTGTCCAGGCAATTAGCAACATACGCGTGGCCGGTGCCGTTTCCGCCGCCTTTCAACGCTTCGCCGGGCTCTACCGACGCATCCTGGCGGCATCCCGCCGGCAACAGATGGCGGCGGCCGTGCTGCAGGGCCTATCAGCCGTGTGGCCGATCGTGACCTTTGTCGTACTGGTGGCCGCGATCGCCCTCGTCAGCGGGCAGATGTTCGCCTATTTTCGGACGCCGACGGATTGGGGCGCGATCGCCGCCGAGCATCTGAGCGCCGCGATATCGGCGGCTTCCTTCATCGGTTTTTATACGGCGCTCGGTCAGTTCTCGTTGGCGCTGACGATGGTGGCCGGCGCCGTCTTGCAGCTGGTGGCGGTTCGACCATGGGCGGAGCGGTTGCGTCCGCTGCTGGACGAACGCCCCGAAGACATGACGGGCGGTCACCGCCGGCTGAAGCCATTCCGGGGTGCGATTGCGGTGCATGCGCTTGCTTTCCGCTATACGCCTGATTCTGCACGCATTCTGGATGGTGTGAGTCTCAAGCTGGATCCGGGCGAGATGGTGGCGCTGGTCGGACCGTCTGGTGCCGGCAAGTCCACGATCATTCGTCTCATTCTCGGATTCGAGCAGCCCGAGGAAGGCAGCATATTCATCGACGGGGTCGATTTGCGGCGTCTCGACCTGGGCTGGCTGAGACGGCAGATCGGTGTTGTGCTGCAGGATGGCCGTCTGCTTCCCGGCAGCATCTTTCAGAACATCGCCGCCGGTGCCCGCATCACCCGCGGGCAGGCGATGGACGCGATCCGCATGGCGGGCATGGAGGCCGATCTGGAGCAGATGCCGATGGGGCTCGAGACGATGCTGGGCGAAGGCGCCGTGACGCTCTCGGGTGGCCAGCGGCAACGCCTGATGATCGCACGCGCCCTTGTCAGGCGGCCGAAACTCGTTATCTTCGACGAAGCAACAAGCGCACTCGACAACGAAACCCAGGCTGTTGTGACCGAAAGTCTGAACCGCCTTGCGGTGGCCCGGCTCGTGGTCGCGCATCGCCTGTCCACGATCCGGGACGCCGATCGGATCTATGTGCTCGACCACGGCCGTCTCGTGGAGGAGGGACGCTTTGCGGAGCTTCTGGCCAAAAATGGGCTCTTCCGCCGCCTGGCCGCTCGGCAGATGATCACATCGCCCGAGGGATGAGCGGGTGTCGGACCCGCCGGCTCAGCAGGGAGCGGGCGCCGGTTGGGACAGGCTGGCAAGATGTCCGATGACGGCATCCGTGACATGGGCAGTCTCCGCCACGCCGCCGAGATCGGGGGGCAGCACGCCGTCCGCCAGTGTGTGCGCGATGGCCTCCTCCACGAGCTGTGCAAGATCGGAACGTTTCGCACTCCACTCCAGCATCAGCGCACAGCTCGCGATCATACCGATCGGATTGGCGCGGCCCGTGCCGGCGATGTCCGGCGCCGAGCCATGGACGGGTTCGTAGATCCCGGGCATACCCTCTTCGCCGAGGGAAGCGGACGGAATGAGACCGATTGAGCCCGCGAGCACGCTTGCTTCGTCGGTGAGGATGTCGCCGAAGAGGTTTTCGGTGACGATGACATCGAAACTGCGCGGCGCCTGGATGAGGCGCATCGCCGCGGCATCCACGAGCTGGATGTCAAAGGCGAGATCCGGGAATTCCTCCGCCAGGACGCGCTTGGCGACACGCCGCCACAGGCGGCTGGTCTCGAGCACGTTCGCCTTGTCGATGAGAGTGAGATGTCCGCGTCTGCAGGCAGCGAGACGGGCGGCCAAGCGCACGACGCGGGCGATTTCTGTTTCCGTATAGCGGCAGATGTCATAGGCGCCGCGCGCATCCTGGCCCTTCTCGCCGAAATAGAGCCCGCCGGTGAGCTCGCGCACGAACAGCATGTCCGTGCCGGAGACGGTTTCGGATTTCAGCGGTGTGCGCGCAGCAAGAACCGGATGAGAGCGGATCGGCCGCAGATTGGCGAAGGTGCCGAGTGCCCGGCGCAGTTGGAGCAAGCCACGTTCGGGTCTGAGATGCCCGGGCAACCCATCCCAGGCCGGACCACCGACCGCGCCCAGCAGCACGGCATCGGCGTCCAGCGCGGCTTCCAGCGTCCGGTCCGGCAGCGGCACACCTTCCGCTTCGATCGCGGCGCCGCCGATGAGCGCTTCCTGCCAAGAAAAGCGCCAACCGGACTTGAGCGCAAGGGCGTTCATGACCTTGCGCGCCGATGCCACCACCTCGGGGCCGATCCCGTCTCCAGGCAGGGCCAGAATCCGGAATGTCATTGCCCGTCTCTCCTTTTCCCTATGTCGATGTCGATCGCTCATTCTCCTCTGACGGCCGCTTGCGGCAGCGTGGCGACCTCGGCTTCCAGCGGCTCGAGCCAGCCCCAGCGATCCGCCGTACGGCCATCGAACAGGCCGAAGAAGGCGTCTTGGATACGGCGCGTGATCGGCCGGTCGCCGTCGCCGATCGGGATACGGTCCACCGAACGGATGGGGGTGACCTCGGCCGCCGTGCCTGTGAAGAACAGCTCGTCGGCGATGTAGAGCATTTCGCGCGGGATCGGCTGTTCGATCACCTCCAGTCCCAACTCACGGGCGAGCGTGATCACGGTGTGGCGGGTGATCCCGGCCAGAATCGAGGCGGCCGCCGGCGGCGTGTAAAGGCGGCCTTCGCGCACGACAAAGATGTTCTCGCCGGCCCCTTCGCTCACCAGCCCGTCATGGGACAGGCCGATCCCTTCCGCAAAACCGCGTGATTTCGCTTCCAGAGAAATCAGCTGGCTGGAGAGATAGTTGCCACCCATCTTCAAGCCCGCCGGCAGAGTCCCCGGTGCGACCCGCCGCCAGCTGGACACGCAGACATCGATGCCGTTCTTCAGCCCCTCCTCACCCAGATAGGCGCCCCAGGGAAAGGCGGCGATGGCGACATCGATCGGGCATTCCCCACCGACCACGCCGATCCCCCCATACCCCTTGAAGGCGATGGGTCGCACATAGGCGCTGGTCAGATTGTTGACACGGATCACCTCCTTAGCGGCGGCGGCCAGGGTCGGCGCATCGAAGGGAATCGTCATCCCGTAGACCCGGGCCGCATGATACATGCGGTTGATGTGGTCCGTCAGACGGAAGACGCGTGGGCCCAGATGCGTCTCGTAGCAGCGCACGCCCTCGAAGACCGAGGAGCCGTAGTGCAGGGCGTGGGAGAGCACATGCACGGTCGCTTCCTTCCAGGGAATGAGGCGGCCGTTCATCCAGATCAGATCGGTTTCGGCTATGGGCATCGTTGGATTTCCTTCTTGCTTTCAGAACGCAGCGAGCGCCGGATCGAGACGCGGCTTGCCATCTTTGGTTCCGGATTCCTCGCGCAAGATTCGGTTGAGCGCATCGAGATAGGCTTCGGCCGAGGCGACGATGATGTCGGTATCCACACCTGAGCCATGGGCGCCGCCTTCGCCCGCTTCCAGCCGCACGTCCGCCCAGCCTTGGGCGTCGGAGCCGGCGCCGATCGAACGGACCGAAAAGTCTACGAGCCGCGCTTGCGCTCCCGTGGCGGCACGGATGGCGGCGAACACGGCCTCGATCGGCCCATGGGCGAGGGCGGAGGCCTGTACGAGGCGGCCATCCTCATGGGCCAGCGCGACCGCCGCCGTGCTCATCTTCGAATCGCCCGAAGATGCGGCGACCTGCAACGCCTTGAGACGCCAGGGGCCGGTCGATTTCACCTCGTGGCCCAGGATCAGCCCCTCGATATCGGCATTGGTGACCAGTTTCTTGCGATCGGCAAGCTCCTTGAAGGCGCGGAAGGCGGCATCCAGCTCGTCGTCGTTGAGGGCATAGCCCAGGGCCTCCACCCGGCGCTTGAAGGCATGGCGCCCGGAGTGTTTGCCAAGCACGAGCTGCGAGGCCGGCACCCCGACATCTTCCGGCTTCATGATCTCGTAGGTCTCGACATTCTTCAGCACGCCGTCCTGATGGATGCCGGATTCATGGGCGAATGCGTTGTCGCCGACGATCGCCTTGTTGCGTGGTACCGGCTGGCCGGTGAGCGAGGCGAGCAGGCGCGAGGTGGCATAAAGCCGATGCGTGCGCACGCCGGTCTGAACGCCGAAGTGATCGGCGCGCGTCTTGAGCGCCATCACGACCTCCTCCAATGCCGCATTGCCGGCCCGCTCACCGATCCCGTTCAAGGCGACCTCCACTTGCCGCGCGCCCGCCTCGACGGCCGCCAGCGAATTGGCGACCGCCAGTCCCAGATCGTCATGACAATGGGCGGAGAAGATGACTTCACTCGATCCTGGAACATTTTCGCGCAAGTATCTAAAGATACGACGGATATCGTCAGGCGTCGCATAGCCGACAGTGTCAGGGACATTGACGATGCGCGCGCCCGCCTCAATTGCGGCCGCAAACACCTTCACCAGAAACTCCGGTTCGGTTCTGAGTGCGTCCTCGGCGCTGAACTCGACCTCCGCGCACAGCGCACAGGCTTGGCGCACGGCGGCGACCGCGCGATCCAGCACTTCGGATTCGGAGAGTTTGAGCTTGTCCTTACGGTGCACCGGCGAGGTCGCGATGAAGGTGTGGATGCGCCGATGGGCGGCCGGTCTCGTCGCCTCGGCCGCTGCGCGAATGTCGCCCTCGGTCGCCCGTGCCAGCGCGCAGACGGTGACACCATCGACCGTGCGCGCGATGGTTTCCACCGCCTTGAAGTCACCCGGCGAGGCGGCCGGAAAGCCCGCTTCGATGACATCCACGCCAAGCTCGGCGAGCGCACGGGCCAGCTTTAGCTTCTGCTCAAAGTCCATGGAAAAGCCGGGCGCCTGCTCACCGTCCCGCAGCGTGGTATCGAAGATGAGGACGCGGTCCGGCTCACGGGGCTTGGGATCGCTGGATACCTGGGCAGTCATCATGCGGCTCCTCTTGCGTTTTCAGACAGGAATTCCGGATGCGGCGCGCCGGCCAAGACCGGCATGTCCGGTTCCGTTCCCTCGATCGCGCGCACGCACAGCAGGCGCTTGAGCTGCGCCCGCAGCACGTCCAGGCGCGGGTGCGACCAGGATTGCGGCTCGACGGCGACGATCAGGCGTTGGCCGGTATTGCCCGCCGGCATCAGTGTCGCGGCCCGGATGCGCCAGCCGCGGCGCTCGATCAGTCCCAGCACCCGCAGGGCTGCGCCGTGGGAATGGTCGATCTCGATGGTCAGCGTCTCGGTCATCGGGCATCTCCTTTGAGACCTTCGAGCATTTCGTCATTGCGGGCGCCGGGCGGCACCAGCGGCCAGACATTCTCATCGGGGTCGATCTTCACATGCAGCAGCGCCGGTCCCCGAGCGGCCAGCAGCCAGTCAAGCGCGGCCTCCACCTTGTCCCGGCGCATGAGTGTGCGGGCCGCCAGGCCGAAGGCCCGGGCGAGCGCCGCGAAATCCGGGTTGTCCGCGAGCGAGACCTGGCTGCGTTTGCCGGCAAAGAAGAGATCCTGCCATTGGCGGACCATGCCGAGGGACTGATTGTCGATCAGCACGATCTTGAGCGGCAGCCGGTAGCGCATGAGGGTGGCGAGCTCCTGGATGTTCATCATGATCGAGCCGTCACCGGTGACGGTGACGACCGTCGCGTCCGGCTCGGCAAACAGGGCGCCGATTCCCGCCGGAATGCCGAAGCCCATCGCGCCCAGGCCGCCAGAGGTCACATGCGCCTCAGGACGCGACAGACGGCAGTGTTGGGCGACCCACATTTGATGCTGGCCAACGTCACAGGTGACGATGATGTCGTCGCCCGCCTTCTCGGCGAGGCGTTTCAACAGGTGAGGCGCATAGACGCCGGTGCCGGGCG
Organism: uncultured Sphingomonadales bacterium; assembly: GCA_964547755.1. Taxonomy (GTDB): domain Bacteria; phylum Pseudomonadota; class Alphaproteobacteria; order Sphingomonadales; family Rhodothalassiaceae; genus J084. The sequence goes on from CAZJPA010000040.1 coordinate 11,567, forward strand.
CGTCGTAGCGAAAGGCGTGCTCGCGCTTCCACTGCGCCACCTGGTCCTGCCAATCGGCGATCGGCAGGGCGTCGATATCGAGCGCGTCCAGTGCGTGAGCGAGGGCACCGAGGATGGCCAGATCCACCCCCTTGATCTTGCCGATCTCAGCGGCGTCGCGGTCGAAATGGATGATCCGGGCCTTGGGGGCGAATCCATCGACCCGCCCCGTGGCGCGGTCGTCGAAGCGGGCACCCAACGCGATCAGCAGATCGCATTCCTGCACGGCGAGATTGGCAGCACGGGTGCCGTGCATCCCGAGCATGCCGAGGAAGAGCGGGTGGTCGGGATCAGGCGCGCCGAGTCCCTTCAATGTCGCCACCGCCGGAATCCCGGTGCGGCGCATGAAGTCCCGCAGGGCTTCGACAGCACGGGCAAGCGCCACACCGCCGCCGACATACAGCAGGGGGCGCTTGGCGCGACGGATCATCTCTTCCACCCGCGCGAGGAGATCAGGATCGGGCAGCGGTGGTTCCTCAGGCAGGGCGCGCGGCGGATGCTCGGGGAGCGGGATGTCGGTCTGGGCGACATCTTTCGGCAGATCGATCAGCACCGGACCGGGGCGACCGCTCGTCGCCACCCGGAAGGCTTCGGCCACGATGTCGGGAACCTCGGCGGGATCGCTCACCAGATAGCTGTGTTTGACCACCGGCAGCGTGATCCCGAACATGTCCACTTCCTGGAAGGCGTCTGTGCCGATCAGCCCGAGCGGCACCTGGCCGGTGATCGCCACCATGGGCACGCTGTCGAGAAAGGCGTTGGCCAGCCCGGTGACGAGATTCGTGCCGCCCGGTCCGGATGTCGCCAGACACACGCCGACACGGCCTGCAACCCGTGCATAGCCGTCGGCGGCGAAGACCGCGCCCTGTTCATGACGGGTGAGCACATGCTGGAAACGGGCGTCGAGCAGCGCATCATAGACGGGCATGATCGCCCCGCCAGGATAGCCGAAGACGACCTCCACCCCTTGGGCCTCCAGGGCGCGCACGAGCGCATGCGCCGCCGGCCGCGCGGGACGCGTTGGCAGGGGCTCGGACGGGATCCTGCTTGCTGCCGCTCCTGATCGCATCTGCTGCCGTTCCCTGGTGCTTGATGGGGTTCAGACTAGGCCGTCTCGCGTATCGGGGTTTGTGGGGCGGTGTCGGCCGATCCGTCTTGCGCGCCGGTCTTGTTGTGGTCCGGTTGGAGCCAGCCCATGCGCGCCCTGAGTTCGGAGCCGATGCGCTCGATCGGGTGTTCCAAATCCTTCTGCCAGAGCGCGTGGTAGCGGGGCCGGCCGGCCTGGTTTTCCAGGATCCAGTCACGCGCAAAAGCACCGGAGCGGATATCGTCCAGGACCTCCCGCATACGCGCTTTGACATGGTCGTCGATGACCCGCGGCCCTGAGACGAAATCGCCGTATTTCGCGGTCTCGGAGATGAAGTGGAGCATCTTCCTAAGACCGCCTTCCTGCATGAGATCGACAATGAGCTTGAGCTCATGCAGGCACTCGAAATAGGCGACCTCTGGCCGGTAGCCGGCCTCCACCAGCGTCTCAAAGCCCTTGATGACGAGTTCCGAGACGCCACCGCACAACACCGCTTGCTCACCGAAGAGATCGGTTTCGGTTTCTTCGCGGAAACTTGTCTCGATCACGCCGGCGCGCGTGCCGCCGATGCCCTGAGCATAGGCGAGCGCCTTGGCAAAGGCCTGACCGCTTGCATCCTGGTGGACCGCCGCCAGGCAGGGTACACCGCGGCCTTGCTCGTATTCGCGCCGCACCAGGTCGCCCGGTCCCTTGGGGGCGACGAGAACGACGTCGATCTCGCGCGGCGGTACGATGCGGCGATAGAGGATCGTAAACCCATGGGCGAACAGCAGCGTTGTATCAGAGCGCAGCGCCGGCGCGATCGCTTCGCGAAAGACGTCCTCCTGCACCATGTCGGGAACCAGCATGGCGATGAGACCGGCACCGGCGGCGGCTTCCTCGGGTGTGGCAACGGCCAATCCGTCGGCTTGGGCACGTTGCCAGCTCGCACCGCCTTTGCGCAGGCCGACCACGACATCGAACCCCGAATCGGCGAGGTTTAAGGCATGGGCGCGGCCCTGGCTGCCGTAGCCGATGACGGCGATGCGCCGCCCGGCAAGTGGATTGGTTTTCACGTCCTCGTCGGTGAAGATTCTCATGCGGTCATCTCCTCTGGTTGTTTGTGATCGCTGGTTTGTGTGGCGGCAGCCGGAGCGAGCGGGATGGTCACCGCACCGTCGGCGGCGCTGGCGACATCGCGGGCGTATTTGGCGAAAGCGCCCACCAGTCGGCGCGTGGGCGGTGCAGCCGGATCGCGGGTGGCGAGATCGGCATCAATATCAAGGCGGCGGCCCTTGATGTCGATGGTGATGCGATCGCCGTCGCGGATGCGCGCAAGTGGTCCGCCGGCGGCCGCCTCAGGGGCGACATGGCCGACCATGATCCCATGGGTCGCGCCCGAGAAGCGACCGTCGGTGATCAACGCAACACTCTCGCCCAACCCCCGGCCCTGGATCGCAGCGGTCACCGCGAGCATCTCGCGCATGCCGGGCCCGCCCCGCGGTCCCTCGAATCGGATGACCACGACATCGCCGGCCCGGATGCGGCCGTCCTGAACGGCGGCGAAGGCTTCTTCCTCGCTGTCGAAAACCCGGGCGGGGCCCGAGAAGGCGTCGGCATCGACGCCGGCCAGCTTGGCGACCGCACCCTCAGGCGCCAGATCGCCGAAGAGGATGGCGTAGCCGCCGCGCGGTTTGAGGGGAGCGGCGATGGGGCGAATGACGTCCTGCTCCGGCTCATCCCGCAGCGCGCTTCGGGCCGCCTCGAACAGCCGGTTGCCTGTCACCGTCGGCACATCATGCAGATGCCCGGCCTCGGCGAGTTCGCTGACGAGCAGCGGGCTGCCTCCGGCTTCGAAGAAGTCGACCGCCGTATAGCGGCCCGCCGGCTTGAGATCGGCGATGACGGGCGTGGCCGCGGCAACGCGATCGAAGTCCGGCAAAGTCAGATCGATGCCGGCTTCACGGGCGATGGCAAGCAGATGAAGTATGAGATTGGTCGAACCCGCCGTCGCCGCGCCCACGGTAATGGCGTTGAGCAGCGCCTCGCGGGTCAGGAACCGCCGAGCAGAAACACCAGCGGCGAGCATGCGCATGAGATGGGCGCCTGTGCGCGCGGCGACACAGGGCTTTTGTGGATCGGTCGCCGGCACATCGTTGGCCCCCATCGGCGACAGCCCCATGGCGGTCAGCGCCAGCGCCATCGTATTGGCGGTGAACTGACCGCCGCAGGCACCCGCCCCCGGGCAGGCCGCCCGTTCGACTGCGCACAGCTCCTCCTCGTCGATGCGCCCCTCGGCGGCCGCACCCACCGCCTCGAAGACGTCCTGGATGGTCAGCCGGCGGCCGTTGTGTTCACCAGGGGCGATCGAGCCGCCGTAGAGAATGATCCCGGGCAGGTCGAGACGGGCCAACGCCATGGCGGCTGCCGGGATCGTCTTGTCGCAACCGACGATCACGGCCACTGCGTCGAGACAGTGACCACGGACGGCCAGTTCGATGGAATCGGCGATCACCTCACGCGAAATGAGGGACGCGCGCATACCCGGCGTGCCCATGGCGATGCCGTCGGTCACCGAGATCGTGTTGAAGCGAAACGGCGTGCCGCCGTGGCTGCGGATCGCATCGGCCAGCGGCACGGCCAGCGTGTCGAGATGAATGTTGCACGGCGTGACATCCGTCCAGCAGGTGACGATGCCGACGAAAGGACGAGACAGCGCCGCGTCGTCGAGGCCTGTTGCCCGCAGCATCGCGCGGGCGGCCGGTCGGCTGCGCACCGCTTCGCTCGGATAATGGGTGATGGTCGGCTCTGCGCCGCTGTGTCCACCTCCTTGTGGAGTATCCTCTGTCGTCATCCTCTGTTCCGTCTCTTTCTGGTCACCTTAGGAAGCGCGCGGGATGTCCTGCCGAAGCGTTGTGCCGCGCGATGATCCCTTCTTGACGCGGCCCTTCAAAAACGAACCCCCGCGATGCTCTCGCGGGGGCCGGGGCGGTGCGTCATTGCGGTTTGTGTGCGCACTACAATCCCCGGCCACCTCCAATCAGAAGCAGCCCCAGCAGCGTTACCAGCAGCAGCGTGCCACCCGCCGTCCACAACGGCGGGAAGGCCAACGCCACCGGCCCCGCCCGCCCGAGCGGCCGGGTGAGGCGGAAACCTGTCTGCGGGTTATGTTGCGTTGCACACATCATGCGACCCAATTTACGCAAGTTTGCTTCCATGTCAACACAAAAAGTATCATGAAATTGCGGGCGAGTGCATTTTTCTGCGCATGTGTGGGGATGGTGAAAGAATGCATAGGCAATTTGCGCGCACCGGCCGGCATCGTGTTCGGTCTTTTCCGGCAGGACGTCGGTGACGTCTTGCCTTTGCACCTTTGCGGCTCGTCACCCGCCGGTGACATGCATGTGGCGGGCGAGCGTGGGGGTGGCGCGGTCCATGTCCTCCTCGAAGGCGTGGCGGGCGGGTTTGGCGCGGATCAGCCGGTCGAGGAGGGCGGAAAGCCCTTCCGGTCCCTCGCGACGCAGAACGCGCTTGAGATCGAAGCCGTCGCCGGCGCCGAGGCACAGGTAGAGTTGCCCCGTCGCGCTCACCCGCACGCGGTTGCAGCCCGCGCAGAAATTGTGGGAGAGCGGCGTAATGAAGCCCAGCAGCCGGCCCGTTTCCTCGACCCGCACATAGCGCGCCGGTCCGCCGGTGGAATGACCGGGTAGGGGGGTCAGCGTCCAGCGCCGCGCCAGCTCTTTCGCCAGCGCAATCAGCGGGGTGAACCGCAGGCTGCGCGGCCCGTCCTCGACGGAGCCGAGCGGCATGGGCTCGATCAGCGTCAGATCGCAGCCCTGCGTGCCGGCAAATGCGATCAGCTTGTCGATCTCCCCCTCATTGACGCCGCGCATCACCACGGTATTGAGCTTGACGGCCAAGCCGGCATCCCGGGCGGCGCGGATTCCCTCCAGAACCGGCGCGAGCGCGCCGCCACGGGTGATCCGTGCGTAGCCGTCCGGATCGAGCGTGTCGAGAGAGATATTGATCCGCCGCATGCCCGCCTGGGTGAGCACCGGCAGAAAACGAGTGAGCTGTTGGCCGTTGGTGGTGATCGTGAGCTCTCGCAGACCGGCGGTGTGGCGTTCGCCCAAGGCGGTGATCAGCCAGGCGATACCTTTACGCACCAGCGGCTCACCGCCGGTCAGCCGAATCTTGGTCACCCCATGCGCGATGAAGACATCCGCCAGGCTGACCAGTTCCTCCAGACTCAGCACCTCGGACTTGGGAAGAAAATGCGGGCGCGCCGGCATACAGTAGCGGCAGCGCAGATCGCAGCGGTCGGTGACGGAAAGGCGAAGATAGGTGATCCGCCGGCCGAAGGGATCGATCAGGGGGCGCAAGGCCGTTCTGTCCGCCTCGGAGCTCACGCTGGCAATGCCTGGCTGCGCATCCATGGATCGATCCCTTCATCGTCTCCGCCAAGATGGAGCCTTGCCTTGGGCGAGACAAGAGGGGAAAAAGGTGAGCAGGCGGGCCGGCACCGGCCCGGCGCAGCAGGCAGCAACGGCGGGAGACATCCGCATGAAGAGGTTCGGTATCGGACAGCCCTTGCGGCGACGGGAAGACCGGCGGTTTCTGACCGGCCGCGGCCGCTACACGGACGACATTCGTTTGGAGGGCACGCTTCATGGCCTTGTGCTGCGCGCCCCCTTCGCCCATGGCCGGATCACCGAGCTCGATGTGGCGGAAGCCATGGCTGTCCCCGGGGTCAAGGCGGTGCTGACGGCGGCCACCCTCGCCGAGATGGGGATCGCCAACGCCATTCCCTGTCTCGCTCCTCCGCAGGACGGCACGGTGCACGGCCGGCCGGTATTCGCGGAAGGGGTGGTGCGGCATGTCGGCGAGGCGTTGGCGTTCATCGTCGCTGAAAGCCGCGAGGCGGCGGAAGCGGCCCGTGAGCTTGTGCTGCTCGACTATGAGCCGGAAGACGCGGTCGTCGATGCAGCCCGCGCAGTCGCGGACGGCGCACCGCTCGTGCATCCGGATGCTCCCAGCAACCGCGCTTTTGTCTGGCGTTTCGGCGAACGGGCGGCGGTCGAGGCGCTGTTCGAAAAGGCTGCGCATGTGACGGAG